>NZ_RQII01000060.1 GCF_004761975.1 Planococcus koreensis | reverse complement strand
TTTGGGATAAATTGTGTGAACACCCCAACATTTAGTGTAGAACCAGCTTTTTTAGATTCATGTGGTAGCCGATATTCCGCAAAACCGCTGCGCTTGCCGCGGGCGAGCGCCAAGCCTCCTCAGCCCGCTATCGCGTGCTTCCGGGGTCTCGGCTGTCTCGCTATCCCGCAGGCGTCTCGGCTGTTTTGCTCCATATCTAGATTCCAAAGCATACGTCAGTAAATTTATCTTTCGTGTTTTTATAAAAGAACCTTTTTGCTATTAAGAGATACCTTTGAATGAAGCGTCAGCCGGCGACTCCAGCGGGAGCAGCGTAGCGACGCGAGCTGAAGGCCCCGCAGGAGCGTTAGCGACGAGGAGACTGAAGCCGTTCCCGCGGAAAGCGTCCGGCTGAAGCGAAATGAAAAGGCTATTAAAAAAATATAAAATAAAAAACGCTGTACCTCTATTGAGGAACAGCGTTTTCCGTTTTGTCTTGCAGTTTCTTGAACTGGAAGAACATCGCGAGGCGCCATGGGACGATCATGCCGAATGCCAAGATCCAGAACATGCCGCCGAGTTCGCCGATATCGATCGTCGCGCTCAAGATTACTTTGCCGATCAAACGCACCAGCAGCAAGCCGATCAGGATGAAGACGAATGCCTTCGATTGCTTCAAGTAGATGTCGCCGTCACGCACTTCGAATTTCGATGTCCAGATAAGCACCGTCGAAAACAGCATGCCGACTAGCAGCGCTTCGACAATTTGCATCGGTGCTACCCGGAAAAATGGGAAGATGAACATCAATGCACCGGTCGACATGAACAACGGTGGCAAAATGATCTTTTTCGCCGAAGCCGGCTTTTTCGCTGATTTGGAGCGCACGAACATGGCCAGAACCCCCATGCCGGCTGCGCCGATCGTTGTGGCAATGAGCATCAGCTCAGGAGAAATCCATTCAAACATGCCGCCCCTCCTCTGCTTTCAGCCTGGTTTCTATATCGAACATTTCTTTCATTTTCTCCACCTGCTTAGTTAATTAAAATCCTTGGAAGTCGCCGAAGAACGGGCTTAGGATACGTATAATATACGTCATTCCGTCGAAGAATAGCAAGATGCCGACAGCAATCATGATGTAGCCGCCCGCTTTCATGATTTTTTGGCTATTGCGTCGCAGCCATCCGGTCTGTGCGACAAAGAATGACAGCACGAAGAACGGAATGCCGAATCCAAGGACGTAAGCGAGCATATACCAAATGCCCGAACCCGGGTTGGTTGCTGCCAGCGCGTAGATCGCCGCTGTGATCGGTCCGGTACAAGGCGTCCAGCCTGCCGCAAACGCAAGGCCGATGACGAATGTGCCCAAGAAACCACCCGGCCGGTTTTTAAAAGCGAACTTCCGGTCTTGCATCAAAAATTTCGGTGTAAAGATTCCGACGACGATCAGTCCGAAGATGACGATGAAAATCGCACCCATCTGGCGAATCAAATCATCGTAGCGCAAGAACCATTCATAGAAGAAAGAAGTGCTGAATCCTAATGCGATGAAAATGGTTGAAAAGCCTAGCAAGAAGAATAGCGTGTGGAACATGCCGCGCCGCTGCATCGTCTTTTTGTCGTTCTTGATTTCATCCAGCGTCATTCCTGTTATATAAGATAGGAATGCTGGATACAAGGGCAATGTACACGGAGAGATAAAACTCAGGAATCCCGCGCCAAACGCCAGAAATAAATTGATATCGGTCCCCACAAAAGTCACTCCTTTGGTATCTTCCCCTATCTTACCAAATTTCCCTCTACATCACTGCCCCTTTGCCTGTGACATCTTTGTGGACATTGGGCGCTGAACTGCGAATTTGCCCTTTTTTCAGTTGTTTCAGCTCTAGTTCTTGTTACGTTCTTTTTTTATTCAATAAAACCTTATGTAGTTTTGTACATTTATTTCTTCTAAGACCAGATTCGGTTTTTTGCCGAATTGCTGGAATGGATTGTGCATGAAAAATGGCGGCCGGAGCCGCCCTGTCTATCTTTTCGCTGTTTCGACGATGCCGTTTTGCAGCAAATACATTTTGTGGTAAAGCCCGCGGTGCGCCAGCAATTGCTGGTGTGTGCCCCGTTCGACGATTTCGCCGTGGTGCAGCACGAGGATCAAATCTGCATCCTGGATTGTGCTCAGACGGTGCGCGATCGCAATCGTCGTCCGCCCCAGCCGCATGCGCTTTAGCCCTTGCTGGATCGCCACTTCGGTTTCGGTATCGATGTTCGCTGTCGCTTCATCGAGGACCAGGATTTTCGGGTCTGCCGCCATCGTCCGGGCAAATGCCACCAATTGTCGCTGCCCGCTGGAAAACGTTGAACCGCGTTCCGTCACTTTTTGGTGAAAGCCGTCCGGCAATTTATTGATGAATTTATCGGCTTGGACAAATTGTGCCGCCGCCCGCACTTCTTCGTCAGTCATGGCGCTGTTATGAAGCCGGATATTGCTTTCGATCGTGCCGTAGAACAAGAACGGGTCCTGCAGCACGAGGCCGATTTTATTGCGCAGTTCCGCTGCAGCATATTCTTTCACCGACTGGCCGTCGATCAGGATATCGCCATCCGAGAACTCGTAAAAGCGCAGCAGCAAATTGATGATCGAGCTTTTCCCGCTGCCGGTGTGGCCGACCAGCGCGACGGTTTGCCCCGGCAGTGCCTTGAACGAGATGTTTTTCAATACGTCGGTTTGGCCGTCATAGGAAAATGTCACATTGCGGAATTCGATTTCGCCTTTGCTGATTTCGCCCGCTGTCCCGGCCTGCTTCGGAACCAGGTCTTCTTCATCGAGCAATGCGAAGACACGCGAAGCCGCGACAATCGCCTGCTGGAAAATGGACAGCCGCTGCATCACTTGGTTGATCGGTTCGAAAAAGCGGTCGATATACGTTACGAATGCATAAATGACTCCGACTTCCACAGAGTTTGAGAAAGACGTGATGCCGAAATAGCTGAGCACCATGATGAGCGCCAACGCGTAGACCAAATCGATTGCCGGACGCAATAACAGCCCGTCGATTTTGATGTTGCGCTTGCCAGCTTGCCAGTGCTGGCGATTGATGTCGTTGAATTCATCCTGCAAACGCGACTCCTGGCCGAAAGCCTGAATCATGCCCATGCCTTGGATTGATTCCGACAGCTTCGCGTTCAATTGCCCGAGGCGTTCGCGCAGATCCTGGTAGAACACCGAGCTGTATTTGCGGTACAAGTAGATGATCCAGCCCAGAATCGGCAGCAACACGACGGTGATCAACGCCAGGCGCACATTGAGGATGAACATCGCGATATAGACGCCGACCACAAGGAACGCGCTTTGCAGAAAGCCGATGAGCACGCTGACGAACATTTCCTTGATCGCTTCGGTGTCATTCGTGACGCGCGACACGATGCTGCCTGCCGGTGTGCGGTCGAAATAGCGCATCCCGAGGTTCTGCACTTTCGTGAAGACATCGATGCGCAGCTGCTGGATGATTTTCAGCGCCGCTTCCTGGAACTTCAATAATTGAAAATAACTGATGACGACATTCGACGCCTGGATAAAGACGTACGCTACTGCGAGCCCAACGACGGGTCCTGTCGGGAAATTCCCTGGCGTTAAATAATCATCGATGAACGTCTTGATGAGGATTGGCCCTAAGACGTCGCCGATGACCGTCAGGACGAGGAGGCCCATTGCCAACGCCACCATTTTCTTATGCGGCAATAAATACCCAAGCAGCCGTTTGAAGACGAGCCATTGGTCTTTTCCGGTCAATTCACGCTGCTTTTCCATTACGCTTCGCCTCCCATTTCGACGAGCGCTTCAAGCTGCTGCAGCTCATACATTTCGAAATAACGCCCTTTTTTCTTCATTAAACTTTCATGTGTGCCGATTTCCGCAACCGTTCCTTCGTGCATGACCAGAATCTGATGGGCATGCTGGATCGCGCTCAACCGGTGGGACGTGATGATCGTCGTCTCGCCGGTGCGGGTTTTTTTCAGCGATTCCAATATCGCTTCTTCGGTTTTGGCGTCCACTGCGGACAGTGAATCATCCAAGATGAGCAATTCTGGCTCCATCATCAGCGCACGGGCGATGGAAATCCGCTGCTTTTGGCCGCCTGACAGCGATACGCCCCGCTCCCCGACAACGGTGTCATAGCCGAACGTGAAGTTCAGGATGTCGTCGTGGATATGCGCAAGCTTTGCTGCTTGGTGGATTTCTTCTATAGAAGCATCCGGGCGGGCAAATGCGATATTGCCGGCCACTGTCGCCGAAAACAGGAAATGATCCTGCGGCACATAGCCGATTGCTTCACGCAGCCGCTGTTTTTTATAGCGGTTGATGGACACGCCATCGAATGTAATATCGCCTTCGTAATTGTCGAACTCCCGCAGCAATAAGCGCAAAATCGCCGATTTCCCGGAACCGGTCTTGCCGGCGATGCCCAGCGTTTCGCCGCGCTTGATGGTGAAATGGATGTCCCGCAGCGCCGAGCGTTCGTCGCCGGTGAACTGGAACTTTTGGAGCGAAAACTCGATATCGCCTGTCGGCCGCCGGTCAATGGCGTCTTCCCGGTCATCGATTTCAGCCGGCTGCGCGAGCAGCGCCCGGATGCGGTCGTAGGAAGCCCGCCCGCGTTCGACGATGTTGAAGAGCCAGCCGAATGCCAGCATCGGCCAGACGAGCAATCCAAGATACGCGGTAAACGCGATCAAATCGCCGATTGTCATCTCGCCGCCGACCACGAAATACGAACCGAAACCGATTGCCAGCAAGTAACAGACGCCGATGATTGCCGAAATGGTCGGGTCGAACATCGAATCGATTTTTGCCACGCGGATGTTCTCGTCGACGACTTCGCCGGACATGCGTTTGAAGTCTTCAATGTCCTGCTGCTCCTGGCCGAAGGTCTTGATCACTTTCATGCCGGATATGCTTTCCTGCGTCTTGTCGTTGAGCCCGGAAAAAGAAGCTTGTGCGCCGTGGAAGCGCTCGTGCATCAATTTCCCGTAATAATTCGTCATGTAGGCCATCAACGGCAGCGGCAGCAAGACGATCAACGTCAATTTCCAACTGACCGTCAGCGCCATCGCGGCAATAACGAAGCCGCCTGTCGCAATCGAATCGACGAGCGTCAAGACGCCTGCACCGGCCGTTTGCTGCACCGCCTGCAAATCATTCGTCGCATGCGCCATCAAATCACCGACGCGCCGCTTCTGGTAGAACGAAGGCGACATCCGCGTGAAATGGCGGAACAAATTCTCGCGCAAATCGCGCGCCAGAATGATCGCCGACCCGAAAATCATCAGCCTCCAGGCATAACGCAGCACGTACATGCCGAGCGCCGCTGCCGCGAGAACACCTAGCCACTTTCCTAGAAAACCTGCGGTCAAGGTGCCGCGGCTGATTTCATCGACGATTAAACCGATGATGCGCGGCGGCAGGACGCCGAGGAATGCCACAATCAGCAGCATGAAAATGCCAATGGCGTATTGCTTTTTCCGTTCCTTGAAAAACCAGCCCAACTCCAAAAATACGCGCATGTTCTTTTCCCCTTGCTGTAATGTATGTATTGTGTCTATTCAATCTTTTTTATTCTAGCAAAAATCATTCAGCAAGAGGAGAAAATAATTCGGTTTTTGAAATAAATCAGCCTTCTGGCGTAAACGGATTGCCGTCCGCCTTGTGGCCGCCGATCAGTTTCGCGCGTTCCCGTGCAGTGCCCGCTTCCGTATACGACACCGCGCGCAGCACCGCAGTCGAGCCGTATTTCTGGCGCAGCTGGTCCATCGCGCCGCCCAAGCGCCGCGTCTGCCATTTGCGCTGCTCGAACAAGCTCAGCTGCATCGACGTTTCGTCTTCCAATTTGCCGAGCGTGATGGACAAACGGCGTACGGGGCGCCCGATATAAAATTCATTCAATAGCTTCTGGCACGCCCGGTATAATTTCAGCGTGTCGTTCGTTGCTTCTTCGATCGTCAGCGCTCGGTTAAAGCCGCCGCCGAACGCGTGCTTGCTGTAGCCGACCGCGAGCGTCACCGTACGGCCAGCTTTGCCTGCGGTGCGGGCGCGCATCGCCACGTCTTCCGCCATTTCCAGCAGCACCGCGGAAATCTCTTCGACGGTCGTGTAATCGCGGTACAGAATCTGCCCTTTTCCATAGCTGACCTGCCCTTCGACGAGCGGTGCACCAAGCTCAGACAGATCGATGCCCCAGGCATGGTGGTAAAGCTGGTTGCCGACAATGCCGAACACGTCTTCGAGGTTCGTAAGCTCCGCACGCGCCAAATCGCCGACCGAAAAGATGCCCATGCCGTTCAATGTATTTTCCAAGCGCGAGCCGATTCCCCACATCTTGCTGAGCGGCGTGACCGGCCAAAGCTTCGCCTCTACGTCTTCGAATGTCCAATGCGCAAATCCCGTCTTTTTCGCATCCAGGTCGAGCGCCAGTTTTGCCAGCAGCATATTCGGTCCCATGCCGATCGCCGACGGCAGTGAAAACTGCCGGATGATGTCGTCCTGGATGCGGGCAATAAGCGTCTCCGGTGTGCCCCATAGCTTTTCCGTGCCGGTGAGGTCGACGAAGCTTTCATCGACGCTGTAGACATGGATTGCTTCCGACGGCACATATTGCGCCAGAAGCTTGGTGATTTCCATCGATACTTTCAAGAAAAAGCCCATCTTCGGCTCGATTTTCTGGATGCGCGGGTCATCCGGAATCTCAAACAGCCGCGTGCCCGTGCGCACCCCGAAATCCCGTTTCAGCACTGGCGATGCGGCCAGCACCACACTGCCCCGCCGTTCCTGGTTGCCGATGACTGCGATGCACGCCGTCATTGGATCCAAGCCAAGGTCTACTGCCGCGCAGCTCGCATAAAAGCTGCGCATATCGATGCAAATGATTGGCCGCCGCTCCATCTCTTCATACATATGAACCCCTTCTTTCTCATCGTTCGCTGCCATTACCTTCAGCATATACGAACACTTGTTCTTAATCAATAACCGTTTTGCCCGAAACCTAAACACCGCATGGTTTTTACCAGAACCGCAAAATGACGTCAAAAAAACAGGACACGGCATGATTTTGCCGTGTCCTGTTTTTTAATTTCCTTCTATTACCTAGACAATCCCAAACAAGGTATAAACCGCGATGACGACGAACACCGCCAATGTCTTGATGATCGTGATCACGAAAATATCTCCATATGATTGCTTGTGCGTCAGGCCGGTCACCGCAAGCAGCGTGATGACCGCGCCGTTATGCGGCAAGGTGTCCATGCCGCCGGACGCCATCGCGACGACGCGGTGCATGACTTCCGGCGGAATGTTGGCCGCAGCAATGGCTTGGTTGAATTGGTCGCCCATGGCGCTGAGCGCGATGCCCATGCCGCCGGAAGCGGATCCCGTGATGCCAGCCAAGGCGCTTGTCGTAACGGCGCCGTTGACCAGCGGATTGGTGAATGTGCCGGATATGCCGGCGCTGATTTTCGCGAAGCCGGGAAGGGCTGCGATGATGCCGCCGAAGCCGTATTCGGACGCCGTATTCATGACGGCCAATAACGAACCGTTGATGCTCGTGTTGAGCCCTTCTTTCATGTTCGCTGTGACCCGCTTCCAATCGAAGGCAAGCGCAGCAAGAATGCCGGCAACGAGTGCAATTTCAACGGCCCAGATGGCAACGTTCGCCGAGACATCGATCGAATAGCTGTCGAGCCCCATAGCGGCGAAGTCGAAGCCGTTCGGGTACCAGCCCGGGATTGCTTTCACCAGATAATTGTTCATGACCGCTACCAAAATGAGCGGCACGAAAGCGAAAATCTGCTTGAATAACGATTGGTTTGAGGACAGCGCTAAGCTGGCATCTTCTTCTTTGCCGTGCGTATCGACACGCGGTGCATCGGTTGCGAAGCCGCTATAGCCTTCTCCTGCTTTTTTCGCCTGTCTGCGCCTGAACTCAAGATAACTTAAGCCCGTGAACAATACGACCGCTCCACCGATGATGCCGAGAATCGGCGCGGCGTAGATATCCGTGCCGAAGAACGATGTCGGAATGACGTTCTGGATTTGCGGCGAGCCCGGCAGCGCGTCCATCGTGAACGTGAATGCCCCGAGCGCAATCGTTGCTGGCATGAGGCGCTTCGGAATATCCGCTTGCTTGAATAATTGCACAGCGAATGGGTAAATCGCGAAAACAGCGACAAACAAAGAGACGCCGCTATACGTCAGAATCGCCCCGAGAATGACAATGGCGAGCATCGCCTGTTTGGCACCGATCAAGCGCACAATCGTCTTGGCGATCGATTCCGCGATGCCGGACATTTCAATGATTTTGCCGAAAATGGCGCCCAGCAAAAAGACCGGGAAGTACAGCTTGATAAAGCCGACCATCTTCTCCATGAAAACACCCGAGTAAAACGGCAGGATGTTGCCTGGATCGATCAGGAAGACCGCCAGCAGCGCACAAAGCGGCGCGAACAAAATCACCGAATAGCCTCGATAGGCAGCGAACATCAACAGCCCCAGCGACAAAAGAATAATCAATAAATCCATCAGTTTCCCTCCAAAATAATGCAGAACTCCAATAAGAAGCAAATGAACGCAGCCGCTTACCGGACAAATTTTGAATGTTTTTGAATCGTTGCATTTTTAGCTTAATTAAATAATTCTAAAATAACATTTATTTCAAAAACATTTCATGTCCGCAAGCAAAATAATACATAACCGCTTTCAGTCTTTCCTACAGAAGCTTAATTAAAGAGCATTTTTAATAAAATTACAAGAAAAAATGAAAATATCGAAATAATTTATTATTTATTACGCTAAGCAATATCTATTTCAATATATCTTTATTCCTGTATAATGAGCATTGCTTTACTAAAGTAAAGGGAATTTTATGGATTGGAAAAGAGGTGAGTACATATGTTAAGCATTCTTATTGGATTGATCCTGTTATTGGCACTCGCCTATCTGGGATGGTCGATTATTTGGGTTGCTCCATTAGCAGCCGGCGTCGTCGCGCTCCTAAGCGGACTCGATGTCTACACGGCATATACGGATACTTACATGGAAGGTTTAGTGGGATTCGTTAAAAAGTGGTTCCCGATCTTCCTGCTTGGTGCAGTATTCGGAAAGTTGATGGAAGAAACAGGCGCGGCGAGGGCCGTTGCCAAGAAAGTCACCCAGCTGATTGGGGGCAAACGCGCGATTTTGGGCGTCCTCATCGCATCGGCTTTACTGACCTACGGAGGCGTCTCTTTGTTTGTTGTCGTCTTCGCGGTCTACCCGATTGCGCTTGAGCTGTTCCGGGAAGCCAATGTCACCCGTAAATTGCTGGTGCCCACGTTTGCACTTGGTGCCTTCACGTTTACGATGACGTCGATGCCCGGAACGCCGCAGATCCAAAACTTGATCCCAATGGATTATTACAATACGACGCCGACCGCAGGGCCGGTCATCGGAATTGTCACCACGTTGATCATGGCGGTTGGCGGCTATGCCTGGTTGGCTTACCGCGAGAAAAAATTGTCTGCTAAAGGCGAAGGCTTCGTCCAACAGGAAAAAGCCGGCGCATCGACTTCGGATGAAGCGGCTTCAACACCGAACTGGCTCCTATCATTGGTTCCACTGATTGTCGTCGTCGTGCTGCTGAACGTTGTGAAATTAGAACCGATTTATGCCTTGATTCTCGGCGTCGTCAGCATCATGCTGATCAACGCGAAAGATTACAAGAAGTTCGTCTTCTCGATCAATGAAGGCGCGAAGGGCTCTGTCATGGCCATTCTCAACACCAGTGCCGCTGTCGGTTTTGGAGCCGTCATCGCGATTGTTCCGGCATTCGACAACATCACCGAATGGCTGCTCAACGTATCGGACAACCCATTGGTCGCACAATCTTTAGCAATCCAGATCATGGCGATGATCACGGGATCCGCTTCAGGCGGCATGGGCATCGCGCTCAGCACGCTCGGCGATACGTTCTATAATTTGTCGCAGACAACCGGCATTGACCCGGAAGTGTTCCACCGGATGGCCGCAGTGGCTTCTGGCGCGTCCATCCTGCCGAACAACGGTGCGTTATTGACCTTGCTTGCGGTCACAGGCTTGACGCATAAAGAAACGTATAAAGATGTCTTCGTCGTAGCGTTGGTCATTCCGACAATCGCTGTTATCGCCGGCATCATCATGGGCGGCATCGGCTTGGTCTAATGCCCCTGACAACGCGAATAAAAAATAAATTACAAAATAATGGAGGAATTTAACATGGTAGAACAAAAAGTCGTTATTATCACAGGATCTGCACGCGGCATCGGTTTTGAAATCGGAAAGCATTTCGCGGAAAAAGGGTCGAAAGTCGTCTTGTCGGATATCAATGACGAGGTTTTGCAAGAAGCAGCTCAATCGTTGAGAAATTCAGGCTTTGAAGCAATGGGCGTCAAAGCGGATGTAACTAGCGAAGCGGAACTTCAAAACCTGGTTGCGGAAACGAAAAAAGCTTATGGCCGCGTCGACATCGTCATCAATAACGCCGGCTTGCAGCACGTATCGCCAATCGAAGAATTCCCGACAGAAAAATACGAATTGATGCTGAAAATCATGTTGACGGCGCCGTTCATCTTGACGAAGACGGTTTTCCCGATCATGAAAGAGCAAGGATTCGGCCGCATCATCAACATTTCATCAATCAACGGCTTGATCGGCTTTGCCGGCAAAGCCGCATACAATAGCGCGAAGCACGGCGTGATCGGTTTGACGAAAGTTGCTGCCCTTGAAGGCGCAGAGCACGGCATCACGGTAAACGCAATTGCACCGGGCTATGTCGATACACCATTGGTGCGCGGACAAATGGCTGATTTGGCTAAGACCCGCAATGTACCGATTGAAAACGTATTGGCTGAAGTCCTGCTTCCGCTAGTGCCGCAAAAACGCCTGCTCGAGGTCAGCGAAATTGCGGATTGCGCAATTTACTTGGCAAGCGAACAAGCGAAGAGCATCACGGGCCAAACGATTGTCATCGATGGCGGTTATACAGCTCAGTAATTTCCAACATAAATAAGCGCGGTGAGCATCCCAGGATGCCCACCGCGCTATTTTTCTGCTTTCAGCTGATTATTTGTTCATACCCGGTTAAGTTCTTGCGGACGCACCGGCTCGGAACGGTATGCCGGGAAAAATTCCGGTTTTCCTCCAGCCTCCAGCCGTTCGCATAATTCGTGATAAACTGCTTTATTCCATATTTTTCTTCCGGTGTAAAATTTAAAAGCAGTCTGTCTGCCGAATTGTTTTTTGAAAAGATAAAGGCTGTCGTCCGGGCTGTTCGACCGGCCTCCACCGCCGTGGATCAATGCCACATCGTGCTCAATTCCCCATAAAGCCAGCGCATAATTCAACACCGATGCTGCCGACAGGTGGTTGAACTCCGCAAGCGTGCCTGACAAATGCGTATGCGCCAACTTTCCGTAAATGAAATTCAATCCTGCTCCGATGACTTGCCCGTTGTAGAGCACTTCAACCAATAACACGTTGCCGCCCAACAGCGCCATCAAGTCCTCAAAATAATCATCGCCGAAATAATAAAACGAATCGGCTTGGTTGCGTTCCATTGTTGCGTAATAAATGCGCTTGAATGCACTCAAGTCCTGCGGATTTAGCACAGTGCGGTATTCAACACCGGCCTTCAGCGCCTGTCGGATGTTCTTGCGCGTCGATTTGGAGAATTCCAAGTCGATGGACGCCTCGCCGTCTTCCAGGTTCGTCCCCACGGTATCGCGCAAATACACCGCATCGTAGCACTTCAGAAAGTCTTGCGCATTTTGGAGCACAGGATGGAAGCGTACGAACTCGCTGACAACATCGTTGTCGGCGCAATAACGCTGAAACACCCGTTCAAACGCCTGCACCAATTCCTCTTTTTTGCCTTCTGCACAGTGCAGGATTTGCGGGCCGCCATAGCCGTATGGCGTCACGAGATCATAATATTGCCGCCCAGCCAGCGGCACAGGAATTTCACGCTTGATGAACGAATGCCGGATCGCACCGGACTCATGCTGAAATTCGAATACCTCAAAATGCCCCGCTTCAATTTTTTCGAATAAACGCCCGTAGCGTTCGTCAAAGTAGATGTCTGCCATATCATAGCCCCGCTTCTCTCGTCATTTGTCTAAATTTCCACTGTGCGCGCCTATTTCCGCATTTTTTATGCCAGGCGTCGCGCTTTTTTCCATTCTACAATCCTTAAGTGAAAATTGAGTGAAAATTCTATCTTCTAAAAATTTTTTCATTCTTTTCCAGTTGGGCTGGACATGCGGAGGCAAGAGCGGAATAATAATGGGACATAAGTCCTTTTGAGCTTTGCAGATAAGCTTTAAAGTAAAGAAAAAAGGAGCGTGAAAGCCATGAAAGGCATTTTATTCGCATTGGCAGGAGGTTTTTTTCTGACCTTCCAAAGTGTTGCGAACGCCGCCATCAGCAATGGAATCGGCACATGGCAAGCAGCGACGATGACGCAATTCACCGGATTCGTCCTGGCGCTGGCAATCGTCTTGGCGCTGAAAGACCGCTCGTACCGGAACTTGCCGCAGGTGCCTCCGCTTTATGCATCCGGCGGGATGTTGGCGGCAATCGTGCTGTTCAGCAATATGACAGCGGTCCACCGCATGGGCGTCACACTGACAATCGGCTTGTTTTTGATTGCACAGCTGATTACCGCTGTAGTAATCGACACAAAAGGCTGGCTGGATATGCCGAAAAAGAATATTGGCCGCAGCCAGATCCTTGGCGTTGCGTTGATGATTGCGGGTGTTATTGTCTTGAAATGGTAAAGGAGTGACGGGATGGAGAAACAAGTGATAGCAGTCTATCTGGAGAAATTCGGGCTGGCCACCATGTTTCCGGAGAGTGTCAAAAAAACGATGCGGCTGGAAACGTTCGCCAGTGGCAGCCAACTTTTTGCACAAGGCGAAGAAGCCCATGCCCTGTATTTGCTGGCCGAAGGAAAGTTGAAAATTTCAATGTTGTCGCCTGAAGGCAAGCGCCTTATTGTAGCATTCAAATCCCCTTTTGATTTTGTCGGCGATGTTGAATACGTTCGGAAATGCCAGCTGATCAATACCGTCGAAACCGTCACCGCGACGACCGTCATCCGCATTCCATACGAGGTGCTGGAAAGCGAAATGGCCGGCAACGCCGAATGGCTGCAATTTCTGCTCGAATCGATCACCCGAAAATTCGAAATCAAATCGCATGCCATGAACTTCAACCTGCTTTACACGGTGGATGTCCGGGTTGCGAGTTATTTACTGGCAATGACACCGAACAAAACGACGCTCGATTCCACCTCGCTCGTCGACATGGCCGATCTGATCGGCACGAGCTATCGGCATTTAAACCGGGTCTTGAAGCATTTCGAAGAACAAGGCTGGCTTGTCAAGAAACGCGGCAAGATCACCATCACCGACCGCAGCGCCCTGCTTGCACAGACGGGGCAGAACATTTACGAATAGGAGGAAATCGCATGGCCATCGGCATTTTATTGGCTTTACTCGGCGGCACGTTCGTGTGCCTCCAAAACATTTTCAACGCCAACGTCAAAAAGAAAGTCAGCGTATGGGCGACCACTGCCCTCGTGTTGCTGCTCGGCTTTGCGGCGTCATTGGCAGCGGGGCTCGCTTTTGAAGGCACAGCGCTTTTCAAGTTCCAGGCAGAGCCGTGGTTCTGGTTCAGCGGCATCATCGGCGTCGGCGTCGTCGCCTGCGTCACACAAGGCGTGCAGAACTTAGGGCCGAGTGCCGCCATTTCGCTTGTCATGGTATCCCAGATTTTCTTCGGCCTCATGTGGGACACGCTCGGCTGGTTCGGCCTTGAGCAAGTTCCGTTCACGTGGCAATCACTTGCTGCGCTTGTATTGATCGGCAGCGGTGCTTTACTGTTCCAGCTCGGGCCGAAACCCGAACCCATGAGCGCCGATTCCTCTGAAAGAGTGCAAGCGAACCGTGCCTGAAAACAGAAGCTGAACACATAAAAAGGCGTCTTAAAAGCTAAGCTTTTAAGACGCCTTTTGTTTATGCTTTAAAACGGATCAATTGGAAACTTTACATCGTGCTGACGTCAATGACGAATCGATACTTCACATCGGAAGCCAAAACGCGGTCATAGGCTTCGTCAATGCGGTCGGCCGAAATCACTTCAATCATCGGTGCGATATCATGTTTTGCACAGAAATCCAGCATCTCCTGAGTTTCCTGGATGCCGCCAATCAATGATCCTGCAAATGAACGGCGGTGGCCGATCAAATTCATGACACTGACAGGCAGCGGTTCTGCAGGCGCACCTACATTTACCAATGTGCCGTTTAGCGCAATCAGCCCTAAATAATCATCCAGGTTGATTTTTGCACTGACCGTATTGATGATCAAATCAAACTTCCCGGCCAGTTTCTTAAATGTTTCCGGATCGCTTGTCGCATAGTACTCGTCTGCGCCCAATGCCATCCCGTCTTCTTTTTTCTTCAACGACTGGGACAAGACAGTCACTTCAGCTCCCATGGCATGTGCAATTTGGACAGCCATGTGGCCAAGCCCGCCCATTCCGACAACGGCTACTTTCTTGCCTGGACCCGCATTCCAATGATTCAACGGAGAAAATGTCGTAATCCCTGCACACAATAGCGGTGCAGCAGCATCAAGCTCGATGCCATCAGGAATTCCAAGAACAAAGTCCTCAACTACGACGATGTGGCTTGAATAGCCGCCTTGTGTCGGTTCACCGTATTTATCCACTCCCGCGTAAGTAGGCACCATGCCTTTTTGGCAATATTGCTCTTCCCCGCGTTCGCAATTATCACATTCACCGCATGAGTCAACCATACATCCGACCCCGACACGGTCGCCCACTTTATATTTCGAGACCTCCGGCCCTATTTCCGTGACCATACCAGCAATTTCATGGCCAGGTACGAGCGGATAATTCACTTCGCCCCATTCCCCGTGTGCAGTATGGATGTCTGAGTGGCAGATGCCGGCAAAATGGATTTCAATCAGAACATCATGTGTATCAAGGTCGCGGCGCTGGATTTCAGTCGCCTGAAACGATTTTTTTGGGCCGTCAACAGCCCGTGCTTTAGCAGTATACATAGAAAAACCTCCAAGAGTTTGTAGTGTTCAAGAGAATTTATTGCTTGTGCAAAAGGCAATGAATTTATATTTTGCTTCATTTGCCTCTTCGCATCTTTTCCCCTTGCAAGCCTATCGTAACCCTTAGAGTTAACTCTAGGGCAAGCGATAAGGTCATTTTCTCGAGAAGTTTGCGGCACAGAGCTTTGACATACCATAAATGCCGTGATAAGCTTTTCGCATTTCATCGAGTTCGCTCGAGGTTTAGATCTGCAAAAGGAGGAACGACAACATGAGCACATATTCAATCAGCGAAGTGGCAAAAGAATTGAACCTCTCGGTATACACTTTGCGCTATTACGACAAAGAAGGGCTGATGCCTTTTATCGAACGGACTGAAAGCGGGACCCGCTTGTTTAAAGACTCGGATATCGCCGCTTTAAAAATCATTGAATGCCTGAAAGCCACCGGCATGCCCATCAAAGAAATTAAGCATTTCATCGACTGGTGCACGGATGGAGATTCCACACTCCAAAACCGTTTTGACATGTTTATGGAACGGAAAGCGATCGTCAACGCACAGATGGAAGAACTGAAAAAAACAATGGAAATCATCGAACATAAATGCCTGTATTACCAAACGGCTTTGGAAGCTGGAACCGAAGACATCCACAAAACCGGTAAAATCGAAATATCATGAAGGATTTAAAACCACCAGCATTCCATTTTCATGGATGAAATGCAGGTGGTTTTTAATTTGATCTAGCCCTGTCGCTTACATCAGAACTTTTCTAGTCTGAAATAAAAAACTTTTCAGGGTTAAGCGGTTACATTTGGAAAAGCAGTTTAACCCTGTATTCTCGTGGTATTTTAAGGAAAGTATCTCGATAAATAAACAGCCCCGACAGGTTCGGGGAATTCGTTCTTATTGGCTGTGTTTCTGGAATCTTTTCAGGAACATTGTTAATTCCAAATCAGAGGAGGAAAAGAATATGGGAAGATTACAAGATCAAGTTACGGTGATCACAGGCGGCGCAACCGGTATCGGTAAAGCCACTGCAGAAGTTTTTGCAGAGGAAGGCGCAACGGTGCTCATCGCGGATATCAAGCAGGAAGAGTTGCAGGAAACAGTAGACCAAATCAATAAAAATGGCGGCAAAGCGAAAAGCTTTGGCGTGAATATCGCAAAAGAAGAGGAAGTTAAGAACTTTGCAAACCATGTTAAAGAGGAATACGGCACGATCCATGCCTTGTTCAATAATGCTGGAATCGATGAAGAAGGCGGCCAAGTGCACGAATATCCCGTTAGCTTGTTTGACGAGATCATTGAAACCGATTTGCGCGGTACGTTCCTCGTGAGCAAGTATTTCGTTCCGCTTATGCTGAAAAATGGCGGTGCAATCGTCAACAACGCCTCCATGTCCGGAAGTTTTGCCGACTTGAACCGCTCGGGTTATAACGCAGCAAAAGGCGGCATCATCAATTTCACAAAATCCCTGGCAATCGAATACGGCAGATCCGGAATTCGCGCAAACTCCGTCTCCCCCGGAACGATTGAAACACCGCTGATCGATAAATTGGCTGGACCAAAAGACGAAGAAAGCGGCAAGCAATTCAGAGAGTCGAATAGATGGCTGGCACCTTTAGGCCGCCTCGGCGATCCCAAAGAAATCGCCACGACTGTTTTGTTCTTGGTCTCAAGCGACAGTTCTTACCTAACAGGCCAAGACATCGTAGTAGACGGCGGCATTACCGCTTACACATGGCCTGGCAAAATGGTCATGGACGACAGCTGGAAAAAAACAACTGAAGATCAATAAGAGTGCAGAAAACGATTGATCCCCGAAAGATGGACACTTAAAAAGTGGCCTCTTCGGGGTTTTTGTTTGTTTGATATTTAATATTTTTTCGCTTTAAAAGTTGCTCATTTTTTGCTTTTTCTAAAGAGAAGCAGCTAGTCATTTCTTGCCGTCTACCTCTTTAAAGGCAAGGTTCAATATCGAATGAACAAAAGCATCTTTCCCATCCGTATAGGCAGTCCGGTCGATCGCAGAAGCTGCTAGCTTCTTTTTCAACTCTCCGTATTCATATGCTGCTGACGGATTGTTCCGGAGATAGTCCCTAAAAGCCACATGCCTTTGAAGTTCCGCGCTTTCTTTTGAGCAAACGTATAAATGATGCTCCATCCAAACAGTATCCGTTCCATCCCACGGCACATACCCATCGACTCGCGCAAATGCTTCCCTGCCTTCTATTCCCAAATCACCTCTGTGATAATAACCCATTTTTTCGAGGTGATCGAACACCTCAGGCAGCAAGTCCCGATGATCGATAACGATGTCGACATCCAAGATAGGTTTTGCGCTAAGTCCGGGCACAGATGTGCTTCCAACATGTTCGATGGATTGTATTAAATTCGGCAATCCTTTTTCAAGGGCCAATTTCAGTTCATTGAATCGCTGCGGCCAAGCGGGATTATATGTCTCTATCACGACTTTTTTCACTTTATGCACTCCTTTTAGGTGAATTTAAAAACTGTCATTTCCGAATGGATTTTTAGCAATGTAAAAGAAAAAGGCGAATGAACTGAAATAAAAAGAAAAAAACCAATGCCATCCAGCGCTCGTATTTTATCTATTTCAAAATAAATTTCAAAAACAGTTGACTTCCTTTGGGAATAATCTGTATATTCTATAGATAATAGTATACCGAAAGCATTGATGAGAAGAGTAAATTAAGAAACTTGGTGCAAAGCGAGTCCGGACAGTGAAAGCGGATCTACCTTTTCTTTCTTGAATAAAGCCTCGGAGCTTCGCACGGATTCCTGAAGGGATGATGCTGCGACGGGATCTCCCGTTAACGAGATAGCGTATCTTTTTTTGGCACGCGAAGAGGTTGATGCGGTGACGCATCAACAAACTGAGGTGGTACCACGGGCAGCTAATCCCCGTCCTTAAGATTAATTTCTTAGGGACGGGGATTAGCTGCTTTTTTATGTGGAAACTATTTAGGGGGAATGATTATGCACTGGGCAGAAGAAGTGGCAAGACAAATTATTGAAAGGCATCCAGAGAAACAAGAATACGTGTGTGCTTCAGGAATCAGTCCATCGGGTTCCGTGCACATCGGAAATTTTAGGGAAGTCGTGACTACGCACTTTGTTGTGCAGGCGTTGTTAGATTTAGGAAAAAAAGTTCGTTTTCTTTTCTCGTGGGACGATTATGATCGTTTCCGAAAAGTGCCGTTAAATGTTCCTGAACACTTTGAACAATTTATCGGGATGCCTTATAGTGAAACACCGGATCCCTGGAACGAACAATCCTCCTACGCCCGCCACTTCGAAGTGGAATTTGAGCGAACCCTGGAACTGTTCGGAATACAGCCTGATTATATTTATCAAAACCAGGAATATCGAAGTGGCCGATACACCAATCAAATCATTCACGCGCTCAACCAGAGAAAAGCGATCTACGATATTCTTGTGAAATACAAAACGAGCGCCCATTCAACTAGGGAGCGGGATGCTTTTTATCCACTGACCGTTTATTGCAAGGAGTGCAGAAAAGACTCCACCACCATTCATTCCTGGTCTTCTGAAACGGAATCTTACTCTTACTCCTGTGCTTGCGGCTTCAAAGACGAGGTTTCGCTCCGTAAGGAACATCGCGCTAAATTAAACTGGAAAGTTGACTGGGCGATGCGTTGGGCAGCCGAACAAGTCGATTTTGAACCCGGTGGCCGAGATCACTCGTCGGCTTCAGGAAGTTATACGGTTTCAAAAGAGATTGCCATGAGGATTTTCGATTACGAAGCACCTATTTATCTGCCTTATGAATTCATTCGGCTTAAAGGGCATTCGAAAAAAATGTCCAGTTCCAGCGGCAACTTGATAACACCTGACGAATTACTAAAAATCTATCCGCCAAGCCTGATTTTGTTTCTCTTCGCCAAACAGAAAACCTCTACTTCTTTTCATATCGGTTTCGATGAAGATGTCATTCGCAATTATTCCGAATTTGAAAGGTACCTTGCGAATTTTGATCGACAGTCGACAGAGATGAAACAAATTCTTAGGTGGAGTGGCGCAATCGGCGAGACCGGAAAAACGCCCGCTTTTGCCCAAATGGCTGCCATAGCTCCTATGACCGACTTTAACCGCCATGTTTTAAAGAGCGTTTTAGATCAGGAGAAATTGGAATATGATGAGATCCCACTCGGACAGCAACTGGACCGCATTGAGTATTGGATTGCCAACTGGTCTCTGGAACGGAAATTCAATATTCGTGCTGCGCCAAATTCCGGCTTCTATCAGCAATTGGACAGCCCCCATAAAAAAACCTTGGGTGAATTTGTAGACTGTTTACAGACAATAGATAATGCTCATGGAAAAGTGCTTGATGCATTTTATGCGGTAACGCGAAGTGCAGATAAAAAACAGACTCAACAATATCAGAAAGAAATGTCTCGCATTCTTTATCAGCTGACACTTACAGAAGATCAAGGGCCACGGATTCCTTTACTGGTTCAAACCGTCGGATTTGATCGTTTTATTTCATTGATTTCATTTGACTAATATTTTAAAAAAGCAAGAGAGAGACGATGCGCTTTAATAAGCCTCTTCTCTCTCTTGCTCTGTAATTCAGCACTAAAAATTCTTGAAACTGGAAATTGATTAAGTTACTAACTTGTGTACACTTTTTCATGCCACAGCTTTAGATTAACTTTAATGGAGCACGTTACTTGGTCCCCTCTATTTTTAAATCCTAGTCGGAAGTACAAAGTTTTCATGAAATTGATTATGTTTGTTTTTCTTTGAAAAAAGGCGAAAGAAAATCCTTCGGCCTGAAAAATTGCTTCCAGCTCATTAAAAATATGCAGGGTCCATTTCTCTAATTCTGTTTCCGAGAAACTTTTGTCTAGAAGAGCATCAATGATAAATATAAGCCTTTCATCTTCGTCATCGACATAGATTCCCTTTTTAAATAAGCATTGTTCCACAGAGTTAAGCGCAACTTTTGACTCCTCGATAGGAAAACACGGATGCCCCACTGCTGACGCCAACATATCAGCACCATGCGCTATACTGTGTGCCCATCCTTTTTCATCTATGTACCCCCTTGTATCTTGTTCGGCGATTAAGTAATCCTGAATTTTCTCGAATACTCCACTAAAAATGCTTTCCGTTAAAAACCTTTTGTTTTTGTCTTTCTCCAAAATAGCCGCTATCACTAAAGAAGAAAAAGAACGTGTAAAGACAGAATCTGCAGTTCTTTCCCCTATGCCTAGAAATAAATGTTCTTGATCCAAGCAAGTTTTTAATACCGACTTTAAACTATGCATACTCAGCATTTCTTCATCTATAAGTCTATGAAATGTACTATAGATTAATTGATCTCTTAATTCAGCGTCTGGTGATCCAATATGTTTTAAAAGCGATGCCATTAGCTGATTTTCACCCTGGCTAACCTCAAGTTTCAGTTCTTCGTTATTCATGCCTTTAAATCGCCAAAGCATTTCTTTTAATTCGTGATTCGCTTTCAAGTTAACGCTCCTCTAAACTTCACTTTAAAAAACTCACTACCTCTGCGAGTTGTTCTGCATCATTTTGATTCCTAATCACATTATCCCAAACTTGCTAGGTGCTATATTTTTCTTATCAAAACTTTTCTGTCAATCTTAAGTACTCCTCAATGGCTTCTCTTAACGATTGTTGAGAATTATTCCAAAATTCACTCATTGAAATATCTGCATCTAAAAATGTTTGTGCCAATTGTTCTACTGTCATTCTTCCGGAATCGCGCAATAGGCTGTCGTATCGCTCTGCAAATCCATTTGGTTCTGCTCGGGCCATTTCATAAATTCCGCTGCTGAATAAATAGCCAATCGTATAGGGAATATTATAGAAAGGGATCTCCGCATCATAAAAATGGCTGATATACATCCACTTATAGAGACCCAAATTTTCAACCTCACCTTCGTAGAAGGCATTTTCAACTTCGCTCAACAAAAATTGTATTTCATCGACTGTTACTAACCCTTCTTTTCTTTTTCGATAAAATTGCTGTTCAAACAGAAACATATTTGGAACCGTTCCAATATACATTAGGCCGTTTTTGATTTTCATTTCAAGAAGAGCAAGTTTTTCTTGTTCATTTGTTGTCTGATTGATTACGGCATCAAGCACAAGGTTTTCCATGAAAGTAGAGGCTGTCTCATCAATGCTTGTACCTTTTTGTTGAGCTAAAGCCGGTTCTCCATGAAGGATGAAATTGTGATAGGCATGCCCTATTTCATGTGCTAAGGTTACTACATCTTGGTAGATCTCTCGGTATGTGAAAAAGATTCGGCTTTCCCCGGCTAATGGCATAGAAGCACAAAAACCACCTTCTGCTTTATCTGCACGATTTTCCATTTCAACCCAGTCCTCAGCGAATACTTTCTCTGCAAACGAGCCTAACTTTGAGTTAAAGCGATTAAACTGCTTAATGATTATGCTTTTTGCCTCGGCATAAGATACTTTTTCTGCAGATGCAAATATGGGCGAAGCCAAATCGAACCAACTTGTTTCCCCGGATCCGGTCAACTTCACCTTTCTTTGAATATAAGCTTGATAGAGGTCTTTGTTCTGGCT
This sequence comes from Planococcus koreensis, assembly GCF_004761975.1. Classification (GTDB taxonomy): domain Bacteria; phylum Bacillota; class Bacilli; order Bacillales_A; family Planococcaceae; genus Planococcus; species Planococcus koreensis. Next base: position 78,847 of record NZ_RQII01000060.1, on the reverse strand, counting down.
GATCGAAGCCAGTACAGCATCTATAGTTGCTTCATTGAGGTCATTTTGTTCAACAGCTTCCTTTAAAATATTTGGCCAGCCGCGTTGTTCGTAAACGTCTAAACGGGATCCTGCAATTCGATTAAGAATGGAAGCAAAAGAGTCAGCTTCGGCTTCACATGTATTGTTAATTCCTTGTGCTGCAAGCTTACGCAAACCCGGATCTTTTGAATGAATTGCATAGTTCATGGCTTGTCCAATAGAAACTTCCGTCTCTATTCCATCCAGCTCAATTGAAACTCTCAACTTTGATAGCATTAATTGTTGCTGCTGTTCCCAGCCTTTTATTCCATTAACCGATAAGTCGCTGATTAGTTTTTCCATTTCCCTTGGCAACCTATCCTTAATTGCCTGTCTCTCTTTATTTAAATAAAAGGAAATCGGTTTAACTGCTTCCAAGTTAATAAATTCATTCCATGTATCTTCCTGTATCGCAGCTAAGAGATGATGCAAATTTATTTTTACAGTGTCCATTATCGCTTTTAGTTCCGCGCTTTTATCCATTAATGTTAATACAGTAGTATCTTTGACATTCTCAGAATGCAAGCACGTCACGAATTCATCCAGCTCTTGCCATTCGATCAAGACAGATTGAAAACGATCCATAATATTGAGAAGTGTTTGGAACTCCTGGTTTTTAAGTTTAGGCTCTTGAGCTTCTAAATCTATGACTAATATATGCAGGTTCTCGACCAAACCATTTATGAGTTGTTTTAGTTTAATAGAACGGGTTCCACCTTCGTATAATGAATCGAGATTCCAGTTTTGCGCTGTTAATGGGTTCAAAGTCAATCTTCTTCCTTTCTTTATGTACTTTGATTAATTCCTATACTCTTAAGCGAATAGATTTATCTAGAAGTAGCTTAAATAAATAAGATTAATAGTATTTCTATTATTAACATTTAAAATCAAACTCGTATAAATTTCGTTTTTCAAGAACCGCATTCCCTTTTCTATATCTTCTACTTCGTTTGAAATCTTAAAGCAGATCCTTAACAAAATGGCTGCACTGGCCATCGTTGAAACTCAGAGTGTAACCTCTGTTCTTATAGAATTCAATTGCGTTATGCCACTCGTTATTCGTTTCCAGAACCAATTGCTGATAGCCGTATTGAATGGCCCACGACTCCAAACAATGAATCATCCGTTTCGCAATACCTGCTCTTCTGTATTCTTTAAGGACGGACATTCGACCCACTCTTCCTACATTTGGTGTTTCAAAGGAAATTGCGCCGGAACAAACAACTCGTCTGTTATAAATGCCAACTAAAAATACAGCCCCTTCTCGCGTATAGCTTTGTATAATGTTTCTCAAATCCGGATTGTAACTGGGATCGATAAATCCAAAACGCTCTTCTAGTCCCTTCAAAACAAGCTCTCTGGCTTCATTTTCGAATTCCTCGGTAATTTGTTGAAACTGTATTTCTTCTTGTATTTTCATCAAACTCAGTTGCTCCACTTCCTCTCATAATTTCAGTTTTACATATGAACAGCCTTTTGACTGCATCCTAGTTTTTATTCAAAACCATTGATTTATTAAAAAACAAAGGCATTTGCTAAACCAGCACTTCTGTTTCTGCATCTTCTTCCAGATAGAATTCAGCTTTCAACGGCTTCATTACGAAGTAAGAAAATACGATAGCGGATCCGAGCATGATGATGGCCAAAGCGGCTATGGTGATCCGCAAGGAAATTAAATCCGACAAGATGCCGATTCCCAATATGAATATTACCTGCAAGCCGCTCTGGATTAATTGAAATATACTGGTGACTCTTCCCATCAGGTGGACTGGGATGTTGTTTTGGTAAAAAGTAGAGATTCCTGCATTCATGAATACATTGAAAAACCCTAAAATCAGGAATCCGACCGTAATGGTCATGAATGACCACGAAAATGCATAAATGACGTAGCCGGCTGCCGTCATCATTACCCCTAGCACAATCATTGCCCTTAATGAGAATCTTGACGAAAAGACGGAAAGCAAAATGCCGCCACTGACTGAGCCGATACCGGTGATACTGATCAAGAGGCTATAATCCACTTCCGACAACCCGATCACCTGTTGCGTAAAAACGACTTCCTGGGCATCCATGGCGAATGAAAAAATCATGACCAGTATGAAGCTTAGGTAAATAAAGGCTATGTATTTGTTTTGGGAAATAAACTCTTTTACTACTGTAAAATCACTCCATACTTGAGCAAAGGTCATCGCTGGAATCGATTCACGGTCAATTGCTTCCTTCTCTGGAAGCCACCCAAGAAGCAGCGCTGCAATCACAAAGAAAATCGCATTTATCCAAAGGGTTGTGTGAACAGACGAAACCAGAAGCAAGGTCCCTCCGATCGCTGGGCCAATGATAAAAGCTCCTGAAGAAGTGACAGAACGGATTGCATTGAAGCGTTTCCGCTTCATTTTAGGGACGAGCATCGTGGTGTAGGTTATTGAAGAAGGCCCGAAAAAGGATTTGGCGATGCTTAAGAGAACCAAGATTGCGTAGATGGCGGCGATAGTAGGTGCCAATGGAATGAGCACAATAAGCCCCGCCCTTAAAAGATAAGTGACCATAATCACCTTTTTCTTGCTGCGGTAATCAATAAAGCTTCCTGTCCAAAACTTCGTCAAGATATTGACAAGCGGCCCGATAATCCAAAGTCCGGCCACAGCCGCTGCAGAACCGGTCATTTGATAAACGATGATATTAATCGCAACCAGGTAAATAAAGTCGCCGATGCTGGCAATACCAAGTGAAGCCAACAATACTGCTGGATTTTTCCACTGCCCTATATTTTCATGCACATCTGATCCCCTGCTTTCGAAAACTGTATAATGTTTTACATTAATTGGCTCTAAACAACTATAACCATATATTAACATTAATTTCACTATTAAAAACAACTAAAAATCACCTCCCTTAAAAGGTAGCTTTGACCAGTAAAAACCGGGCAGCCGGCAAGTACATTCAATGGTGTATACTAAAAGTAAAAAAGGAGGTCCGGAATTGATTATACTCCGCCGGCTTTACCTGCAGGCGACTAGCCTGTCCTGGCTTATACTTACGGCCAGTACAATCATCCTAATTGCATTCAGTACGTTCATGCTGCCGGTAATCGAGCCGTCAACTTTCACCAATTATGCAGATTCATTGTGGTTCACCATGACGACGATCCTCACAGTCGGTTACGGCGACCTTTATCCTTCCACCGGTGCAGGAAGAATTTTTACAGCTGTTTTTCTATACATAATCGGCATCGGATTGTTTGCTTCATTCATCGGAAAAGCGATTGAAAGCCTGTCCTTACATAAGAAACGCGAAGAAAGAGGTGAGTTGATGTTCAAGGGGCAAAATCATATCGTCATCATCGATTGGTCATATAAAGCGGAAAATGCCATTGCGGAGATACTGAAGCAAGATGACCAAATCGAAATCGTGGTGATTGATCGGATTGAAAAAACAAAAGAGTCCAATACAAGAATTCACTATGTCAGAGGAAATGCCACGCACGAAAAAGTACTGCGGCAGGCAAATGTCCAACAGGCGAAAGCGGTCCTGATTTTTGCAGATGACCGGATCGATGATCAGATGCTGACGGATGGAAAATCCCTTCTGATTGCCACTACTGTCGAAAGAATGTCTCCAGATGTATATACGACAGTGGAAGTGGAGCGGGAAGAACATCTCGCAAGTTTCTCACACATAAAAGTGGATAAGTTTATCATGTCCAATGGGACGATAGCGAAGATGGCCGTAAATTCCATCTTTTCTGAAGAGAAATAATCTCGGGGTCTATAATAAGCTTGTTTTAAAAGCCCTTGACAATAAAACCGGTGGAGAAAAAGAAATTCTTTTTCTCCGCCGGTTTTTTTGTATGGGATTAGGTCACGGTCTTCCACTCTGCACTTTTAAAACCACCAAGCAACTTATTTCATGTTGAATAAAGGCACTTAATCTCTCCAGTAATTATTGGCTGCAGCGACTGTTTGAAAATTGATAGCGACGACTTGGGAAGCGAGTATAAGACTATCTGCGTTATTTGCATAAACTGGACGCAATTTTTTACGGACATTTTCATCAGGCTGCGTCAGTCCTACAGCTTTACGTGCTAACTTGATGGCTAAGTTGTACCCTTCCTCAGGTGTATCCGTCTTTAATGTCGGCAACCATGATTCTTGGCTCATCAAATTCCCTCCTTTAATTTCAAGAATAAAAACCGGCTGATCTATTCTTCCGATAGCACAACATATACCGTCATCGATGCGGCTCCTGTATTTTTGATCGAGATTTTTTGCTGCGGATTACAGTGAATGGCATCTCCCTGTTGAATAGCGGAATCGATGTGATCGAGAGAACATATTCCTTCCCCTTCAATAACAAACACAAAGGCATTTTTATGGGGATGCCCATGCTGTGGCATCGCTTGCCCTGGCAGAAAGTTAAACGCGATAGCCTTGCTTTTGGGTTCATTGAAAATAATTTGTTTAGCCATCTTTTCTTCATCGTATGTTTGCAGGTCCTGCAGATTTTTTACCGCCATGATTTTTGCTCCATTCTTCTTCATAAATTTACTGTGTCTGTCTTTTTCAATTTACTTTCCTAATCCACCATCCTGTCACTTCCAAAGAAGTTGCGGAACATTTGAATCGTCGTATCGCGGTTCATAGACGAGATGGACGTTGTCAAAGGGATGCCTTTCGGGCAGGACTCCACACAGTTTTGGGCCATACCGCATTGTTGGATTCCCCCTGGCCCCATCAGTAGATTCAGGCGTTCATCTTTATTCATGGCACCCGTGGGATGCGCATTCATCAAGCGCACCTGTGAAATGGGAGCTGCCCCGATAAAGTCAGTTTTGTCATTGACATTCGGGCATACTTCCAAGCAAACTCCGCATGTCATGCATTTGGACAATTCATACGCCCATTGGCGTTTGCGTTCCGGCATGCGGGGACCTTCGCCAAGATCATGAGTTCCATCAATCGGAATCCAAGCCTTCAATTTTTTCAATGTATCAAACATGGAACTGCGGTCAACGATCAAATCACGGACCACAGGAAATGTTTTCATTGGCTGCAGCCGAATGGGCTGCTCCAGCTGATCGACTAACGCTGTACAGGATTGGCGCGCTTTGCCATTGATGACCATGGAGCATGCCCCGCATACTTCCTCCAGGCAGTTCATATCCCATGAAACCGGCGTCGTTTTTTTACCCTCCATATTCACAGGGTTCCGCCGGATTTCCATCAATGCCGAGATGACATTCATGTTCGGACGATACCCTAATTCGAATTTTTCCCAATAGGAATCTCCATCAGGAGTATCTCGTCGTTCGATTTCCAAAATAACCGTTTTAGCTGCTTCTCCCACAATATATCAATCCCCTCTTTCATGAATATGCGAATAAACATCAAGTACAGATTAAAGAACGCGCCCTAGCCGCGAACGGCTTAAAATTTTATTGAATAAAAATTACTGCAATTTAATGATAACATTTATATCTGAATATTTCGAAAATAAATCCCAAAGCACTTTCGTTAACTTCTTCAATGCGGCAAATTGGCACAAGGCTATTTTGTCCTTACTGCCGCCTCTTCCTTTAATATAGGCCATGACGGCTGCCAAGACCTTGATGTAAATCAAGCAGAATGTATATAAAATCTAATCAAAATGAATTACTGTGTATACCCACTCGGTCAGGCCACTTCGCTTTCCGTGGGCTCAGCTTCAGCCTCCTCGTCACTGACGTGTCTGCGGGGTCTTCAGCCTTCGCTGTCCCACAGGAGTCTTCGTGGCCAGACCGGTTGTTAGCTAGTAGCTCAAATTAAAGAGAGCAACCAACTCATCCACTTTTCGTAAGCAATCTCTCAAGGATTCGAAGCGCAATACGGCGAAGGGCAAATATGTGCTCTTTCATCACTGCGCTAACAAGGTTATGAACGTATTGATTAAATGTCCAGCTTAAACCTAAGCAAGTCGATTTCATTCCCTTTTAGAAGGAGTTTCCTTCTTGCTTGAAGAATAACAAAATTATCCTATTAATAAAGGGCTGTGGTTTTATCATGAAGTACCAAGAAAAAAGTTTCACCCCGGAACTAAAGGCAAAGATACAAGACATGGAATCAGCTTTAAAAGAACACAGTAAAATTTTATTGCAGGAAAACCGTTTCATCTTTGAAGAAAAAAACCTTGAATTTCATGCTAGTCTCGATGTTGATGGCCATAATCATTTCCAGCCAGGATATTGGTCTAGCATAGTTATTGGCGTATCCGAAAAAGCCGTTCCCGATAGCGATCTTATTAACATGCAGCTGATTACAATATGGAAATGCGTACGGACCGTTTTAGGATTAGAGGTTTCAACAAATATACCTGGCAGTAAAATTATTGGAATGTTCGTCGATGAAACCTTGGAAGAACTTAAAGAGGAGTTGAGAGAATATATCGAAGAATTTTTAAGCGAAGAATATTAGGAAGTTCTATGATATTTTTCCCTTACTCTGTTAAATAAGGAGGTTAGACATGGCTCTCTTCTATAAATTCTCTTTTTGGCTGCCGCTTTTAAGTTTCGGGTTAATCACGTTCGAATTGTTTGCGCGTCCTGCGAAATCTCTTGTCTGGACGGTAATCGATCCTGTATTTACATATTTCCATTCACTTTTGCCGGAAACAGCTAACGCACTTTTTATCCTTCTGCCTCTCCATTTTCTTTTAGCGTTGCTCTATGGGTTCGCCATTGATGCCTTGATCAAAAAGGTTAAGGAATCACCGACTAACTTGTAATCCTTGCAGAAGCGTTCCTAAAGGAAGTTACTAATGATTTTTTCTCAAAAACATCTTATCGCTTCCTTTCGCTTCTTTTTTTCTAATTTTACTCGTCCCTTCTTTTATTGCATCCTTTGGCACACCTGCATCTAAAGTGGCCTTGAGTAAATCGCGTTTAGTAAAGATATGTATAGAAGGAGAATTATTCATGACATGCTACCGTTTTTCCACAACTGATCAATATTTCGAGGACTTGGATTTTCACGATTGTTCACTTGTCTCAATACAAGAGTCTTCAAATGAAATAATAATCGAGCTCGACTTTTTTAACCTTTCGGAAAAACATCCCTTGAACCCAGGTGTTAATGCAGTCTCTACTGATTCATGCCTATTAACTTTCCAAGATGTATCCTCAGCTAGTGCAGAACTATACATTGATGTTAACCCCCAGTCCATTGCTGACTACTTAGAGGGAGAAAAGGAATCTAAGCTGGAAACAAAATTCGTCCACATTCCTTATTTAAATAAAATGGAAATTGCATCGTTCAAAGTGGAGAGAAGTGAACATGAAAGTATTTTTAACCTACAAGGGCTTGATTGGAAATCAAGTGAATTATGCGGGTTGATTGTCCAAGCGAAAAGTTTTACATTGGAGTGGAATGAATTTTTAGAGGATGCCTGGTATGTTGGTTTTGAAGAAAGCACAAAACCCAATAATATGTGATAATCACCATCATAACTATAATCATTTTAAAGCTGTTATACAGAGAAACGCCTAACAGGAAATCTGTTAGGCGTTTCTTTTTTTGTAATTCACTTATCCTGATTCGCTTCTTCTGTGTCCCGGACGTTCTTCTGTACAGTAACCACAGCGAACAAGCTCAGAACGAACGAGATGCCATAAAAGCCTTTCTCGCTTAACGTGATGCTTCCCGCGTTGAACAGGCCGATCGCCATGAGCGCAAGCGCCGCAATTAGTGCAAACCAGCTAATGCCGAAATACAGGTTCGTGACACGTATCCCTTCGTCACGGTCCCGCACTGCTTTTTGAAGCGACACTGCAGCGTAAAGCCCGAGAATCAATAAGGTAATATAATAGCCTTTTTCGTTCAATTCCATTGTCGCGTTGTACAACCCTATTAAATATGACGCTACCCCAATCAGCAGGGAACCCCAGGCCGCGCCTTTAAAAGCGCCTGTCGGTTCGCCAAGCCTGCGTTTCTCTACTGGCTTCTTCTCGAATACATCTTCATCTCTCTCACCCAACATACAATTAGCCCCTCTCATTTGCAACGCTTCTTAATCTATAGGCAGGACTTCGTTTACAACCAACTGCAAACTTTTGCGCCCGTTGACCTTCATGGATCGGCAACTAGCCGGCTAGGTTTAAGATGTCTGGATTTTCCGCAGCACTTAAGCTTAGTCGGCTTGGAAAGGCACACCGATTGCCATCGGCTTGCTACCGTATTCTCCCATAGGAACAGTTATATTTTATCATAAGATGCCTGTCTAAATAACTACTTATTCGACAGAATTTTTAAATAAAATCCACTCTTTTTGGAGATTCCAAACTTCCACCCATCTTGAACTGGTTAGAATACTCGTTGTTTGTCTGCTTTTATTGTTTTATATCCATATATAGTTCCTGACTGTCTAAACTGCCTTGCTAATTTCAGCATCTTTACATGTCCAATAATACCTCAAATAAAAATGATCATTTTGCACGGGAATTAAAAAACCCAAATGAGCCACTTCTTAAAAGTGTCTGCCATTTGGGTTTCAGTCCAATTCGGGCAGTCCGATTTTTCGCCGATTAATTCAAACTGAACTTTGTTTAAGCTCTCGTTTATCTTGATAAAGTCCGATGGCCACACCTGCAACCGTTCCGAGCGTACTCATGATAACAATATAGTTCAAGTCGATGCCGTTCCAGAACTGCCCTTCCATTAATCCAGCCAGGAAGACGATTGCGGTGAGAACAACTCCTGCAATCAAACTTATCAGAATGAAAAATCCAAGCTCTTTCTTGCCATGCAAAATCAGTCCCATAAATGTACCGTAAACTGTCGCTGCAGTGACGAAGAAAATAACATTCGGCATGATGTCGCCAATTGGAAGAAGCGAGGAAGCTTCTCCAATCCCGAATCCCACCAAGAACGCCACCACCAGGCCAATCATGCTCAAGCCAACGTTTTTCAGCAAGTTTTTTCGATAGCCAAGCAACACCAGGAACAGAAAACTCCCGACTCCCCCCGTTACAACTGTGATAAACAACCCTGGCGGAAGCAATAAACTGGATCCTAGACTGCTGATGAGAAAAACAAGCAACCCGACAACCAACCCAAATATCCACTTCATCCGAAAACCTCCTCCTACTTATTTATGCCAAATCTCCTTTTTCTCTCTATTACTCTATACCCTTATTACTAGAAAATTCTTTCTTATTTATTGAAGAATTTCAGGCTCATTCTTTTAGCGGCAACTTTGTTTTGCCTTCTGCATAATCGGAATACATCGTACCGATCATATCCACATCGGAACAAGTTCCATCACTGCAACTGAAAAGATAAGCCTGCTTGTCTGTCTTTACAACTACGACATAATTGTAGGGCTCACTGCCACCTTTACTTCGATCTACGCCTGCCGTGATTGAGTAGACAGTCTCCTTTCCCGCTAATCGCTGATATTCGTCAGTTTCCAGCATCATTTGAGTCATTTCGCCAATAATAACGTCATCATTTTCGTTTGGCGTAGACAGGGAAAGCCAATATTTTTCTGCAACAAGATAAACGTTGGCGCAAAGGCTTGCTGCTAATATCCACATCAGCCTTTTTTTCTATGATTCTTCCCCCTTCTTAACTGGCTTGCTTTCACTTATTTCATTTTTATAATGATTTTCCCTTTCGCTTTTCCCTTCTCCAAATACGCCAAAGCTTTTTGAGCATCTTCAAAACTGAAAACCGTATCAATAACAGGCTTGATCTTTTCTGCTTCCAGCAGTTTTGTCAGCACCTGCAGCTGCTCGCCACTAGGCTTCATAAAAAGGAACGTGTACTGGACATTGTTTTTTCTCGCCAATTTCATCAGTTTTGCACTGGCTAACGAAAACAAGATTTTCTTAACGATCCCTAATCCATTTTCTTCCGCAAACCGGCCCGTAGGCGTTCCAGAAACTGAAACAAGACGGCCTTCTTCTTTCAAAATTGCAAATGATTTTTCTAAGCTTGCTCCCCCGATGGTATCCAATACAGCGTCATATTCATGCAAAACATCTTCAAACTTTTCTTCTTTGTAATTGATCACTCGATCGGCCCCAAGCGTTTTCACTAAAAGGCTTCCATCGCTCGCCGTTGTTGCAACCGTTGCTCCCATGGATTTTGCAAGTTGGATTGCAAAAGTTCCTACTCCACCAGACCCCGCATGAATGAGCACTTTTTCTCCCGCTTTTATCTGGAGAATGTCATGCAATGCTTGATAAGACGTTAATCCAACCAAGGGAATGGCTGCGGCTTCTTCGAAAGTCAGGTTTGCTGGTTTCATAGCGATATCATCTTCATGGACAGCCAGATATTCGGCGAAAGTGCCGATTTTTTCAGCTCACGGACGCCCATATACTTCGTCGCCCACTTTAAACTTAGTCGCTTTATTCCCCAATTTAATGACTTTTCCTGCAAAGTCGTTGCCCAAAGTCAAAGGCATCTTATAGTCAAGAAGCAATTTCAGCTCGCCATTCCGGATCTTTGTATCAAGCGGATTCAAACTTGCTGCATGTATTTCAACCAGCACTTCAAAATCTATTGCTTCTGGAGTCGGCCGTTCCGTAAAAATAGGGTCTGCTTTATACTTTTCAATCATCAATGCTTTCATCCTAAATCCTCCACTTCTTGGATTAAAAATTTTCCTAAGCTTATTCAGTCTGGAAACTTGTTGCCGTGCGGTTCAATATTTAAGGATGCTAATTCTAGAATGAAAATTCTAAAATAGGTAAAAAGAAATTCAATTCAGCACGGAAAGTGTTAGATCGACAATGCTTTCAAGTTCTTCTTTTGTATAATTGGTTTTTATCAATACCCTTAGTCCAAGCAGGTTATTGTGCAAAAAACGGGACATGGCATCCGGATCGATTTCCTTTGATAACTCGCCGCTTGTTTGTCCCTTCATTATTAGATAGCGAAATACACGTTCTGTTTTTTTAAACAGTTCAGTTGAAATCTGAGCTATTTCTTTATCCAATAGGGATAATTCAACAGCTGCATTGACAGCCAAACAACCTTTTGGGTAATACTCCGCTGTATTTAAGGTGAATGAAAAAACTTCCCTTATGGCCTCTTTACTTGGTCCACCAGCATTCATCAACTTTACCAGATCATTTGTCAACATCTCTTCATAATAAGCCAAAGACATCAAAAACAATGCTCGTTTGTCGCCAAACGTATCATAGATGCTTCTGCGATGAATTCCCATATGGTCCACCAAATCTTGCAGCGACGTTTTTTCGTACCCTTGTTTCCAAAAAAGCTCCATCGCTTTTTTCAATACTTCTTTTTCGTCAAAAGCTTTATGTCTGCCCATTTTTCTCTCCCCCGGCACCTTGTTTGATTGAAATTACGAAGTATAAATTATTCAAACACTTTCTAGAACATTCATTCTAAATAGGGTAAAAATTAATTGATTCTGATTTAATAATAGCTCATTCTAGAACGATTAGTAAAGAATTCGAACTGTGTAATTTAAGGCAATACAAAAAGCAGCTTATGGGAAACGATTTGATGTCCCCCACAACTTCTTTCTTGGATTTTTTCAATAAGTTACATTCGTTTTAGTAAGAGAGGACTTATCATTTTTCCAATTAATGTAACTATCACGCCTTTCTCACGTCTAAATAAAAAGTCAGGTGTTCATTATTCTTTAAAGAGAAGGAGAAACGATCGTATGAAAAAAACATCGGTTATTATATTAATTTTATTATTGAGTGGATGCAGAGAACAAGGAGAAAATACTGAAACAGCAGAACAGACAACTCATGAAGTAAATGGAACCATAACAGAAATAATTCAAGATAAAATTCTTTTGGAATTATCACAAGAGCTACAGGAAAACGAGAAAGAAATATTGGTTGTTGTTAACGATGAAACCAGCATTCTAAATCTTCAAGAAACTAAACTAAATCGAGATAGTTTGCGTCCACAAGATGAGGTGAGAGTTACTTTAAGAGATTCGTGTGCAGATACTATACCAAGAACTTGTTATGCAAAAGAAATATTTTTAGATAAAGAAAACTGAGGTTTGACCGCACTTTGAATTTCACAAAAAACAAGAGAAGAAGCGCTGTCGGCTTCTTCTCTTTAAAAGTTTTACATGGGTTCAGTCTTACAGTTGATTCAGCAAACTAACCCATACATCTAACCAGAAATTCAATTTTTTTATTTCAATAATTGCATAACCTGTTCTTGCGTAGGAAGCGAAGAAATCGCCCCTTTTCCTGTAGTAGTCAGCGCTCCGCTGGCATTTGCGAATGTCAGTATATCTTGATGATGTTCACTTAATAAGAGCTCTAAATTTCCTGGTTCTGCATCCATATTCAAGAGCTGATAGATGAAGCCACCGATGAACGCATCTCCTGCGCCCGTTGTGTCCTCTACTTTCACAGCATATCCCGCGGCTGAATATGTTTTATTGTGCACGTAGAGATCTGCGCCTTTCGCGGCTTTTGTCAGCACCACTGCTTTTACATCCCCCGTAAACAAAGATGCAATGGCTTTTTGTTCTTCCGCTATGCCCGTTATGAACTCCAGTTCATCATCAGCGACTTTGACAAGATGCGCCATTGGAATAAATTCCAGAATCGTCTTCCGGCATTCCTGCGGGTCGTCCCAAAGCGGCAGGCGCACATTGGGATCAAAACTGATGATCCCGCCGCGCAATTTGGCTGCTTGGATCGCTTTCACATGTGCTTTTTTCATCGGGCTCTCGACTAAATCCACCGAACAAAAATGCAATACATCCCCTTGATTGAACCACTCGGCATTTATTTCCGAATCCCTAAGCAGCAGGTCTGCAGATGGATCCCGGTAGAACGAGAAGTCGCGTTCTCCATTTTCGCGCAAGGAGACAAAGGCGAGGCCGGTTTTCGCCTCTTTTGTTCTGAATACCTTATCTATGCCCACACCGGCCTCTATAAGCTGCTCCAAAAGAAAATCACCAAAGGCATCTTCCCCTAATTTGGTGATCAGCGAAGCCTTTCCGCCAAACTTTGCAACCGCAGCTGCCACATTTGCCGGTGCACCGCCCGGGACTCGCGTAAACGAAACGACATCTTTCAATGCCACTCCTTTTTCATTCGGAATAAAGTCTATTAATAGTTCGCCAATGGAAATCAGATTTCCCATTTCAGCACACCTCCTTATTCATACCTTGCGCTGTTTTATAATCCCACTTCACCGCTTTAAACGATGCAGACCCACCTGTTGCAAAAAAGCGGATTTCCTGGCTTTTGCCGTCCGGGAAAATCCGGGAGCTAAACACTTCTTCTCCATCGTTCACAAAAATCTCCACCGATGAAGAATCGACGAACAAATGGAATTTGTACACATCGCCATCGATGTGGCATTTCCTGACCGTTCCAAATGTACTGCCGATCACTTGGCCCGATTGTGTGCGGTCAAGTATGACTTTCTCCTGGATCGCATCATACGTGATCACCGTTTTTTCATTTCCATCCGCCCGGAATTCTATCCCGTATTCCAAGGCATTACCTTGTTCGAACTCACACACCAGTTCATAGGTGTCACCAGAAAATCCTTCAACCACTTTCTTTTCATTTGAAAGGATATCCGCTGCTTCGACTTTCTTTTTGCGCAGCGATTGAAGTTCGGGAACAGGTTTTTGGATCAGCTTCCCATCGTCGACCGACAATTCCCGAGGAATCGTCAAACAATGCGCCCATCCATTAATATCGGTCGGGTACTCGATTTCAGGCAATCCCATCCAGCCGACCAATAGGCGTCTGCCTTTCGGATCTTGCATCGTATGGGGCGCATAAAAATCAAAGCCTCTGTCCAGTTCGATGAAATTCCCGTGGATCAATTCTTTTCGCTCCAAATCGATTTTCTTGCCCATCACATAACCTGCTTGGTAAATATTTTGATAAAGATCCCCTTCAGGTTTCAGTCCTTGTGGAGAGAAAATCAGGACGCCTTGATTTTCAATTTCAAAATAATCCGGACATTCCCACATGAATCCGAAGGAATCCAATTCTGTATCCAGTTCCCCTTCAAATTTCCAGTCCAGCAGATTAGGTGAACTTAATAAACACACGGTCCCTGTTTTATCCGTTCGTTGCGCTCCGATCACTGCGTAAAAACGGTCTCCCTCTCTCCACACTTTCGGATCGCGAAAATGCTCCGTATACCCCGCTGGGACATTATCCAGAACGGATTTTTCCAATTTCGTGATTTTCCCCTCAGCATCCATAATGGCGATGCATTGGTGGGGATGTCTTTCAAAATGCTCATCCCGCGTATTGCCCGTGTACAATAAATAGATTTTCCCTTCGTGTTCCACAGCACTTCCCGAATACGCCCCGTGGCTGTCAAAATAATTGTCCGGTTGGATGGCGATCCCGACATTTTTCCAGTTCACAAGATCTGCGGACTTCGTATGGTACCAATATTTCAAGCCGTGGACCGGCCCTAACGGATGCCATTGATAAAACAGATGGTATTCCCCGTTGTAGTAACAGAAGCCGTTCGGATCATTGAGAAGCCCGGAAACCGGTTGAATATGAAACGTTTGCCGCCACAAACAGCTATTGACCTTTGAAATCAATGAATCGATCTCTTGCTGGCTGACTTGATCGAGCCGGATGTATTTTTTCTCACGCTGCAGTTCCATTTTTTAGTCTGCTCCTTTTAATAAAAGCAAAATCTTACGGTATAACACGTTACCAAAACCTTGAATATCGCTCAACTCCTTTCTCCCTAGAAAAAGCCCTTTTTGGAAGCGGTTCCAAAAAGGGCTTTAAATTCGCTTGTCTTCTTGTCACCTGTGATTCTTCAATCAAGACAACTGAAATACATCGAAAAGAATAACTTTTCTTGCTCTACACTGCTGGTGTGGATTTGCCAAAGCAAGTGAAGCCGATGACAACTTTGTTGACGGACTAATGGAGCTATAATCCGATTTTTCAGATTCGAAATATCACGATGAGGCTCTTCAGACTCCTACTTGCTCATACCTAATTATATCATGGGAATAACGAAATCTACTTGCCGAACAACTTGGAAAAATGTGCTTTTTATAGTCGGGAAAGCCTCAAATGGACAGCCTGAATTCTTAACTTGCCGGCATCTTAGCTTGTTAATCGGCTGCTCCTCGGATAAGATTTCTTCCAATCTTTAAAAGGATTGATTGAATAATAGCGTTATTTTGCTACAATGATTTTCTCCGCGAATTCCTTATCTGAAGCTGCTGCTTTAGTCCACACGCTCACATGATCGCCTACTATTAATTCATTTATAAACGTCTTTTCTCCCTCTACCTTCGTCTCTTTGTCGATGAATACTTCATATGCAGGATAGGAAGCTTCTGGGTCGGCAGCGGGCGGGCCAATCATCATCTTTCCATTGTCAATTTCAAGAATCCGTAATTTTACATATTCAGGAGCCTTGTTTGCATCTTGAGAAGAGATATTTTTCTCTTCATACTGCATATCCTAATTTATTTTTGAGCAATGAAGTACAGATGCTTATCAGCAGCTTTGATTTCCGTTATTCTTCTCGGTTGTAAAACGAATATACGGTTCTCAAAATATATGAACAGAATCTTTACACAGGATTCTTGGAGTTAAATTCTTTTGTATAGAGCTTAAAGTGCATATAGTAAATGATCCAAGAAAAAAGCGATAAAGAGAACATAAAGCCAGCAATTATGATGTTCCTTGCCAGACTTTCAGTTTCATCGTGGTATATTTCAAAACTTAAATGGACAAGAGAAAGAAAAAATAGAACAGTATACCCAATTGCGGCATAATTTTTAGGTTTTGATGGATCTGTCTTTGGTCTTTTTTTAAACATATTGGCTCCTTTAATCCAGAAAATCGGAAGTGGAACTCGATTTAATTCTGAAGGTTTTTATTTAAGAAAGTCGAGTGGAATGTTTCGTAATTGCACATAAATCATACTCACTTTATTTCAAATTCAGGCTCATGCTTACGGTCCTCGTTTTGAAACCTACGTTCTCATAGATTCTGACCGCTGGATTGTCAGCTTTCGCGCTTAGACGGACTTCTGCATATCCTTCCTGCCGGAAATGCATGATTGCTGCTTTCATCAATTCTTTTGAAAATCCCTGGCCCCGGTAATCTTTGAGAATATATATTTCGTAAATGAAGCCGATTGCCTCGTCCGTAAATTGATCTTTTGTTGTTCCCAAAAGAAGCCATCCAACGATTTTCTCTTCGTCTATCGCAACCAAATAGAAGCCCCCTTTCTCCAGTAAAGGGTTAACCATGCTATCAATCTTCGAATGAGAAGGCCTTGCTTCTCCAAGCGTCCCGTCAAAGACAGCTTGTGGTGATAAAGATACAATTGTTTTCAAGTCATTGTTTTCTGCTTTTCTAATGTTCATATCTTGTATATTCCCCTTTATCTTCCAATGGATTAATTTTACCATTGTATTTCTTTAAGGATATAAGTTAAACAAATATTTGCTGCAAAAATAATTGATCGTATAAGCACATTTTTCAGACAAGAAAGGGAGAGAAACGGAGCTGCAAACAGCCCTTTCTCTCCCTTTATGTTCAACCCGTTTATGATTCATACTCTTATAGTACATCCCATTTTTTAAGTGCATCATGAATCCGAATCTTAACGGTGTATTCGGCCAAGCCCAAATGCACAGCGATTTCTTTATTCGAGATGCCTTGGATCAATTTCATTACCAAAATATCACGGTCTAATGCGCCTAACTCACTCAGCAGTTTCAAGAGTTCGAACCGGTTTTCTCGTGCTGCCATCAGCTCCTCTTCCATAGACAAGGTGCTGCTTGTTTCCATATTCCCATATCTCATTTCAAGCTTCACCCGCCTTTTTCATTGCCACTGATTTTCACTTTTATAGGGTTGGCAAGTTCTGATCCGCCTCAAGTTCTTTCATTATCAGGAAACAGCATTGCGCATCAAACGATGTCTTTTCGGAATTCACGTCTCCATATCCATCCAAAGCTTATAAAGATGATTCCAAATAAAACAAGATAAGCTGCGGGTACGAGCATTTGCGGTAGATAAAGGATGATGATATCGCGGATTAAGTACATCGTAACTCCTGCAATCATGATGAACAGGACGACAATCTGAATGCCGATCAGTACGATTGCATTCGGTACAATGGTTGAAATAGCCATCGACAGTACTCCAAGCAACATTGCAACGACGAAAATCGCAGTGACCGATAAGACAATATACTGGAAGAAAGTCATGTCATACCAATAATCGTACCAACCGAACGACGACAATGGCGTTGCAAAATGGGAAGCCGTTCCATTCGTCCAATAGAGACCCATATAAATCGCCAGGAGCAAAACCGTCAAAATTGCCGTACTGCATAAACCGGCCAGCCACTTTGCCCGATAGACGCCTCTTCCAACTTTGGCTGTATATTGGATCGGCAGCATTCCGGCGCGGTAGTCCCGCAGAAAAACCGGCGACATTAGAATAGTGATGCTAATCAGGATAATGATGGCCATATATGTCTTGTAGTTAAGAAAATTGTCAAGCACCGTACTGGAATAGAAAGCAAATCGTTCTTCTGCTAACTGCTGTTCATAATGCTGCTGGCGTGCTCCGTCCGTCCTTTCAATCTGTGCTTTTATGGCACTGTCCCGCGCTTCAAAATTTTCGATCAGCAATTCCCAGGCCTGCAGTTCCCAAAGGAAATCCTGGCCGCTCTCGAACATCAAATCCGAATAATATGCTGAAAGTTCCGGATCGGCTGTATCCATAGCCTGGAATTCTTTGTAACCAGTAATTCCTAGCACCTGTGCATTGTCTTCTTTTTCAAAGAAAGCATTGGCCGCTGTTACCCGGTCGGTGTACAGGGCTTTTATTTCCAATAATTCATTTTCATCGATTCTTGCGCCGTATTCCGGAATCAGCTGCTGTTCAATCCGAAAGAGATCCGTTGCTGGCCGGCCGTTTGGAAAATGCTCGAGTTCGAACTCCAAGCGCAGGTAGAACAACAAAACGTTGACCACGGCAATCAGCAACAATAGTTTCCATGAAAAAATCTTTTTCATTTCCATTCCAAACAAACGCATTCTCCTATACCACATCCTTTATCAAAAATCTTCGTATTCCCAAACCACTTCCCAGCAGCGCAATCAGCAGCCATAAAAGAATCGTCCACAATTCAAAGAACTGAATCATGCTGAATGTAGTGCCCCCATTAAAATACATATGAGGATTCAGCAGCACCATTGTGATGTTCAGGCTGGCAATGAACTGCAGCACCGGATAAGCCGTTAAAAACGAAGGCAGTAAAAAAATCGCAACGAGCATAGCGATACAGAGTATCCAGCTAAAATAACTATTTTTCACGTAAAGACTGATGGCGAATGCCAACATAGCGACAATCAGGACAACAGCCAATTCTGTCAGAAGCGCTAAGATAAGGAATTGCCAAACAGTCAATGGCCACCAGGTGATATAAGGAAGCTTATACTCCCAATTCAGCCCGCTGCTGATCGGCGTCTGCCAAACACTCGAGTAATCATATGTAAGAAAAAAGATTCCAAGTGAAAAACCTGCCAACAAAATGAAAATCAGCAAACTGACACCCATCGCCGCTGAGAATTTATGCCAGATCAGCTTGCGCCCTTTTTTCGTCGTATAGACCGTGGATTGTGTTCGCTGCTCCACTTCGTAATTCGCGATGAGCGCAGTCACCAACACAACTAGCAGCACACTTTGGACGGCGATGTTTTTCACCAGTGAACGGAACAGCTCACTGTGCATGCGGTATTGGCCCGCAAAAAACCATTCTTTGTATTCTGCCGTTTCCACAATTTCTTCGTACCGATCCTTCCACTTGGTGAATTGGTTTCCCATAAATCCAGCTAACCACCCTTGCATCTGCGAGGCCTCGAACAAATCTTCTCGTAGTTCGTCCATATCGATTGACGTGTAACGAGATTCAAGTTCTGCCCCTAATGAATAGTAGGTATAATTCAAGCTTATTTGATCGATTGCCTGTTGCTGGAAGACATCCTCCTGCTCGTATTTTTCAAACGTCATCGCTTCCAAATAGTCCTGGACTTCTTCTTCCGTCCCCAATTTCTTTGCATCTTGATCAAGCGCATCCTTCATCTGCTGCAAACTGGCGTTGGTGAGCGTTCTGCCATATAAAAAGGTGATATCATTCACGACCTTCAATTCTTCTTTCGCTAAAGACTGGCCGATCACTTGAAACCCATTAAATGCAATAAACAACACGAGTAAAATGACAATGACCGGAGAGGTGATCGCTTTTTTCATTTCATGCCAGGTTATTAGCATCCCATCACCTGACACTGCTTTCATTGGCATATTCGATCAGAAAAACGTCTTCCAGTTGAGGAACGGCCGGCGTCCACTCTGCTTCTTGCTGTTCAGGGGCGTAAAAGCGCACCAGCATATGCCCTTGCTCCTGTTTTTCCTCGAGTGTCAGGTACTGCTTCCGGAAATCTGCAAAATCCTCGAATGGCATTGCCACTTCGTAAATCTTCCCTTGCAAGCTGCGGCAAATCGCTGCACTATCTCCTTTGTACAAAAGCGTCTGATCTCGTATCATGATGATTTCATTGGCAATCGATTCAATATCTGAGACGATGTGCGTTGAAATCAGGATGATGCGCTCGCGCGCCAGATCCGAGAGCAAATGGCGGAAACGGGC
This sequence comes from Planococcus koreensis, assembly GCF_004761975.1. GTDB lineage: Bacteria > Bacillota > Bacilli > Bacillales_A > Planococcaceae > Planococcus > Planococcus koreensis. Next base: position 59,123 of record NZ_RQII01000060.1, on the reverse strand, counting down.
GCGTTCTTTCGGATCGAGCCCGGCTGTCGGTTCATCCAAAATCAAGATTTTCGGATCCCCCAGCAATGCCTGGGCGATGCCGACGCGTTGAATCATGCCGCCTGAAAACTTCCGCATCTTTTTCTTTTTCACTTCACCAAGTGCCACCATTTCCAATACTTCGTCAATGCGCTGATCCACTTTGTCTTTTTCCAAGCCTTTTAAAGCCGCCAAATAGCGCAGATATTTCTGGGGCGTATAATGCTTGTAGTATCCGAAGTGCTGCGGCAAATAACCGATCAGTTCCCGGTAAGATTCTCCAAGTGCTTCGATGGGTTTGCCGTTGTAAAGGATTTCACCGGAAGTCGGTTTTATTAACGTAACGAGCATTTTGATGAGTGTGGTTTTTCCAGCTCCGTTTGGCGCCAGCAACCCATAAATTCCGTTTTCAAATTGAAGGTTCATCCCTTCAAGCGCTTTAAAATTCCCATAATCTTTGCTCACGTTGCTGATTGTCAGCATGTCCATAACCCCTCCTGCTTTCGTGTAAATGCTTTTTTGAATGTATAGAAAAACAAACCGGCCAACATGAGCAGGATTCCCCCATAAACCACGAGCGGAAGATGAAAAATCACTTGCAAATAGGCCTCTTTCATAGCGAATAACCAAGCGCTATTGATAGCCAGCCATCCGGCCGTAAAAATTACTGAGCGGCGCAAGACATTGCCACGGGCGATAAACCACAGCAGACCCGACGAAAAACCGAAAAGGCCAGTTAACGTAATGAACCAGATCCGTAAAAAATCCACCTCGAAATTCATGGCAGCAATGAAGGACCCCGTCATATTCAAGAACAGCGATATGCCGCTGAAGACAAGCATCCGCACAGCCATCACTTGAAAAATTGTGAATTTCGTGGTCATTTCGAGTTCGAGTGTCTGCTTCTCCAACTTTTCATAAAAGGCATAAGCGATCAGAAACACCAGGGATAGAGGCGACACCAGAAACGCATAGCCGTAAATGGATGGTGAGGTCGTTTGATTGGCTGAAGCCGTAAACCATAAGCCGTAAATGCTAAGTACCAACAACAGGCTCGTAAAAATGATTTCGCTGCGGTTCGGGAAAAGATGCCCCCATCCCACCTGGGTCTTAAATTCTTGTATTTCTTTAAAAAACCAGCTCTTTTCGGGAAAGGCTTTCTGCACAATAAGAGCAGCTTGCCGCTCTATTTCCTGTTCATCCGGATACGGGATGTCCCATTTATCCTTTGCCATGTCGCTTCTCCTCCATTTCCTTTCGTATAAAGCGGATTGTTTTATAATACTTCGTTTTAATGGTCGATTCCGGTAATTGCAGCGTGACGGCTATTTCAGCAAAAGTTTGATCGAGATACAATTTATAGCGCACGATGTGCTGCGCTGTATGGTCACAAAGCGCCAAGCTCGCTTGCAGTTCCTGGACCTGTTCCTTCTGTGTAATCTGCTGCAGGATGTTTTCAGCGCTTTCTAGGTCTTCTTCTATGTAACCGGTCTTAACTGACGTCCGGTAGCTTTTCGAACGAAAATAATCGACGCAATGATTGCTGGCAATCCGATAAAGCCACGTACGAAAAGATGCTTTTCGTGCATCAAAGCCCGAGATGGACTGCAGCATCCGAACAAATATTTCCTGTGTCAGATCAAGTGATGTTTGTTCATCGATCACTTGCTTGTAGACGAATGCAAAAACCTCTTTATAATAATGCTTCACCAACTGGTTTGCGCTGTCCTCATGCGCGGAACGCTGCACGCGCCGAATCCATCGCTTCTCTAATTCCACTTTCCCCTCACATCACTTTCATCTCTTCATACATATATTCGTATAATTGGCAGAAATAGTTTTAATTTTTATATATTAATTTTATTATAAGGAAATTAAGCCCTCTCATGGAGAAATTTAGTAACTTTATATACAATGATCGGTTGTATGTATTCCATAAAAAAAGAAGCCATAAATGGCTCCTTTTCTTGCTGAAATGTGAGGGTGTCTTAACTATTTTACAATCGAGCTACATCAGGGAGAAAACAACTTCCATCGCCCTTCAGAAATAACTTCGACCGCTCCGTCGATCACTTTAATAGCGGTTTGATCATCAATCGCATAAGCTGGCCCCTGTATTCCGGCAGCCCATTTCTCTGCGTTAGCCATGGTGTTTTCCGGCAGCTCCTCATTCTCCAGATGCGGAAAGATGGCGAAATCGACCAGCTTCATCGCTTCATCACTTCCGTCGGGTGGAGTCCAGCCAATAAAGTCTTCCCCGATGCGAGGTGCCATCACCATACTTCCTGCACTCATTCCCACATAAACTGCATTCAGCGACGGCAAGAGTTCAGCCAGCCCGGATTGCTGCATCCAATGTGCCAGGTAGAGGGCATCGCCGCCCGCCACCAACAGGACGTCCGTCTCCCGGATTAGCGGAACCCACCGGTCTTGGTCGATGCTCGGCAGCGCTGTAAGCTCGAGCACGCCGACCGACTTCCAACCCAGGCCAACCATGGGGTTCTCGGAATTCCCGCTGATGAACTCCCAAGTTTTGATGCCGGGGCCGACCCAAGGATGTCCATACATTGCAGTAGGGATGCATAAAGCAGTGGAGTCGGCGATTGGCTTATCTAACATTTCAACCAGCGCATTTTCTATGCTTTTGTTCGTGACGCCTGCGGATGTGAGCAAAAATTTCATAAGTTCAACTCCTTTTCCTAGTGCGAAATTGTTAAATTTTCTCCTATATCTAAAAGAACTATCTTGCTTTAGTCATGATTAAAGCCACTTAATTTAAAACGTTCTTACGCCACTTCTCAATATATTTACTTTTCAATTTTTTCATAAAGTAAAAATTCATACTTACACCCGATCGTTTGCTTCTTTAAACGAATGCCTGGCAGCAGATGGGAAAAAGCCTTGATTATTAAAATACTGGTCAATGATTTCCAATACACCACTGCCCTCATTTGAAGGTGCGATATATTTTGCGCTGTCTTTTACTTCATCGCTTCCGTTTTCCATCGCGAAACTATAATTTACGTGCTTCAGCATTTCGATATCATTTCCCCCATCGCCGAAAGCCATTGTTTCCTCATCTTTGATCTTCCACTTTTGCTGTAGCAGCTGAATGCCATGGGCTTTGTGGAAACCCGGAACAATCAAATCGATGCTTCCATGGCCACTGGAAACCGGTGTAACGATCGATCCGATTTTCTCTTGCAGCAGCTCCTTTAGTTGAAGCGTCTGGTTCTGCGGGCAAGACAAGGCGAATTTCAAGATTTGATCATCCACTTGTTCAAAATCCGGCACCCTCTTTAAACGGTAATAATACCGGCTCATGATTTCAAAAAAACGGTCGGATGCACGATCCAGGATATAGGCACTTTCTTTGCCGCATAAGACAACGGAAAGGTTTTCGTGCGCTGCCAGCACTTCAAGAATACGGCGTACGTCTTCTTTTCGGACATCTGCCGAAAACACTTCCTGTCCTTGATCCAAAACAAAAGCCCCGTTTTCAGATACATAACCTAGTTCATCTTGAATTTCACTAAAATAGGATCTCAGTTGGTAATACTGATTCCCGCTTGCCACAACAAACCGAATTCCGTGCTCTTTCATTTTCAGGTATTGCTTGAGAAACCTTTCCTGGTCGTAACTCTTTTGTCCGTTCAAAAACGTTCCATCCATGTCCACCGCAATTAATCGAATTGCCATACCCATTCCTCCTTATGTTTAGCCAAGATGCCATGTGCCCATTCATTCGCGCAAGCCTCAGCCTACCGATGAGCTTGCCATCTTTCTTTTCTATGATCCATTCTCTTTCAATACGTGGATTAATCTTTCTGCGCTTAGAAACATAATGGCAGTAAAGGCCAAAACGCTCAGCGGGAAGATGCCAATTGTGAATTACGAAGCCATCAATCCAAGCAGCGGCGGGATAAAAGTGCTGCCCGAATAGGCGACGGCCATTTGGTAGCCCATGATGGTCTGGGAATGCTTTTTCCCTAAACGCACGGGCATTTCATGCAGCATGCACGGGAAGGTCGGCGCAAGCCCCAAACCGACCAGGATAAAACCGGCAAGTGAAAAGACCGAAGGCAATGGCAGGAAAAGAAGCACGGCCCCCATTCTACCATTCACCTAAAACTATCCAATACCTAGCCAAAGAGAGTTGCGCCTCTCTTAATTCTTACTGATTGACTTGGACGCTTCCATCTTCCATAATTCGAATCGGCTGATAACTGTTCATAAATTCCAATCCCACGGACCCATTCGAGTTCAAATCCGTTAGCCCATTTATATAGGCTTCCACATCTGTGATCAATCGATAAAAGAAACAAATTCCATTACCGATATCGAAAGACTCTTCAAATACAAAACGTTCTCCGTACTTCTTTTCAAAATAACGGCTTGCTTCTTCATGACTTTTGAATTTTGGCAAGTCGGTCTCTTCTTGTTTGCTAATCCACTGGTTCTCTGTCATCTTTCCACCCCTGAAATTTGAGTTTCTATTCTTTGTTCATTTTAATTTATAAACACGTTGGTATGCTTAAAGATTTTTAGTAAAACTCACTAGTGATCAAAATTTTAAAATTAAGTAGAAGTTAAATAAACTTGATGGAATGCAATGCACGGATGGCACTTGTAGCATGCTCTCCCCAATGCTCTTCTAAACCAAATTTCCACTCCCATACCGCTTCGATGCCATGACCCTGCTCATATAAAAGGAGTCCTTTCTTAAGGTCGCTGTAAATTCCCATAATATCGTCATCCAGACAACCGTTCACTGGAGTTTCAGCGTGATAAGGATCGAATATCTCCGTGTATACGTTATGGTGTTTAATATCGACTTCCGGCAAGGGAAAATCCACATCCGGCAAATGCTCTTCTTCAACTTCAACTTCCGGCAGGTCCAGGGCGTTTGTATACAGTTGGGAAATAATTCTGAGCAGTTTTTTGAAGCTTTCCTCTTCATCAAAAGAACGGGATGAATCAATAAAATCACAATAGGCTGTAGCAAGAACGCGAAACGCTTCCACTTCTTGGCTTTGCATCCTTTCACTCCTCTCTCCCTTTGTATTTAAACAGCCGCTGATAACTTAGTGATATGTATGCGCAATAATCCCTATCTTTATAAAACGTTAATTTACTTATCTTTTACCGGCGTCCTCTAGCAATGGCTGAAAAGAAGCACATGAAAATGGATTGTATTTAGTCAATCTTCACGTTAATTGCCCTTCTAATTCAGCTGAACTGAAAGATATGTAATTAGAAGGAGACTGACATGGAACAAATCAGTATCCTTCTTTTCTTAAGGATAGGCACTCTTATGTTAGGGCTTCTGCTGATTCTCACTTAATATACATATCTTGGTCATTCTTTTTAAGGGATTTCCCGGCTTGATATATTTTTGATTCATTAAAATATTGCGCCCTGTACCGTTCGCAAGTCAAAAAAGCAGTGAAAATCAGGGTATCCAACATCGTGGCAATGTTTGCGGGTGTCCAACAAATCCTTTTCCGTCACTGGAGCGTTTTTTTAATTTCCCTCTCCCTCGTTACCATTGTCTGTAGGATACGATTTGATAAAAAAGCCATTGGACTCCGACCATTCAGCGTAAAGCACTTCTTCCACATTGCTGTAGCCCTCTTTTTGCAGCTCTTCATAAAGCCAGTCTTTGGACTTGCCAACATACTTCAGGATTTCTTCGTTTATTTTCCCTTCATCCACAAATAGGAAGTTCAAAGGTTCATCTGCCGGTTCCAAGTTAAGCATGGCCGGCGTAACAGACCCGTGTTTCGCATATTTTTTCAAGCTGATGGTGCCGCCTGGTTCCAGGTACAGGTCGCGGACTTCCTGCAAGGAAAAAACACCTTCATGGCGCAACATCGAACGCAGCTGCTCCATTTCAAGATGATTCGCTTCCAGCGCCTTGATGTTGAATTGCCCATCACGAATCAAGATCGACGGCTCCCCTTTCAAATAAATGCGCACCTTGTCGTACCGTTTGGTCAGTTTTTCAATGATGAAAAGCAGGAGGCCCCAGACAGCAACCGCAAACCAGACATGAAGTGCGGAAACTTTGTCATCATAGATGCTTTCCTCCAGAATGCCTCCCAAGACGATTGAATAAATGAAATCAAAAGGCGTCAGCTGAGACATTTCTTTTTTCCCCAGCAGCCGCGTCACGGCCAACAAGGCAATCAATCCGAAAAAAAGCTTCAAGCCAATATCCAAATACGTCATCGACTCCACCCCTAAACTTCATTTTGTGTTGCTTAATGATGTAGAAGACAGATTACTACTCCATACCCCCTTTTCATTTTTAAAACCTGCGTAAAACTGTGCACCATTTTGAAGCTAGAGCAAAGAACAATTGGGCAGCCGCTTTCAACTGAAGAACACTCCTATTTGATTCAGCGCAAAAAGCCTCCCACCGTTTCAGGCAGGAGACAATAATATTTATTCAAAATTCTAAGCAGGTCAAACAACCCTGGCATGCTGTTGTTATGGGGGTGAAGCAGGCAAAAGTTTATGAGATCACTGCTCTATTGATGATGGGCTTTAACCACGGAGTCAGCGGGATTTTCTATTTTCCATAATGCCAGCTTAAGGTGATTTTCAAAAATCGTTCAACATGAGGAATATTCGTACATTCCTCTAAATGGGGCGAATTCAATAAAGAAAAATAAAAAAATCACTATTGAACCACTAAGTTTTCCAGCAACAACTGCAAGTATTGGAGCTCCATTCGGAAATTATATTTACGAAAAATGCACCTTATTAGAAAATCGTGCAAAGTAGGAATCAAGACTTGGTTTTATATGACACAATCTTCCGGATAAAAAACCTGGAGTTAAATGCCCTCAATTAATGAACTGCGTTGTTTGATTTCTTTTATGGAAAGGTACAAGGTGTAATTCCCGTAATCGAGAGTGGCATTCAAAAAAAGATTTAATTGTTCTTGGGAAGCCACTTTTATTTTCAAGTGGTAACAACCTTCTCCTGACACCCGATGCGCTTCAATAACCTCTTGTCGTTCGTTAAGAAAATCTATGAACTTCCCGTGGTTTGCTGTTTTCATGTAAATGATGACAAAAGCGGTATAAGAAAAACCTAACTTCATTTCATCAACGATCAGGGAATAAGCTTTAATGACACCGCTGTCCTCTAGTTTTTTGATGCGATTCCCTACTGCCTGTCCTGACATATGAATCTGTTCACCCAGATCTTTCCACTGGATTCGCGAGTTTTCAGACAATAATCGAAGGATTTGAAAATCAATTTTATTAAGTTCCATAGTCGATTCCTTTCATGGTGAAATGTTTTAACGCAAATATGCTTCATCAGCCTATCGATAAAAACCTGGAACCTGTATATCATTAGCTTGTAGGAAAAATTTATGAATGGGGTGGAAAAATGAGCACAGCTTTAATCATTGTTGATATACAAAAGGACTATTTCCCAAACGGAAAAATGGAATTGAGTAATCCTGAAAGCGCAGCTGCCAATGCAGCTAAAGTTCTGGAATGGTTTAGACAAAATCACAAAGAAAATATTTTCCATGTTCAGCATATTGCCAGCAACCCCGCTATGGGATTCTTTCTTCCAAACACGGAAGGCATTGAAATACATGAAGCGGTTCAGCCGTTAGAGCATGAAAGCGTCATCGTCAAACATTTCGCAAACAGCTTTCTACAAACTGAATTAGAAAATCAATTAAAAGAAAAAGGGATAAGCAAAGTAGTGGTGGTGGGCATGATGACACATATGTGCATTGATGCCACCGTGCGAGCTGCTGTGGACTTAGGCTATGAAACAACTTTGATCGAAGATGCTTGTGCCACAAGAGAATTGTCTCACCAGGATCATGTCGTCCCAGCAGAACAGGTTCATTATGCATTTGTCGGCGCACTCCAAGGTATGTATGCGGAAGTAAGCTCGACCGAGGATTTCTTGCATCAGAAAGCCGAAATCCTATAGAAATAATGATTTCAATATAAATGGGAGCTTGTTTTTTTGCAAAGTCCCATTTTAGCTTTCTCTTAATTCATAGAGAAGACTCGGTACTGCACCCCCAAAGATAACTTTTTAACTTTGGGGGTGCAGTATTTTTGCTGCAAACAGGATTAGCTTTACCTTTATACATACAGCAACCGATACGTATTGATAAGTTAACTAGTTTTTAATTCCTCGTATACAGACTACTTTTAACAAAAAAACTCAACGTGCTTTATTCCCAGCGGAAGTAAGGCTGGTTAGTCAAAATACTTTTTGATAAGCTCCATTTGCACATCAGGGTTTACAGAGTGCTCGTCAGATGCATCAAGAAATACTTGTGCCTGAAGTTCGTTCATGTAATAACCCGTAGTTAACCCGATATCATCCGCAACATAGCCTAATATTTCTCTCATCGCCTGATTATACCTTTCTCGTCCCTCTTCTGAAGTGCTGTCTCCTCCACCCTCTCTTGAAGTGTAGTCCATTGTACCAATCAGCGCTTTGATGCCTGCTAATACCATGGCCAGTTCTTCTGTTTCATTACTTTTGATTTCTACCTGTACGGCATAGTCCCCTTTATTCGTTAAACGGGTTTGGATCATGTAATCATTTTTTTTCATCTTTTTACGCATCCTTCTGGCATGACTTGTTGAGAAGCGTCTTCTGCTCCTACATTTTACCACTTACCAGAAAGTTAAGAAAAGGTGTTCACCTGCTTATCCACTTCTAGTGCAAGTCACTGACAGACTATGGATGGAATTTCCATAAAAGAGCTTCCCAATTACGATAGTGCTATATAATGAACGTAGAAGAAAATCTTGCCTAGAAAACTTACTTTGAAAGCGGGTGCCAGATGTTTGTTGTCGATGATTATATCACTTTAGTATCCAGTAATTTAGCAGAGAAGGATGACCTTTTGCTCTCATACCTTCACAAGGTCCGTGAACTGGAAATTTCGCCGAATGTAAAGAATCTCCTGTTTACTCTCTACATCGAACCTTCCAGATTCGAACTCACTTTTGTTCTCTTCGCGTATGATAACCACGCAAATGAGGTAATGGGACTCTCAGAAGGTGGAAATTTCTTCAGCAGTGTGTCTTCACCAGAGATTCCTTACCTTTCCCTTTCCAACTCCGAATTCAAAGAGTATGAGGCGTTTTATGAAGAACATGAATGGGAAACTGACACTAAACAGCAGGAGGTCTTTTTTAACTGGTTTCTTTCCAATTGGAAAGTTGGAGAACAGGGCCAACACCCGATGCCCGTGTACCTGCAAATCCACGATGAGGAAAGAACACTGGACTTAAAGCAGGAAAAGTGGATTTCTTCCGAAAAAATATGGAAACAATAATTTTTTTAAAACCGTTCGTAAAAATATACTTTTCCAAACGAAAAGGGATAGAAGACGCTGATCAAAGCGCATCTTCTATCCCTTTGTATTTTATAATTTTTGATAAATTTTGATATGTAAACTAAAATTCTTCAGAATGCAGTTTACATCTTTACAATAATCTACTACAAAGTGCGTGTTTTATCCTTCTCAGTTATTTTAAAATGAATACTAAATGATTCCCCTCCATCGATATGTTTTGGAACACCTGATAAATCGAGTAATTCGTTTATGTGGATGGATTTTTTTTGATTAGCTTCTATCGTAATACGATACGGACCAGCTAAATTCATAAGTGATTCCATTCGTACATCATCTTCCATGAAAAATGAATCTATAAATTCCAATTCAAATGACACAGCCTCATTACTTCGATTATGTAATTCCAGATTGCATTCCCCATTCATTTTTTGGTCCATTAACTTGAAATTGCATTGACCATTATTATCATATGATATGGCTGTAATGCCACTTGCTAAGGTTTCTTGATATGTGGTGATTAAAAGATTCGGTAAAAATGTATATACTAGAACCACAATGAGTATTGATCTAAATTGGTATTTCTTCATTCCGATGAAAAGTAAAATTAAGGCGATTATAAACAGAAAGGACCCCATTATCCCAAGTGAAATATATCCATCTTGATTCCGAATTGGAAATGACATAAATGTAGTGCGCGCCTCTAACACCGGATTATTCGGAAAAGGAAAAAACAAATACATACAGATACATAAAATAACAAATGAACTAAAGAGTGCTAATTTATTTTTTACCATTCCATTCTTTTTCTCCATTTTTTCTCCCCCTCCATAACGTGTTGATATGTAAACTATGCCCTTCACAGTTCCAGCTTGAATACCTGACAGTATAGCCTTATGAATGTATTATTTTTTCTTGAAAATCCACTTTCTCTTCTTGCTCTTAGCAGTTCATTGGAATCGCAATTCTGAATGTAACTTAATTTAGGATTAAGTTACATTCAAACTGAGTAGAAATTTTCTTGAATTCCCTATCGGCTGTTCATCCGAATCCAGACCCATCCCAGGCTGGAGACTCGCTGCGCTATTCCTGTTGCAGTAACTCCTCAAAATCGTTGTAAATATCTTCCATGATGAAAACGCGGGTGAGCATCTCATTTACATAGCGGTCAATATCCAGCCAATCGAGCTCTTCGTCGTCATCTTCCGTTTTGTAGATAAGCTGCACTTGACCCAGACCTTTTCTGATCAACTCTTTCCCAAGCTCTCTCTGCCCCTTCGCTAAATAATATTCCCCCAACTCCAGGTAGTTTCCAACAAAATAAGGACCGTCTTCGATCGATTTTTTTAAGAAGGCCTCATATTGGAGGCTATCTCTACTTCGATAGTAATTGGCAAGGAGAAGTGAAATCATGGAAGCAATTTTCGGATCTGCTTTGTTTAGCGCACCCTTTGCTTGTTCAACCAACACATAATCCAACTCTCCTCTATGCAAGCGCGCAAAAAGCAAAATCAAAACGAAATAAATCGGCTGGTCGTTGTGATGCGTCAACGCCTCTTTGGTATACTCAGCTGCCTGTTCATAATCCTCAATGGGAGCTAAGGTTTCCAGCATAATCAATCGATTCCACCCTTCTAGATCATCGGGGTTTTTGTGTACATAATAGATCAATAAAGCTTCCGCCTTCTCTAATTTCTCCTCGTTAACTAACGCTGTTATTTTTCGCTTTAATTCGCCATCTTTCATTTTCTCACCTCATATCTCTTTATTTATTGGCTAACCCCTCGTTTTCACCTGTGTTGCCCTTTATTCTCCGTCTTTTCCTCCACCTTTAAACTAGGATTTTGAATGTAACTTAATTGCTATTAAGTTACATTCAATCTCAATAAAAGTTTTCTAATAACTGTTCCTAAAACTTAATAACTCGGTATGTAAATCCTGCCGGTATCAGTATCTATGACAAAATCAACTTCAATATCCTCCGAATAGGGAATTTGCTCAAAGCTATGAAGTCGACAAAATACGTCAGGAAAGTCGAAGTATTCATAAGTTAATTTATCTGCCTGAAGATACATCTGATTTAATTGCTGTTTCGTACACTTTTTCCCCGTTAATAAAACTTGGATAAGGTATCCTTCAATTTCAATAATCATCAAAATCACTACTGGGTGCTAATCAGTTATATAGCTTAAATTTTCATTGCTATCTTTTTTTCAATGTTTCTAAAAATAAGGTAGAACAAGTACTCCGAATGTAACTTAATTAGAATTAAGTTACATTCGGATTATTAAATATGGGCAATTTGTTGTTTATGGAATAATGAATCCCCATTCCCAGAATTTCGTTCCCTGAGCGATGATGATCTTTTCAAGCCAGTCTTCAAAGGTCATACCGATAAACATGTTATCTTCGAAGTCATACCCAGTATCCATAACATAGAGGTATCCATTTCCTACCATTTTGTCTGTAACAATCAAATAGCAACCATCATATCCATAGGCGATTGGAAACCAGTTGTCCGGATAGTCATAACCAGGGATGGCTCTATGTTCCAATATCTCGTCTACAGTAAAAAGCTCAAATCCTCCCCCATATTCGGGGTGGGTAAAAATAAGTCCACCATTGTGCAGTCGAAGAAATTCTTCGTAGTCTTCCGGTAAAGTGAACGGCAATTTCTGCAGTTCCTTTCCTGTTGCCGGAGAATTAAAGGCTACTTTCATTTTTTCAACGTATCCCTCTTCCTGTTGAACTTCCAGAAGACCCTTTGAATCTAGGCGCTTCTTCAAAGCTTCTAAATTAATTTTTATTTTAGACACTATCTATTCCTCCTCTAATTGTTCCTTTTTATCTTTAAAACTGAATGTAATTTAACTGCACATAAGTTACATTCAGCTACCTTATTTTATTAGCGATTTTTACTCTTCGAAATTGATGAGAAAAATCCTTAATAACAGGCTAAGCATGCTCCTGAAAGAAAAGGCATATTAATTGCCAATTCTCATGGCTCACGATGATTTTCTAAATGAATTAGAAAGCTGAGCTTTAGGGATTTGTTTATGAATAAGGCCTACTGCAAGATACGCTAATCCACCGCTTAGAGTATTTAACATCAAATCATCCACATCAAAGGATCCACGCTTTGTGAAGAATTGAAGCCCTTCTATTATCAAACTGCCGTAAAGAATAACTTGCCATGAGAAAGCAAATTTTATATTCTTTATTCGCAAGTATGCTCCTAGAGGAGCAAGCATTAGCATGTTAATTAACACAGCAGCTGTAAAAGTTGAAAGGTTTGCTTCGGAAGCATAGGTCAAGAAGTTGAAAGGCATGAAATTGGAGTCGGTTGATTTCGAATTGCCCCTAAAAAGGGTAATAGAAAATAAAAAGACTAAGTACAGTATCATAGCCAAGTTTATATAGATGGATTCAATTTCAAATTCTTTCATCAGAAACTTGAAACAGCCAAAAATGACGAAAGCCAGCAAGAATCTCCCTAGTATATAAGGAACCGGCGAAGCAGCAAAAACCACAATTAGTTCATCAATAAAATAATACATAACGAACTGGGAGGTTAGCAGCGATAAGACTATTAATATGAAATTTTTAAGCAGATGCATTTTCCCACCTCAAAAGGAACTTTCAGATATCTAGATTTCACCAAAAAAAATAACTGGAAAAGTGTATATTGCAAATAAAAGGAAGGAAAGTAGCTATATTTATTGCTTCTTTCCTTCCAATAACTTCTGATATGTAAACTGGATTCTATTATTGAACCTCCAAGTTTCAACTTAGAAAATCCAACAAGAGCATTTGCCATTTTATGTTTTTGCCGCATACATCGGTTTCTTCTCATACCGGTAGGCAAGAACCGCATTTACTACGGCCAGTATGAAAGAAAAGACACCCAGTGAAACGATTCCCGTTCCAAACGTAGCTTGAGCATTGGGGATATCCTGCATGATAAACCGAGTCACCACATGCCCGCTTGCCAAATACGTGAAAGGGTTCAAATGGGCAATAATATTAAAAGCTTCGATGGATTTGAAGACCATCGGTGAACCGATCACAACGACCAGTGTGATCAATAAGCTGACCAGGTTGTTCTGGACGAAAAAGCTGATCAGCGAGATGAGCAGAACCAGGCTGAGTATGCCCAGCAACTGGAGAGTCAGCATCTTCACTAAAACAATCCAGATTGGGGACGTTTCCGGTAACTCCGCCGAATAGAGCAAGACTGGATATAAGGCGTTTCCTGGGCCTTTCACAAGGCTGGCCATGACAAAACTGATGGCCAGCGTGGACAAGTAAACCGTTCCGGCCAACAGGCTGCTGAACCAAATCCGTTTGGCTAACAGGCACCTAAAGCTCATCGGCAACAGCGTTTCGATGTTCATTCCTTTTTTATACGAGTTCAGGAAAACTTCTGTCAACAGAACAGCTAAAATCAGCACGAATAAGACGGGGAACAGCGAATCCATCACCCGAAAGACGTAGTTGAACCCGAAAGTCTCATAGCCTTCAGTATCCGGCTCTTGTTCAAGTGCCTGTAACTGCTCATACATTTCGAGTTCCCCTTTTAAGACAAACACATGCTCAGCAGGAAACAGCGCTCCTTCCGCTTGTTCATTGGCTTCCAATTGCCGGTTCACGAGGTTGATGGAATAACCCAACGCCTCGTCCCATTTTTCTTCCTCTGCTAATTGCAGCGCTTTCTCAGACCACATCGACTGCTCCATTACATCCTGATGGCCTGATTCGAATGATGCGACTTCATCGGCTGAGTACGCCACGCCATCATTCTGCAAGTCCACGTAATACTCTTCCAAGTCCTTCGTTTCCTCGTGATGATCGGTTAGGCCACCCTTATAGCTAGAAAAATCCCCGGACGTCTGGTTAATCACATACAGACCGACAATGGCTACCAATAGAAGAAGCAACGGAACGGAAGTGGCTCGATTTTTCACGGTTTTTTTTAAGAGAAATCGATAATAATTCATCCCTTGTCGTCCCCCTTTTTTATCATGGACAGAAGTAAGGAGCCATCTTCCATTTCGTACATGTAGTCGCAGACCGCATACAAACTATCATTTTGGTGAGAAGAAAATAAGATGCAAGCCCCATCCGTTTTGGCGTCCAGCAAATACGTTTGAAATTTCTTCAGGCTATTGGTGTCCAGGCCGATGGTCGGTTCATCAAGCAGCCAATAGCTCGCCCCGCTAACGCCATACATGGCGAGTAACACCTTTTGTTTCATGCCAAGCGAATATTTTTTGATGGGCGTCTTGATGTACGAATCCATCTCCCAAAAAGAGACGATCTCTTCGATCGGCCGGTCAGACTGGTTCCAAGCATCTTGTGTAAAGCGCAAATAATCCCATCCGGATAAATTAGGGTCTAACCATTCCACCGTCTCAAAGTAAAACAACTGTTTTTTCACTTCCAGTGCAGAAAGCAGGTGGTCGTTTTCCTGAATAGCTATCGAACCTAAAGGCTCGCTTCTGAGTCCACTGATGGTCCGGAGCAATGTGGTTTTTCCGCTGCCATTGCGTGCAGACAAGCCGTAAATCGTCCCTTTCCTTAACTGCATATTAGCTCCGTATAACAACGTTTCTTTTGTTTTTAACTGAATATCACTCACTACTAACATAAATTTAAACAGCCCCTTTCGCGCCAAATGATTACTAAGTTTTTCCATTACTAATAGCATACTGGAAATAAGAACGAATAGATATTGCCTAAAAACATCTTTTAAAATCAAATGGATTTAAATTCATTGAAAGAGAAAGAGTGAAAATCTCTAATCGAACTCTGTAGACTGTCTGAACATAAATGGGTAAACAGTTTTCGTTAGCGGCAAAGAAACTTTCGTAATACAAGCAGCTAAATCAAGAAATTCCAACTAGCGGCTGCCTCCTGTCTTACCTAGTTATATGAAAAGAAGACGTTATTTATTGGTTTAAGTTCTTCCGAATTCTGATTATTTTATTAAATATAATTCATCTTCCATTTCCTGCTTCAAAAAACCTATGCAGATGCAAGAAAAAGAGAAGAAACCTATTTAAGGTTTCCTCTCTTCCGATAAATTCACGATATGTAAACTAATTAATTATAAATGAAATCTTACGAAGCATGGAAAGCAATACTTAAAATAATAATATTTCCCCAGTCAATTTTTTCTACTAGGCTATGTCACTGCTCGTTAAGAAAATACATAAATTCCCTTCCGCCAACAATTGGAAAGGCATTTTCTCCATTATTCGGTTTTATTCCAGTCCTTAAATGTAAAAACAATAAAGAGGATAATTGACAGGCTGTAAATAAGCAGAAACCATGAAAATACTATTTGGTGGATGACCCCTACAATGGAGTTAATAAAGACAAGGATTGCCAGCACTAAAACAAAAATTGTTTTTTGTTTTTCAGTTACCTTCATAACGCTTGGATGTTTATGTTACTCATATGCATCCTGCCTCCAATCATATGGTGTTCCTGGAATCTCCTAATAACCAGCGATCATTTCGCTGCAAATACGAAGCTGGTTAATAACGGCTTAAATAGTTCCAACAACGGATTTACAAACTTTTTTTTCTTTCCATAACACTTGATGGTTAAACCCAAATCCTATTGGAATGCGAGTTTTCAAACCTTATGGTACGGCCTTTTGAATGTATCAAATTTTCGGTTGAAATCAGTTTCGATGGATTTTCTAATAAAGTGAATGGAATTGGGTGATTGAATGTGACTTAATTACTATTAAGTTACATTCATAGACAGAAGAAAAAGCATTTAAGAGATAATTTTCTAAGGGTTATTCAACTTGAAAATTCAATGAGACTTACTCATTCCATTTCTTTATCATCCCACCGTTATTTATACGACCTTGTTAAAGAGTCTCCATATCTGTGAAAATGATGTGGAATACTCTTACTTTGCCTTTATCTAGATATTTTGTTTCTACGTCAGGCACAAACTTTCGGGCATCGAACTCCGGAAGCAATTTAAAGTCAGCTCGTTCCATTTCTGCTGTAAATTTTTCAATAACGGGAAAAACCTCATGATTCTTCAACGTTATTTTTTGAAAAGTCCATTTGTCGTTTAATGGGTTATACCGCGTTTTTTCGGCCCATAGATAATAGTGGTTGCTAATTAAACTGACAAAAACAGTCAAATCTATCCTTGTCCCTCCTAAAACCTTTAAGAGTTCCGTATTATCATCGAGAAGGGGCTGGTTTTTGGTCAAGAGAATTCGAAATTCCAAACAATAAAGATCCTCATAATCCGTCCAATTTGCAACACTGTAATTTTCAAATTGGTCACGCACTAGTTTTTCAACTCTTTCTTCTCGTTTTGCCAAAATGTTTTGCCTTGTTCGTTTTTGCAATTCATGTTTCTCGGTTTTATATACGTGGAGAATGTCTACAATTTCATTGTCTATGAATTTCATACTCCATAATCTCCTTCATCAAACCGTTTGGATTTTAAGTCGATGAGTTTTCAGCACCATTAGATTCTTGTTTTTCTAAAATCTCAGTTTTTATAAAATTAGTAAGTTTTATTAATCACTAGTAATTTTCAAACTCAAAATAATCAAGAAAGTGAATGTAACTTAATTCACATTAAGTTACATTCAGTTTAAAAAGAATGTCTAGTACATCGGAGTGCTCTTCTTGTTGTCTTTCGATTTCATTTAGTCGTTCTTTTACCTTTTGGAGGGATTTCAACAATGCATCTGCAGGCACTTTTCCATCCATGGATTCGAGGAGCTGATGAGCTGTGATTTGCACCTCGAAATTTCCAGTTAAAAAATGATGAACAATCGTTTCCAGGTGCCCCGTACAATCGAAGGGTTCCAAAGCGTATAACAAAGTCCCTCTGCTTCCCAGCGTCTTCGGATCATTAATCAAATTAATCAGTGGGGAAACCGATTCTTCATTCCCGATATCACGCAAAGCCATAGCCAGTGCATTTCTCAATATCTTATTTTGGGTTTGGGTGATATGTTTGATCAGGATTGGAACTGCAGCTTGATCTTGGTCAGGGGAAATCTTATATAATAATCTCCCTGCTTCTTCGATGTCGTCATTTTCAATTGCACTTTCTAACCGATGGATGTCCATTTGATTTTCTCCTCCTTGTAAGATACAAAGTGTTTTACAAAAAGATTTGAATGTAACTTAACTGCACTTAAGTTACATTCAAATTCGTGAAACTTCTTGGTCGAACTATCCAGTTCTGGACCCTGGAAAAACGTCAAGTTAAGACGGTAGCTATATTCCAAGCTGTATAGATAAGGCTAAAATTTGTGCCCAAACATTTTGGACTGAATGATATAGCCGCGCTCTAAACCTGAGCGATAATATCCCGCATCAAATTCCTTGGGGTCAATCAAATCCTTAAAATAGTACGGGAGATCAACCGCCCATTTCACATTTGCTATCTTTAGAGGGAAGTTGTCTTCATTTGGATTAGGGGTATGAATATAAACGGCATCTGAACCAGCATCGTGGTCATCTATTTCAACCCAAGACTGGAAAGGTTTTTCAAAGCTTTCCAACCTTTCCAGCAAACTTCTGTATAAACCTATATGTGCTTTTATATGCTCTCTTCTAATTTTCATGCTGCTGTTTCCATGCCCATGAAAATCCAAGTGAGTATGCCAAAGATCAAACCAGCTATCCTTTCCGAAATCCAACCGAAGATGTTCGGTAGCAACCTCTTTCTGCAGGTTACGAAAATAACGCTTTTTTCCACGTAACTTCTTCAAACGATCAGCCCTTTTTAAATATATTTTTATTTATTTTCTTTCGGTGATGAAAATCATGACAAGATGGCTGAAGATAGATTTGAATTAATGATGGCTATAATCAGCACCATCTCGTTCCTAAGTTAATAGAAAGCTTTTTCTCTTATAATGGTTTCTGTTAACTGCTGATATGTTAATTAAGTGTCAACCCTTGATTTTCTAATTCAAAGGTCCGCTTATTTCTAATAACTTCCCGGTATAAGCATCCATTACAACTGTAGGTCTCAGATTTTGATACTTTACTGTCACTACCCATTGTCGCATGTTGAAGAATTCATTTAAAAGTCCTTCTTTTGAATGAAGTTTCAAATTTATACTATTAGCTGGAATGTCACCTAACTCTATCTCAATTTCTTCAATTCCTACTCCTTGGGACGGGTCATTCAGATGGTTATAAGCTTGTACTATAGCTTCTTCGGTAGTCATAATTGGTTTTTGATAGGTATATAATAAGAGAATAACTATAGTTAGCAAAACGCCAGAAACGATTTTTTTCATAATGATGTATCTTCCTTTTCTAAAATTGAGCATCAGTAGAAGATTTCCTGGTTTTCTATGTTAATTCTTCTTTTTTCCAAATAACTCCTTTATTTAAATACCTTAAAACGTTGACTTAACCGTTCGTAAAAGTACACTTTCCCAAACGCAAAGAAAGAGAAAAAGCTGTATTAGCTTCTTCTCTTCCTATAAGCGTTGATATGTAAACTATTTTTAAGTTAGAGGATGCGATTTTCACTTCTCCACATAACGAAATGTTTCCCATTTTCCTTTTTTTACTACTGATCGGTATTCTTGACCTCCATCCTTTTGTTCAAGCAGACGATTTAGTTTCTCAGAACTCATGTTGTAATGCCTTTTATCCATGGTTCCTGCACTACGTATAGTAGGATGCTCTAAAATCGGTGTTAGGTCCCCATCAACTACTTTTGTATCTACGAATCGGAAATCAATGAGTTGCGGGAAATGTTTTAAGAAGCCTAGGTTCGGCAAGTCTGCACAAGAGTTCAAACAGAGAACTCGAAGGTTCTTCAATGAAATAAGTTCATCGCTCATCTCAAATTTCTTTGATTGGTTGATATGCAGGTGTTCCAATGTCGATGCTAAATTGGATATCCCATGGTCACTAGCCAACTTGGTACAGTAATGAAGCTCCAGGCGTTTGAGGGCAGAAAATTTCTCGGCGCCAAAAAAGTCATGCTGGTTAGACCAGTTCAGTTCAAGGTACAAAAGCTTTTCCATATAGGGAAACTCTTCAAAGTTATGAAGCTTGCTTTTGTAATGCCACAGCGTCAGATATTCTATCTCCGACAAAGATTCGATTTCCATCTTTTCCTCTTTTAAATTTACATAGCACTGTAATTCAGCAGGAATGTCTTCGAACCATATCGTATTATTCTTCCAATTATCCAATTTAACGTTCCTCCTCCCTTTGTAAACCCCTCAAAACTTTCAGTTGGAAGGGTGAAATCGAAGACATGATTTTTACTAATTTTAACATGGTGAGAATAAATAATTTATGGAGTGTAACTTTGTATGAGAATTTATTTTACAGAGCGTTCGTAAAAGTACACTTTTGCGGAGAAAGAAAAGCCCTGCGTTATTAAATATACAATTAAGTACAATATCGTGATCTCTTATAGAAGATACATAAGATATGCAAAGTCTCTCTGCACCTGAAGTTCAAGGAGGATTAAATTAATAATTTATTCAAACAGCGTATCCGATATGACTGTTAGGTGAAACATTAAATACAAAGCGCGTTTTCTGGCTTCTCGATGATGTTCCTACTTTATTCGCTTTCAATTTCAAAACAGAAATAACCAAATCCCAAATCATCTTCTTTTAGATTTAAATCTTCTTTGGCCATGGCAAGCATCTGTGGAATTCCAATATCCAAGTATGCCCAGAAATTTTTCAATGCCTGAGCGAATCTCTCAGGATCATCAAACCGGCATAAGGGATATAGGGCCTTGCCTTTCTCCCAATCTACAACGGGTGTTAAGCTTTCTTCTCCTTCCAGATTTTCGATTATGGCTGCCACTTCGTCCTCTTCGGTATAAGACTCTCGACATTCCAAGAAAAACATGAAACGGCCAAACTCCCTTTGCAAGTTAACCTTTTCATTTACATAGAATGGATTAATTCGCAGATACTCAGTAGTTGCATCTGCCTCTATCAATTCACCCAGAAGTTCTTTTAAACCATCTATCGTCGGATATAATCGGTATTTTCCTCCACGATATGCCGTATGATCATAAACGATTTCGTTAATTTTTCCTTCTTGTTTTTCTAGCATTTTTTTTACCTCCTATTCGTTACCAAAACAAAGTCGACTTGTATTTCTTTATATTCTCTTAAAAGCAACTTTATTTTATGGTTTTTTAATCGAGAAATATTGATTTAAAGGGATTTCTGGAAAAAGAAAGAGAAAAGGTGCTCCGGGCGCGCACCTTCCCCATGATTCTGTTAGAGGAATGCCGATAATTCGGGATATATAAACTACTTATTTTGTCGTGATTCTAGTTAGCTTCGATGAATTAATTCTCTAAATTAAGGGAGATGGAATAACTTTAGTATTTAAGAGTTTTCCTTAATGGTTACTTCTACATAACTAAGAAGACTAGTGTAGGGAGAGTTTCCTTTCAAGAATTGCACTACCACATCTAAAGGAAGTATAACTATATCCCTTTTTTTAGAATAAAGAACGGTTTGGGTAGTATTAAATGTTCCATCAAAATCGGAAGAATAATTGCGTACAGAACCTGACTCATACCAGTAAAAGTCTTCATTGACATTATTCTTGATAACCTCACCAATATAAGCACCTATACGAACCATAAAATTATCGAAATGCTTATCCAACAATTCAGTGCCGTAGTCCGTATTTAATAATCTATATATATATTCATCAATATAACGAACGCTTTCAATAGTAAAATCTAAATTTGTTTTAGTAAGGTTCTCTTGATCCCAAGAATCTTCTGATACATCCAAATACATAAATTTTGCAATGCCTTTTAAATCATCTTTTATTAATTTTGTTCTATATAAGAAACCAAACATAAGAGTATTTCTCCTTTATCAATTGTCCTTAATTGTAGCTGGCATAATTATACCTCTCACTACACTATTTTTTACAAAAATCACCATAGATTAAACACTCACTTAATTTATTTAAGGTGAACGCTAGTAACTATTTTTAAACTGTATACCTTTTAGAAGTTTCTTAGTTTCCAATACTTTAAATTGAAGGCTATGAGATGGCAAATTTATTATTTACCTCCTCTTTAAATTTCCTCTAGATTATATATTTCGTACGTAAAATAAAATTTCATACTAAAAACTACATTGAGACAAGCTAACAATGATCAAAATGAAGGCCGTCAATTAGAAGCCATCTAGAAAATGGGCATCACTGAAAGAGGCATTTACTTGGACAAGCAAAATCGGAAAAATTTTGAACGCGCAAACTATCAACTATTGAAACAAGTTATTCGAAAAGGAGTTATTTTTTCCATTCGCTGGATCGCTTTGGCTTGAACACAGAAGAGATTCTCCAGGAATGGAATGATCTCACAAAAAATATTGAAATAGATATTGTGGAGCTTGATATGCTTTTATTGGATACCAATCAGTATAGAGACAGCATGGGAACATTCATTACGGACTTGTTTTTGCAGATTCTTTCGTGGATGGCTGAAGAGGAATGAGAGTACATACGGAAACGGCAGCGTGAAGGAAACGACTTGGCACTGCAAATTGGCATTCAGTTTGGCAGACCGACTGTTTATGTTTCTGTGGAATTTAAAGAGGTTTATAGAAAATGGAAAGCTAGAGAGCTAACAGCAGTTGAAGCCATGCAGAAAGCTGGGGTTAAAAAGACCAGCTTTTATAAATTAGTGAAAGCACTCGAAGAAGAAACAGCCAACACTATATAATAGTGGAAACTTTTATATAGCGTCCATTCTGTTAGGGCATAATTGATTCTTATTCATATATAAAGGAAGTCACTTTCTATAAACCATCAAAGAATTTTGGAGTTTGATTATAATAACTCCTAAAAAATATCTCTATTATAAAAGAATCACAATTAATTGCGTTGCCATTTTTAGGAATAAGTTTAATTCCATAATTAGTTTCGCATCCTATCTTTGAAGGGGCATTGGCAATTAAATCTATTTTTAAAAACCAATCGTGAAAGTATGACACACAAAAAATCGAGCAGGCGTAAAAGCCTACTCGATATCTGTTTTAATCGACTTTAGCAAATCGAATCGATATAAAAACCACAAAATGGTCTGTTTAATCCACTTTTTATTCAAGCACTATTTGTTGGTAGTACAGGGTGCGACCATTTACTTCTGCCATTAGAACCCCAGGTTCGCCTTTTTCAAAAGCTTCCCCGCTATTTGCGCTAAATATCTTTGTTCCTTCTGGTAAGTGCGTTGCAGTAAGGTGCTCAAAATCTCCAATATTTGTTGTTTGGTTTTTAATTTCCCCCTGAAGCTCTCCTTTTGAAAATTCATAAGAGGCGAGTTGTTCTTCCGTCCTTACGTCCGCCATATTCCTAAAGATACTGTCGTGCTCTTGAATAATATCGGCGTTCGGATTTTCCTCTAGAATATATTCAGCTGTAACGTGATCAACACCGGGCGACTGACCACAGGCTACTAGTGTTATAGTGAAAAACAAAATTGCTAGCAAAACTGGCAGCTTTTCTACGATTTTCATTCCTCTCCACCTCCAAAGTAATTTATAATTACTATCCACTATGTCCTTTATGTTCTATCAATCACTTTGTAAATCGCAATTATTATTCCAAGTTATAAGTGCTTGATTTTAAGCCTATTCTAGAAATTACAATTGCTTGAAATAATTCTAACAGACCATTTTTCCCTGAGTAGTTTTTTAAAATATATTTTCGTAAGAAACTTCCCTTTAGTATATGACGAATTAAGTAAACCCTATGATGGATACACAGAGGGATGGGGACTCATGGTTAACTAAACAAAAGTTTCAAAAAAGAGTAGTTAGGTAGTGAGCCCATATAGTCAAAGCCTTGGTTTATGCAGCTAAATGACTGGTATGAGCCCGGTGTGTTACCGATTTCGTGCCAGTCATTTTTTGTTTGATGCGTTCATTGTTGTAATAGAAAATGAGAATAGCATCGACAGTCCTCTATTGTCCATGCTGAAATAATTTACGGAAACTAAAAAAAGATGACTCTGGCAGTATACCGAAGCCATCTATTCGCAACCTAGCTGCAGGGCACCTTTTTTATAAACTGCTCATTTAACGGAGCACGGATCAGTTTTTCCTATCCCTTTCTCCTTTTAGCTCCCTTTTTAATTTTGATGCAGTCCCTTTTTCTTTTGCGGGCTGAATATGGAAAGAGTAACGGCACTTTTTTTATGGATTTTGCCAATGATTTGATACAAGTTTTTCTCAATATAACGTAGCTGTTGATGATTTATTTGTTTGGTAGCAAAGATATCGTATCGCCAAATAGGTGGCTTTAAAATATTTACATATTGATTGCTTTCTCTAACGCGCTTGAAGTGACGGTGCGAATTATCCCATACGATATAATGCTTCTCATAGGTGCTCTCATGTTCGTTCTTTAGACAAGGCAACACGATATATACGTCACCCTTTATTCCTTGAGTTCGCTGATCATGTATGTCAGCCGTTGCGGCTTGCCACGTGATATACGCTATACGATTTTTATAATCCGAATTCGTCTCTTCTGCCATTTGCTTCGGATAAGTTGGTTTTTGTTTTCTCGAAAATAATTCTACAATGATAAAAGAAAAATCTTCATCAGAATGAGACAAAAATCGCTTCTCCATATGCCTTACATCAATCCACTTTCCCTTTGTGTCTATATCCTTTACCATATCCCGCACAATCAACACAGCTGTAGATTCACTGCTTTTCACATATGCAATATAGGCTGCATCGTATTGTCGACTATTTATCAAGGGTGGTGGTTTAACCATATGTTGACCTTTTTGCTCTGCTTTACACGTAGCATAATCAATATATCTCTCAATGTAATAAGCTCGTGTTTCTCCCAAAGGCCCCTGTTTTCTTTTAGCTTTTCCTAGTTGTTTCTTACGCTTTTTCTGGTTCTCTATTTTTTGTAGAACTTCAGAATTATCTACAAGATTGTCATTCGTATACGATTCACTACAGTCATAACAGATTTTCCATTGTTTAATCCACAGATGCTTTACATCTAGTTCGCTGGTTGTTTTCAAATAATCTTTCACTTTCTTTTGCAACCGATTGTTTTCATTTACTACTTGTTTCCCACAAATGATACAGTCCATCGTACACCTCCAATCGTTGCGTTAGTTGAAGAAGGAAAAAGCTTTACTCTTTATCCCAGTAAAGCACCAATTTAAAAACCACATTAAAATTAATAATTACATCTATCATTAGAAAAATTAAGAACACTACACATTTTAATAAGAGCCCGCTAACAGGCTTTTTTTCTATTATCATTTATTGGTAAATTGTAACATATTCACCAAGGATTCATTTTTACTTACCTGTTTTTATATCAAAAGACTTTTCAGTGTGGCAAACATCATGTTTGATCAGTTAGACATGATTTTTCGCATTAAAATCGATACTTTTGAAGCTTTATTTAAATGTTTATTCTATAGATAATCCTCTATTTTCATAACCAAGTGCTTTATTTAGAGAAAGAAATTACAAATAGAGCTTTGATGTGAAGTTATATTGCCATGTCAGGCTAAATAATTATGTAATAAAGAATGGTAAATCTTTAAGAAACCGTTCATTTGGTGAAATATACGAAAGACTTTTAAGCATTAATAAAAGTCCCAGTTTAATACATGTTACAATTGGCAAAAAACCAGCTTTATTTTGGAGGCTAATTATGAGCAAAGATGATGATCAAACAAATTGGCCCATCTGGGCAACAGAATCCATTGAGATAGGTAATCCAGACCCCAGATGGTTAGAAATGGGCAGACAAGAGGAAAAACAGCTTTATGACCTTCTTTCTGCATTTGGAGTAGGACAGGTAATACACATAGGCAGTACGTCTGTTCCTAAGCTTCCTGCAAAACCAATCATTGATTTAATGGCTAATGTTGATTCGTTTGAACGGATCACTGATATTTCAGTGTTATTGTCTAGCTACGACTGGCATTATGTACCTCCCCATTTAGATAACAAAGACTGGAGAAGGTTTTTTGTGAAGGTAAAAAATGATAAACGTGTAGCCCATCTTCACGTAATGCTAAAGGGAGAGCAACGATGGGAACAGCAAATACTTTTTCGTGATAAATTAAGGGATGACCCGCAACTAGTTATTGAATATGCTCGTCTCAAAAGTAATCTGGCACAAGAATTTAATCTTGATCGGGAAGCCTATACGGAAGCAAAAACAAAATTTGTTAATCTTGTGCTCGGGTTATGATACACAACAGAATTGTATATTTTTCAGAATTAATTGAGGGCAAAGAAATTTGTTATTTTATTGCTTACTGGCATGGTAGTTTAATTATGTAATTAAGATAGGTTAATCTTCAACAAAAGGACCAGATTATGTAACAAAAAAATGTAAATAAAGGAATGAGACTATGGAAGTGCCGATGAATTTAGACCAAGCAACTTTTCATGTAGAAAAAACGAAACCACTGAAACTTAAAGAAGTAAATTTTAAGATTAAACCTAGCCTTAAAGAACAAAAAAGATTGTTTAGAACTTCATTATATAAATTGACAATTATCGCAGAAGTAAATAATCAAGTTTATGAATTTGTAGACTATGATCTCAGCCATCAGTTGATTTCACAGCTAGAAAAAGACCCTACAAGATTTTTAGTTGGAGCAGAGCCGCCATTTTTGTGTGGAACTAACTGGCCGGCTAGTGGGATATCCGAAGTTGTAGAAGCAAACAATATCCCTCTGGATTCCTTAATCATAATAGATGGACATAATGTCATTGCTACAATCTATAATAACGAAATACCTATATTGACTAACTAGCTTAAAAATTTTATCAAGTAAAATGCTAAGAATTTAAAGGAAACTTTAAAAGCACTTACTAATATTGGATTCAACTGATTTTAATTGCGAAACATGTGATTCTTGCAACGCTGCCTTTCCTTCCAACTCAAAAAACCTTATACCAATACAAAGTTATATCGATATGTGGATTTGCAAGCTGCTTGATCGTATCCGCACCGCCCAATACAAAGCCTTCCCTCTCATAAAAGCGGCAGGCAATGACATTGTCGTTCTGCGCTTCAAGAGAAAGGCCGATCAAAGATTTGTCCAACGCCCAGGTTTCTGCAACTTCCATCAGCATGCGCCCAATTCCGCTTTTCCGAAAACTTTTGCAGACAGCGATGTTTTCAATATAGGCAAAGCGGTTCCAGTCTCTCACCAAGCGAATCTGGCCAATGCATGCCTCTGCGAGGAACGCCAAAAACACCACTTTCTGTTCGCTGTCGATATACGTTTCCCATTCCAGCTGGTCATCCGGGAAACGCGTTTCCGATTGATGTTCAGCCAATTGTTCTTCGTATGACCACGCCCCGCCAGTAAAGCTCGGGAGAATTTTTCCGATGACCGGAAAAGGCTCGTTTGCGTTATTCACCATACCTATGAGTTTTTCTTCCAATGGTTTAATGCTTATTTCTTCATAGTGTTTCATCGATCTCACCTTCCACAATAGGGCCAGAAACCCCGCATTTTTCTGCGAACCGAATTCCAGTCCGCTCAAATCCACGATTCTTCACGCTTTATTATTTTACCCGATTCGTTTCGAGTTTTCAGGTACCTAAGCGAGTAACTCCAAAGCCTCGACTTTTCCCTTCAGCACAAAAAAGCCGCAATTCCTAAGGGGGATAGGAATTGCGGACAAAGGGCGCCGACAGCGGGTACCAAGCGCTTCGGCTTTATAAATTTGGACTTGTTACCCGATGAGTTGCTTGGCAAGTCCCAATTGGTAATGTACTTGGTCAAATCCTGTACCGCCGAGCGAATTCCTGCGGGCTACCGCAGTTTTCGGCAGCAGCACACCGTAAATGTCGTCTTCGATCAACGGGCTCGCTTCCTGAAGCTCCGCCAGCGGCAAGTCTTTCAGGTAATAGCCGCGCTGGATGCACGTGAAGACCAATTTGCCGGTCACTTCATGCGCTTCGCGGAACGGCAAGCCTTTGGCGGCTAGGTAATCCGCCAGCTCCGTGGCATTCGAGAAATCCGAATGGACGGCTTTTTCCATGGAATCGGTGCGGACCGTCATCGTGCGGACCATGCCTTCGAAAATCGGCAAGGAACCCATCAGCGTATGGACGGTGTCGAACATGCCTTCTTTGTCTTCCTGCAAATCTTTGTTGTAAGCAAGCGGCAAGCCTTTCAGCGTCGTCAGCAACCCAAAAAGATTGCCATAGACGCGGCCTGTCTTGCCGCGAATCAATTCAGCCATGTCTGGATTTTTCTTCTGCGGCATGATGCTTGAGCCAGTCGAGAACGTGTCGTCGAGTTCAATAAAACGGAACTCTTCGCTTGACCACAGGATGATTTCCTCGGCGAAACGCGACATATGCATCATCAGCATCGACGCATTGCTAAGGAATTCCAAGATGAAATCACGGTCGCTGACAGCGTCCAGGCTGTTTTGGTAAACACCTGAAAAGCCGAGGAGATCCGCAGACATTTCACGGTCGATCGGGAACGTCGTGCCGGACATCGCCCCTGCGCCCAGCGGCGACAAGTCGATGCGTTTCATCGATTCTGAGAGCCGCTCTTTGTCACGCTGAAGCATCCAGAAATACGTCATCAAATGGTGCCCGAACGAAATCGGCTGCGCACGCTGCAGATGAGTATAGCCCGGAACCACCGTCTCAACATGCGCTTCCGCCTGTTCGACGATCGCGCTTTGGAACGCTTGGATTGCTTCGATAATTTCCTTTACCCGGTTTTTCAAATATAAATGCATGTCCGTCGCAACTTGATCGTTTCGGCTTCTGGCCGTATGAAGCTTGCCTCCGACGGGCCCGATCTCGTCAATCAGGAATTTTTCTAAGTTTAGATGAATGTCTTCGTTTGCCGTGCTGAACTCCAGTTCGCCTGCCTGTGCTTTCACTTTCAGCTTTTCCAGGCCTGACAAAATCTGGTCGCCTTCTTCTTGCGACAGGATGTTGCACGCCGCCAGCATTTTGACATGCGCCGTGCTCCCTTCCAAATCTTCCATCACAAGCTTTTGGTCAAATGAAATCGAAGCGCCGAACTCATCAACCCACTGTTCAGCGGATTTCTGGAAACGTCCGCCCCACAGTTTGGTCATAATTTCACCTTCTCTTTCACCTGTTCTGTAACTGCCACTTCTTTTTTATTGACCATGGCGTTGACGACTGTTGGAAGGCCCCATAATTCGATAAAGCCGACTGCAGAAGCGTGGTTGAACGTGTCGTCTGTTGAATAAGTCGCCAATTGCTCGTTGTACAATGAATTCGGAGACTTACGTCCTTCCGTGATCGCATGGCCTTTGAATAATTTCACACGCACCGTGCCGTTGACGAATTCCTGTGTTTCTTTCAGGAATGCTTCAAGTGCGATACGAAGCGGCGAGAACCATAAGCCTTCATAAATCAATTCCGTCATTTTTTTCTCAATGACCGGTTTGAAATGTGCCATTTCTTTTACTAATGTGATGTCTTCCAATTCTTTATGCGCGGCAATCAACGTCATGGCAGCAGGCGCTTCGTAGATTTCACGCGATTTGATGCCGACCAGTCTGTTTTCGACATGGTCGATTCTGCCGACGCCGTGTTTGCCGGCAATGTGGTTCAGTTCCAAGATCAGGTCTGTAAATTTATACGATACGCCGTTCAATTGAGTCGGAACGCCTTTGACGAACTCGATTTCCACGATGTCAGGAACATCCGGCGTGTCTTCAAGTGCGGAAGTGATATCATATGCATCCGCTGGCGGCGTAGCCCAAGGATCTTCCAAAATGCCGCATTCGTTGGCACGTCCCCAAAGGTTCATATCAATCGAGAACGGGCTGTCTAAATTTACTGGAATCGGCACATTGTGCTGTTTCGCATAAGCGATTTCCTCGTCACGCGACCAGCCCCATTGGCGAACCGGCGCTACCACTTCAAGTGCCGGATTCAATGATTTGATGGATACTTCAAAACGCACCTGGTCGTTGCCTTTTCCTGTACAACCATGGGCTACTGCAGTCGAGCCGGTTTCTGCGGCAATTTCAACCAGTTTTTTTGAAATCAGCGGACGCGACAACGCGGACACCAATGGGTATTTTCCTTCGTATAATGTATGGGCTTGTAATGAAATGAGTGCATATTCATCCGCAAATTCATCTCTCGCATCGATCATGTAACTTTCAACAGCGCCCACTTGAAGCGCTTTTTGTTTGATGAATTCCAAGTCCTTGCCTTCTCCGATGTCGAGGCACACTGCAACAACGTCGTAGCCTTCCGCTTTCAGCCACGGAATGGCCACCGATGTATCTAATCCCCCTGAATACGCTAAAACGATCTTTTTATTCAATATGAAAACCTCCAATGTATTTTTATACAGTTATGTGTTGTTAATATACATATAGTATCACGGAATATTTATAAGTGCAAGTGTATAACTCTACAAATTTACATAAAAAAAAAGCAGCCGCAGCTGCTCTTACTCTCCACCTATTGTATATTCATGTGAATCCAGATCGATTTTCACCTCAGACATCTTGCCGTTCTCCATATTGGTGAACAGGAAACCGATCTGGTTGTCTCGCACAAGCGGCTGTCCCAGCATCAGCAAACGAGGCAATTGCTCGCCTTCGATGAACGCGAGCAAGGCTTCCGATTCTTTTTTCGATTCCGCATCGTTCAAGATCGACACGGTGTCAGCCTGTGCTTCCAACGGAAATCCGTCAGCTAGCGGGCCATTGTACTCGATGTTGACCTTCATGCCGGTGCGAATATCACTGATGACGCCTTCTGTCGATTCTTCCCCGTTTTTAAGGTTAATCGCTACGTCTTCAGGAATATCAAAATAAATGTTATTGACAAGAATCTTGTCTGTTGTCACTTGCGTGATAAAGCCTTCTTCCGTCATGTCCTGCTGCTCCGCTGCAACTTCCTGTTCTACAGGAGGCGCTGTTTCTTCTGCGGCAGGTTCTGCCTTATTATCATCTGAACATGCTGCCAAAAACATCAGGCCAGCAATCATTAAACCGAATTTCTTCAAATTATCCATTCCTTTGCTAGTTGATCATGGTTGCGTCGGCATTATTAGAAAAGTCCAACAGGTTTATTTTAACCGCTCCAGCTACCTGTTGCAATAGCAAAGGAGGTTCCAGTTAGTTTTGGCACCTCCTTTGCGACGAGCTTGCGCAGGAGCAACGCACTTTCATGTTTCGAAGCTAGCGCAGCGATGCAACGGTCTTTTATGTCTCGAAGCTAGCGCAGCGATGCAGAGACAGGAGCAGTATGGTTTTCTCCACTGTTTTGATCCATATCGAGAGATATCTTAGCGGAGGCGCGTCAAGGGGCTAGGCGAAGCTATGAGACGAGTGGTCTTCTCGGCTCATTGCGAGAGCCATGCCCGAAGCGACCGGAGCGATGCTTAATGCTCATTTTAAACAGCAGCTATTCTCTTAAGCCTTACTATAGTAGAGAATGCCATTTTCTCCGAGCCGTTCGATAATCTGCCCTTCTTCAAGCAGGTAGTCGATCTGGCCGATTGTTTCCGATAGCGTCAATCCCAATTCTTTCTCGTAGGCGTAAGGGAATAATTTTTGTGTCAATCCGTATACCGTCTCTTCTTCGTGCTTGATCATCGCCAAGACTTTCATCGCCCGTTGGTGCTGCTTCTCGAGCCGCTGCGTGACCAGTTCATGGACATTGCGTACTTCTTCGCCGTGGCCGCTGTAGATGACGTCAATCGGCATTTTGAGCAGCTGCGCCAAAGATGCATTATATTGAAGCAATGATTTCGGACGGCCTTCATCCGGGTTCAAGGGTGGTTCGATGAGCGGATTGGAACTCACTTTCGCGATCACGTGGTCGCCGCCGATCATTTCGCCTGTTTCTTTGTTCCAGAACGACAAATGACTTTGCGCGTGGCCAAGCGTCTCCATCACGTCCCAGTCCGGGTGGCCGGGCAGTGTATCTCCTTCATTAATAGCCATATCCAACGGCCGGCTGCCAAGCAGATTCAGCGGGCGCTTCATTTTCTTGACCCAGAACATCAAATCATCCGGCACACCTTCCTCTTTCAAACGCTCTAAATAAAAGGCATCGTGGTAATCAAAAAAAGCCTGGTCCCGGCGCAGCCACAAATCATTATACGGATGCCCATATAATGTAGCGTTTTTGAAGCCGTCCACCCAGCCCGCATGGTCAGGATGGTGATGCGTCAACACGACTTGTTCAATGTCGTCGGGTTCAACATTCGCTTGTTTCAGCCCGAATTTCAGGGCTTCCCATGCTTCCGGCGTTTTCGGGCCCGCATCGATCAAGGTCAGCATATCGCCTTTCATTAAATAAGAATTAACGTCCCCAACCGCAAAAGGCGTCGGAATAATAATTTTATGTAAACCCATATTTCCATCTCCTCTAAACTGAATGACTATTCACCTATCATACCGCGAAACGGCCGCTCCGTCACGTGCCGGGAGCATTTGACAAAACGCGCCAAAACACCCTATAATGCATGTACATATAGAAGCGAAGAAAAAGGCCAGTACGGAAGATGATGGTGCCCAGAGAGTGTGCTCCCGCTGAAACGCACATCCCCGCTCCCTTCCCGAACCTGCTTTTGAGCTGCCGTGCAAAACACGGCCGTCTGTCCGCGTTAAGGATCTCGAGAAGTGCCATTATGGCAAACTTAGGTGGTACCGCGGAAACCAAACGTTTTCGTCCTTGCAAAAGCAGGGATGGATTCGTTTTTTTTTATGGAAAAACGGAAATGTTGTTTTTGATTTCATTTATATACTATAGAAGAAAAGGAAGTGCTGAAGATGAATATTGTATGCGTAGGAGCCGGTTCCATGGCGGAATCGATGATCCATGGCTGGATCAATAAACGGATTTTGAAAGCAGAGGATATCGCCGTGATGAACAAGTCCGACCGTGACCGGCTGGAATTGTTGAGCGATGAATACGGCGTGAAAATCGTCCAGAAAGAGCGGCAGGAATTGCGCAACGCTGATTTCATCCTGTTGGCGATGAAACCGAAAGATGTCGAAGCTGCGTTAACGGATATCAAAGACAATTTGACCGGCAACACCGTCATCATCTCTGTGGTTGCAGGCGTATCCATTGAAACGATCCAGAAACACGTCGGCAACTTCCCTGTCGCCCGTGCCATGCCGAACACGTCGGCGAAAGTCGGCAAATCCGCAACCGGTGTGGCGTGGAGCAAATATGTCACGCTCGACCAGCAGCACGATTTGCGGGATTTGCTGTCGTCAATCGGCAGTGTCACAGTGGTCGATGAAAAGCAGATCGATGCGGTGACTGCCGTTGCGGGCAGCGGGCCGGCGTATATCTATTATTTCGCGGAAGCGATGACAGAAGCTGCAATCGCCAACGGCTTGTCTCCTGCCGACGCGAAACGGCTCGTCCGGCAGACTTTCGCTGGAGCGGCCGATATGCTGCAGCAGGAAGATTTCGCTGCACTGCGCAAAAAAGTCACCAGCCCGAACGGCACGACAGCTGCTGGCCTCGCTGCTCTCGAGCGGAACAACTTCAAAGGAATTGTTGGCGAATGCGTGAAAGACGCAGCTGACCGTGCGCGAGCCTTGGGACGGGAATTCGAATAATGCCTTCTGGTATACTGAAAAACAGTTGGGTAGAATTTGAAGGAGGCGTTTTTATTGGCAAAGTTATTTGAACCATATACGATCAAAGACACCACATTTAAAAACCGCATCGTCATGGCGCCGATGTGCATGTACCAAAGCGATAAAGAAGACGGCAAAGTGTCTGACTGGCACCGTGTGCATTATCCGACGCGCGCAGTCGGCCAGGTCGGCTTGATTATCGTCGAAGCGACAGCGGTCCAGCCGCAAGGGCGCATCTCTTCCCGCGACCTAGGCATTTGGGACGACAGCCACATCGACGGCTTGGCGGAAATTGTTCGCTTGATGCAGCAAAACGGCGCGAAAACCGGCATTCAACTGGCACACGCTGGCAGAAAGGCGACCGTTGATGGCCCAATCCAAGCACCAAGCGCCATCGCTTTCAACGATAAATACAAGACACCGGGCGAAATGACCGCTGAAGAAATCCAAGAAACCGTGCTAGCGTTCAAGGACGGAGCAATCCGTGCCAAAAAAGCGGGCTTTGATGTCATCGAATTGCATGGAGCGCACGGCTATTTGATCAATGAATTCCTGTCGCCGCTGTCCAATAAACGGAGCGACGAATACGGCGGCACTGCGGAAAACCGCTACCGCATCTTGCGCGAAACGATTGATGCAGTCAATGAAGTATGGGACGGCCCGTTATTCGTCCGCATCTCCGCACACGATTACACTGAGGGCGGCATGACGCCTGAGCAATACGTGGAAATGACGAAATGGATGAAACAGCAAGGCGTCGATTTGGTCGATGTCAGTTCTGGCGCATTGGTGCCGGCACAGATACCGGTATTCCCCGGCTATCAAGTGAAGTTCTCTGAGACCATCAAACACGAAACGCCAATCGACACAGGCGCTGTCGGACTCATTACAAGCGCGCTTCACGCAGAAGAAATTCTGCAAAACGGACGTGCGGATATGATCTTCCTGGCGCGTGAGCTGCTTCGCGAACCATACTGGGCTTATGCGGCGGCAAAAGAATTGAAAGCCGACATAGACGTTCCTGTGCCGTATGAGCGCGGCTGGCTATAAGGCAGTTGCAAAAAACGGCTAATTTAGTATACTTAATGTAACGCAAAAAACCGAATGCCTAGGCATTCGGCCAGCTGCATGCCGCGCAAGAGCGGTTGGCTGGAAATCTTGGTTTCAGAAAATAACCGTCTTTCCTCTACCACAAGGGACGGTTATTTTTTTTTGTTAATGACTAAAATCATGGAAACGACCAAAGTCACTGCACTGATCGTCAAACCGATGCTCGTGAAAACGAGACCGAATGATTCTGTAATTGTCATATCACCACCCCCTTTCCGGGAATGGCCAAACCGTCCTCATGCAGCTGTACTTTTATTTTAACATAAAGGGAACACTTGTTCTATTATTTCCAAAAATTTTTTAATATTTTCCCAAATAAAGCCATCGGCATCCGATGGCTTTCCAATTTATTCTTATTTTTTCTTGATTTCCCTTGTTTGCTGCTGCCAGTCGAATTCCAGCAAATCGCGTGCGATGTGGAAATCGGGATGCACATCTTTGACTTGCCCGATGAGCCGTTTGTCGTCTTCCGGCAAAAAACGCGCGCTGATGTGGTTGGCAATGACGGTTTTCGCCCCTGCGAGGCTCCCGGTGCGGGCAGCGTCCAAAAATGTCGAATGGCCATAATCCCCCGCGAGCTTCTGGGTGTCGCTGTCAAAAGTGGCTTCGTGGACCAGAACATCTGCGTCCTTGCCAAGCGAAACGGCGTTTTCGCAAAACCGAGTGTCGCCGAGAATCGTCACGACGAACCCGGGCTGCTGCGCATCCGTGACGTCTTCACTGCGCACTGTCCGGCCGTCTTCCAGCAGCACGTCTTCCCCATTTTTCAGCTTCGCAAGCAGTGGACCTTTTGGGACACCAAGTGCCGCCGCTTTTTCGATCTGCAATTTCGGCGGCAGCGGTTTTTGCGTGATGCGGTAGCCCCAGGACGGAATGGCATGGTCAAGCTCTGCCGATTCCACCACCATCGTCTCGTCTTCGAAAACAGTTTTTCCATCCAGTTCATGGTATGAAATGCCATAGGTCAAATGTGTGCGGCTCAAACGCAAAACCGTTTCCACGAACTCCCGGATGCCGGGCGGGCCATAAATGCCGAGCGGTTCGTCCCCGCCTTGGAACGAACGCGAGCCCAAAAGCCCCGGCAGCCCGAAAATATGGTCGCCATGCATATGGGTGATGAAAATCTTTTCGATTTTCCGCAATTTCACTGTCGTGTGCAAGATCTG
Organism: Planococcus koreensis; assembly: GCF_004761975.1. Taxonomy (GTDB): domain Bacteria; phylum Bacillota; class Bacilli; order Bacillales_A; family Planococcaceae; genus Planococcus; species Planococcus koreensis. The sequence goes on along the minus strand of NZ_RQII01000060.1, from coordinate 23,824 downwards.
ATGCTGTGCCGCCTCACCGCAGTCGAACAGCCAGACTGTGCCGCGCTCTTCCAGCAATTTCAGGACCAGCGAACTTGTATTGCGCATTTTTGAAGGCATGCCTGCCCCTGTCCCCAGAAATAATAACTGCATAAAGTCCCTACTTTCTATCGTGGTCGTGGTCATCCAAAAAATCTTTGCTGAAACTGGTTTTGGAATCATACGAAGTTTTTTTGTATTTTGCGCCTTTAATAAGGACGCTTTTGCCAAATTTCGCTTCCAATTTCGACATCAGCTCCAAGAGCGGCTCTTCTTTTGCGTGTTCTTGAAAATTAAAGATGGACAATTGTTCCGTCATGTCCCCTTTGTCTGCAACGTTCGACACCGTGACGCCGACCAGCCGCAGCGGCTCGCCGTTCCAATGCTTCGTGAACAGCTGCCATGCGTTGCGGAAAATGTCATCCGCTTTCCACACGGTATTGTTCAACGTGATGCTGCGTGTGCGGTTTTTCCAATCCGCGCTGCGCGTCTGGATGCTGACAGTCGGTCCGGAAAGCTCTTTGGACTCCAGCCGGTTCGCCACTTTTTGGGACAGCCGCTTGAATACCGCTTTTAATTCCGCCTCATCGGTTTCATCGATTGGCAGCGTCGTCGAAGTGCCGACGCTTTTGGTGTCGTAGATCGAATCAGGGTCGACAATGCGGTCATCGATGCCGTTTGCCCGATTCTGCAGCCGCAAAGCATTCTTGCCCATTTTTTCTTTCAATAAACCATTATTGGCCACTGCCAATTCGCCGATGGTTTCAATGCCCAGCCGCTTGAATTTGGCAGCTGTGCTTTCGCCGACGCCGTGCATGTCGATGACCGGCAATGGCCATAATATTTGCTGGATGTCCCGTTTCCGCAAAATTGTGATGCCAAGCGGCTTTTTCATATCGGAAGCGGTTTTTGCCAGAAACTTATTCGGTGCAATGCCGATGGAACATGGCAAGTCCAATTCAGACAGCATGCGCTGCTGGATTTCCTTTGCAAGCTCAACTGGATGGTGCAGCTCTGCCAATTCCGTTACATCAACATAGCCTTCATCGATTGACACCGGCTCGACGCTGTCGGTATATGAGCGCAGAATGTCAAACATCGCTTTTGATGCGGTCCGGTAGCGTTCAAAATTCGGCGCCATCAAAATCAAATCCGGGAATTTGCGCTTCGCTTCATGGACTTGCATCGTCGTGTAAATGCCGTGTGCCCGAGCTTCATAAGAACACGTCACAATGATGCCGCGCCGCTCTTTCGGGTTTCCCGCAATCGCCAGCGCTTTGCCTTTCAGGCTAGGATCGTGGGATTGCTCCACCGATGCGTAAAAACTATTCATATCGATATGAAATATCACTCGACCCGCCATGTTAATCGCTCCACTTTTCATTGACTTCTATTGCTTTATTTTACCACAGCGGCCGGGCGTATGTCCGTACCGCTCCTGCTTTCGATTGAGGGCAAGCAAAAGAGAGGGCAGGACCGCCCTCTCTTTTAGCCGTGCTATTTTTAACGGTTTTAAACTTTCGCGGACTCTTTGACGATTTCCACTAAAAGCTCAGCCAGCTTCTCGAGTTCTTCGATCGGCATGCGCTCTTTTTTTGTATGGATTTCTTCGTAGCCCACGCAAAGATTGACAGTCGGAATGCCGAAACCGTTAAAGATATTGGCGTCGCTTCCGCCGCCGCTTGTCAGCACCGGTGAAGGCCGGCCAATGTTCGCCGCCGCTTTTTTCGCGATTTCCACAACCGGCTCCGTTTCTGCGAAATGGAAGCCCGGATACATCAGCTTCACTTCAGTTTCGGCGCTTCCCCCCATGCTTTTCGCCATGTCTTCAAAAACCGATTCCATATGGGCTGTTTGCGCAGCCAATTTGTCTTCTTTGATCGAACGGGCTTCTGACAGGATATGGACTTCATCACAGACGATGTTCGTCGCTTTGCCGCCTTCGAAACGGCCGATGTTCGCCGTCGTTTCCGAGTCGATGCGGCCCAAGGTCATTTTTGAAATTGCTTTAGCTGCAATCGTAATCGCAGAGATGCCTTTTTCAGGCGCAACGCCCGCATGAGCTGTCTTGCCATGGATGGTCGTCCATAATTTCGCTTGGTACGGCGCAGAGGTGACAATGCCGCCGACTTGTCCATCGCTGTCGACTGCGTAGCCGTATTTCGCAAACAACAGCGAGGCATCCATTTCTTTTGCTCCGACAAGACCGCTTTCCTCGCCAGCCGTGATCACCAATTGAATATCGCCATGCTCAATCTCGTCTTCCTGGATCGAGCGGATCATTTCCAAAAGCGCGGCAATGCCGGCTTTGTCATCCGCGCCGAGAATCGTCGTGCCATCGGAATGCACGTACCCATCGCGCACTACCGGCTTGACGCCCTTGCCCGGCACAACCGTGTCCATATGCGCCGTAAAATAGATGGCTGGAACGTCTTGTGCTGCGCCGCGCAATGTGGCAATCAAATTATTGGCGCCGTGGCCATTGTGGAAAGATGAATTATCTTCCGCTACATGAAAGCCGATCGCTTCCAATTTGTGTTTTAAAACATTAGCAATTTCGCCTTCGTTTTTCGTTTCCGAGTCGATCTGCACCAACTCAAGAAATTCTTTCAGCAATCTGTCTTTTTTCAAGATTGGTACCCCTTCTCTTATAACGGCATATTGCCATGTTTTTTCGCTGGCCGTGAATCTTTCTTGTGGCGCATCATTTCAAGCGCCTGTATCAATTTGATGCGCGTTTCACGCGGATCGATGACGTCATCGACCATGCCTGCAGCTGCTGCAACATAAGGATTCGCGAATTTCTCACGGTATTCCTCGATTTTAGCTGCACGTGTTTCTTCCGGATTATCACTCGCTGCGATTTCGCGCGCGAAGATGATGTTCGCTGCGCCATTCGGTCCCATAACCGCGATTTCCGCATTCGGCCATGAATACACCAAATCCGCACCAATCGATTTCGAGTTCAATGCAACATACGCGCCGCCGTAAGCTTTGCGCAAAATGACCGTCATTTTCGGCACAGTTGCCTCTGAATAAGCATACAGAATTTTCGCTCCGTGGCGAATGATGCCCCCGTGTTCTTGCTTGATGCCTGGGAAGAAGCCCGTAACATCTTCGAACGTGATCAACGGAATGTTGAACGAGTCGCAGAAACGGATAAAGCGTGCCGCTTTATCGGAAGAATCGATATCAAGCCCGCCCGCCATGACCTTCGGCTGGTTGCACACAAGGCCGACTGTTTCGCCTTTAATGCGGGCTAGGCCGATGACGATATTGCGCGCGAATTCAGGCTGCACTTCCATGAAGCTGTCGGTATCGACAACGTCTTCAACTACGCGGCGAACATCATACGGGCGAATAGCTTCATACGGGACGATGTCTGCCAGGTTCGGACGGTAATCGTCCTTGCCGTCGACAGCAAGCCGCGGCGGCATTTCCTGGTTGTTCTGCGGCAAATAGCCGATCAAACGGCGCACCATTTGCAGTACGCTTTGTTCAGTATCCGAACGGAAATGCGCATTTCCGCTGATTGCGGTATGTACTTTCGATCCGCCAAGGTCTTCAGACGAAATCTTCTCGCCTGTTACGGTTTCGATGACTTTCGGGCCTGTGATGAACATTTGGCTCGTCTTGTCGACCATGAAGACAAAATCCGTGATGGCTGGCGAATACACCGCGCCGCCGGCAGATGGCCCCATGATGACGGAAATCTGTGGAATCACGCCAGAATAAATCGAGTTGCGGTAGAAAATATGTCCGTAGCCATCAAGCGACAATACGCCTTCCTGGATGCGTGCGCCGCCTGAATCATTCAAGCCGATAAACGGCGCGCCATTTTTTGCGGCCAAATCCATGACGTTGGCGATTTTCTTCGCGTGCATTTCACCTAACGCGCCGCCGAAAACCGTGAAATCCTGTGAAAACAAATAAATCGGCCGGCCGTCCACTTTGCCGTAGCCGGTGACAACCCCTTCACCTGGCCCTTTCGCCATCCCGAAATCCGTCGTGCGGTGTTCCATGAACGGGCTCAATTCAACGAACGACCCTTCATCCACAAGCAAGTCGATGCGCTCGCGCGCTGTCAGCTTGCCTTTTTCATGCTGCTTGTCGATGCGGTCTTCGCCGCCGCCAAGCTCGATTTCGCGTTTTCGGTCATACAATTCATTGATTCTTTCGTAAATGTCCATTCTCCCACTCCTCAATCATTGCTTTTCACAAAGTTCGTATAATACCCCATTCGATGATTTTGGATGCAAGAAAGCGACAAGCGCACCGCCTGCTCCCGGTTTCGGCGATTCACTCAGTAATTGCACACCGTCTGCGCGAAGCTCTTCCATGCGCTGTTCAATGTTTTCAACACCGAACGCGATATGGTGAATGCCTTCGCCTCTTTTTTCCATAAATTTAAAAATCGGGCTGGTGTCGTCCATCGGCTCCAATAGCTCCAACTTGATGTTGCCGGCATCGATGAATGCCACACGCACTTTCTGTGATTCCACTTCTTCGATTTTCAATAAAGGGCAGCCGAGAACGTCCGTGTAATAAGGCAGGACTTGTTCCAGATTCCGCACCGCTATTCCAATATGGTCGACTTTCTTCATCTTTTTCATCCCCTTTAGTATGTTCTATTTTATTGTACAGATTTGGCCGGCAAAACTCTAGCTGTTGCGCCACATTTCGCGCCTTAAAAGCTCTCCCTATAAATGTTTTTGGAAATATGCTATCATTTCTCTAAAGACTAAAACGGTATAAAGGAGCAATTTGTTAATGAGAAACCAAGCTTTCCGCAAAATTGTTGTCTACTCCATGATCGCCTTGATGCTTTTGTCATCATTGTTAATGGGCCTTAGCTTTATCGTATAAGTATTTGAAACCCCCAACAGAAAATTCTGTTGGGGGTTTCTTTGGATATGCCATATATTAATATCGATATTGCACAAAGTAGCCCCACTAAAACATATGCTCCTGTCCCTGCAACGCTTCGCTAGCTTCGGGACATGAAAAACCGTTGCATCGCTGCGCTAGCTTCGTCGCAAAGAATTGGCCGAAAGACCTTCGGCCAATTTCTTTCCTGCGGGCTTGCGCCTGGAGCAAAATGAAAAGCCTGTCAACAATAAAACCAGCCGAAGCCTATGCTTTCACTAGTTTCAGACTGTAGACAAAATCTGATCAAAAAGAATAACTTTGTATACGCCAACCGTTCTGGCCACTTCGCTTTCCGTGGGCTCAGCTTCAGCCTCCTCGTCACTGACGTTCCTGCGGGGTCTTCAGCCTTCGCTGTCCCACAGGAGTCTTCGTGGCCAGACCGGTTGTTAACATGTAGTTCTAATTAAAGAGAGTAACCAACTCATCCACTTTTCGTAAGCATTCTCTCCAGGATTCGGAGCGTAATGCGGCGACTCCTGCGGAAGAACGGAGTGATGAGACCCCGCAGGAGCTTGCGACGAGGAGGCTCAGCGCTTCGTCCGCGGAAAGCGTCCGCATGGAGCGCAGAATCCGGTATACCTAAGATGAAGTGACTTTTTATTCTTTAACTAACCTAAATATTTATTTGTCTACTACCTGAAACCAGCGGAAGCTCAGGCTTCCGCTGGTTTTTTATTGGTGAACCCTTGATAAGACGACTTGATCTCCAGGTAGCTTTCCATTTCCTCGATTACTTGGTACAGCGCAGCCATTGCCAGAAACTTTTCATGGTTGTCCGGCAGCGGCATTTTGGCGAAGTCCGCTTTCACTGCATCGAGTTTGCCGAGGTATTGGTCAGCGGTGTTGCCAGAATGGACGTGCGCGGCTAAATCCTCCAGAAATTCCGCCACCAAGTGGGATTGCCCGACTTCGGCAGGCAGTTCGGTGATTTTTGGCAGGATGCGCTCGATGATGTCGAGCTGCTGCTCGCGCATGTCGAAATAACGATAGTATTTGTTCTCGAGCCGGGTGACGTGATTTTCAACATCCTGATAGGCGAGCGCTTTTGCTTTTTTCACCAGCTTTTCGCTTTCCATCAGCTCAGCGCCGCTCCACGAAGACTCGCCTTGGCGCAGGTAAATGGCAATTTCTTTGAAGATTGTTGAATACAGGTTCTCGATTTGATTACGGTAATCGTCCAGTTTTTTCTCGATGCTGGGCATGTAGACATTGACGGCAAGTGCGGTACCGAAACCGACGGCCATCAGAACGATTTCGTTGAGAAAAAGGCCGCTCGTCAAATTTTTCGAGTCGTAGATGTGCAGCAAAATGACGGCGCTTGACACAAAGCCGTCGGAAAACCGTAGCGACACCAGGACGGGTATGAACAATAAGATCAGAATGCCAAAGACCATTGGGTGGTAGGCAATGCCTTCAAAAAAGACGAATGCGAACATGATGCCAATGAGGCTTGCGACAAAACGCGAAAACGCTGCACGGATGGATTTCTTCTTTGTCGGTTGAATGCAAAGAATTGCCAGTATGCCTGCTGATACATAATAATCCAATTGCAAAAGCTGCGCCAGGTATATCGCAATCGCGGCCCCGGCTGCTGTCTTCATCGTCCGGTAGCCAATTGAAAAACGCTTCAGTTTCATGTTCCACCCCTCTTTTCAGCCAGATTCTCTTTGTATTCACGAACGCAGAAAACGCTTTCTACAAAAAAATGCCCCTAGAAAAGGGGCATTTTAGCATTAGATTTCGTTGCAATGTTTCTCGAACAATTCCTGGATGTGTGTAATTACAGACATCGGGTCATGCCCTTCGATTTCATGGCGTCCGATTTCGTCCACCATTTTTCCGTCTTTCAGCAAGACGAATGATGGGGATGACGGCAAGTGGTCATCGCCGAAAATGTGGCGCGCTTGCGCAGTCGCTTCTTTGTCTTGGCCAGCGAAAACCGTCAATAGGCGGTCAGGGCGCTTGTCGTAATGTACGGAATGCAAAGCTGAAGGGCGTGCAATGCCGCCCGCGCAGCCGCATACCGAGTTGATCATTACAAGGCTCGTGCCGGGTTGTGCAAAGGCTTCATTGACCTCTTCTGCTGTTTCCAATTGTGTATAGCCGCCGTCTACCAATTCCTGGCGCGCTTGTTTAACGATATCGTTCATCATGAAGTTAAAATCCATAGCCATTCGTTAACCACTCCTTCTAATTTCCTCTTTCAATCATAGCAGGACTTGAAAAGACTTGCAAAAAAGCTTACTCGAATAAATCCGCAATGGCTTGCGATACGGTGAGCTCTTCGTTAAGGACCTGCTGCTCCAGTGTTTTCACTTTGCCGCTGCGCTCCCGGTCGCTATAGAACCGGCTCAACAATTCATCGGTGATCATCGACCGGAACCAGTCTTTCGTCTGGTTCTGCCGGCGCACGGTGAAATAGCCGCTCACTTTGACGGTGTCTTCGAATTGCTTCACCATATCCCAAATCTCACGTATGCCTGTTTGTTCGAGTGAAGACGCAGGCAATGCCTGGGTCTTCCAGCCTTCCGTCGCGCGCTGCAGAAAATGCAGGATTTGCTTGTATTCACGTACCGTCTTTTCAGCAAGCTTCATGTTGTCGCTGTCCGCTTTATGGACGATGATGGCGTCAGCGAGTTCCAGAATGCCTTTTTTCATGCCTTGGAGTTCATCCCCTGCACCGGTCAGCACGAGCAGCAGGAACATGTCGACCATGCCGCGCACTAAGGTTTCGCTTTGGCCGACGCCGACGGTTTCCACCAAAATGACATCATAGCCCGCCGCTTCGCACAGCAGCATCGTTTCACGGGTCTTTTTGTGGACCCCTCCCAGCGTACCGGCAGTAGGTGACGGCCGGATAAATGCTTTCGGGTTTCGAGCCAGGTTTTCCATGCGGGTCTTGTCCCCTAGGATCGAACCGCCGGTCACCGACGAACTTGGATCGATGGCGAGCACTGCCACTTTATGGCCTAGCCCTGTCAGCATTTCGCCAAAGGTTTCGATGAACGTGCTCTTTCCCGCTCCCGGCACACCGGTGATGCCAATGCGGATGCTGTTGCCGGTATGCGGCAGCAGCCGGTTCAGCAAATCCTGCCCCGTTTGCTTGTCTTGCGGATTCGAACTTTCCAGCAGCGTGATCGCTTTGCCCAAGTGGATGCGCGATCCGCCCAGCACCCCTTCAGCCAGTTCAGCGGTTTTGGAGCCTTGCGCCTGCGGTTTTTTGAATTTCTTGCGCGGCGCGGACTTCATGCCGTCGTGGCTGGCTTTGACGCCTTCCATGACCCGCCGGGAACCTTTTTCGCGGTCCATCAGTCGGCCACTTCCTCATAGCCGAGGCGGCTGTATATCTCTTCGATGACTTTTTGGGCCGCAACCGGGATGACCGTCCCGGGCCCGAAGATGGCGCTCGCTCCGTTTGTGCGCAGGAATTCATAATCCTGTGCCGGGATGACGCCGCCGACAACGATCAAAATGTCTTCGCGGCCGATTTTCTTCAGTTCAGCCGCCAAATCCGGCACCAAGGTCATGTGTCCGGCTGCCAGCGAGCTGACCCCGATGACGTGGACGTCGTTTTCTGCTGCTTGCTGCGCGGTTTCGGCAGGCGTCTGGAACAACGGCCCGATATCCACATCAAATCCAAGGTCCGCGAATGCTGTCGCGATGACTTTCGCTCCGCGGTCATGGCCGTCCTGCCCCATTTTGGCAATCAGGATGCGCGGCCGGCGCCCTTCGTTTTCAATAAAGTCTTCCGTCATTTCTTTGACGGTTTCCATTTCCTGCTGGTTCGAGAAGTTTGAACTGTAAACGCCGCTCACTGATCGGATCACCGCCTTATGCCGTCCGGATGCCTCTTCAATGGCATCCGAGATTTCACCCAAGGTCGCACGATTGCGCGCTGCATCCACTGCGCATTCCAGGATGTTCTCTTCCCCAGTTTTAGCAGCAGCTGCCAGACGGCGCAATGCCACGCCGACTTTTGCGCTGTCGCGCGTCGCTTTCATGTGTTCGATGCGCTCGATCTGCTTTTTGCGCACCATGGTGTTGTCGATGTTCAAAATATCAATCGGGTCTTCCTCATCCAAGCGGTAGCGGTTGACTCCAATGATGATTTCTTCGTTCGAATCGATTTGCGCCTGCTTTTTCGCAGCCGCTTCTTCGATGCGCATTTTTGGCAGGCCGGTTTCAATCGCTTTCGCCATGCCGCCAAGCTCTTCCACTTCTTCGATCAATTGCCACGCTTTCTCCATCAATTCATTGGTCAACGCTTCGACGTAATACGAACCGCCCCACGGATCGATGACTTTCGTCATCAAGGTTTCTTCCTGCAGGAACAATTGCGTATTGCGGGCAATGCGGGCAGAAAAGTCCGTTGGCAACGCAATCGCTTCATCAAGTGCGTTTGTGTGCAGCGACTGGGTATGCCCCATCGCCGCCGCATTCGCTTCGATCAGCGTGCGTGTGACGTTATTGAACGGATCCTGCTCGGTCAAGCTCCAGCCTGAAGTTTGCGAATGCGTCCGGAGTGCGAGTGATTTGTCGTTTTGCGGATCGAACGATTTCATCATTTTCGACCAGATGGCGCGGGCTGCACGCATTTTCGCGATTTCCATGAAATAGTTCATGCCGATGCCCCAGAAGAACGACAGGCGCGGCGCAAAAGCATCGATGCCAATGCCCGCTGCAAGGCCGGTGCGGACGTATTCCAGTCCATCGGCAAGCGTATATGCCAATTCAATATCGGCTGTCGCTCCCGCTTCCTGGATATGGTAGCCGGAAATCGAAATCGAGTTGAATTTCGGCATTTTTTCAGATGTGTATTTAAAGATATCCGCGATGATTTTCATCGACATGGCAGGCGGATAGATATACGTGTTGCGCACCATGTATTCTTTTAAAATATCGTTCTGGATCGTCCCGGCCAATTGCTCGGGCGACACGCCTTGCTCTTCTGCCGCAACGATATAAAATGCCATAATCGGCACAACTGCGCCGTTCATTGTCATTGACACCGACATTTGGTCGAGCGGGATGCCGTCAAACAGGATTTTCATGTCTTCTACGCTGTCGATGGCAACGCCGGCTTTGCCGACATCTCCGACAACGCGCGGATGGTCGGAATCGTAGCCGCGGTGGGTCGCCAAATCGAATGCAACCGACAGCCCTTTTTGGCCCATTGCCAAATTGCGGCGGTAAAACGCATTGCTTTCTTCAGCCGTTGAAAATCCGGCATATTGGCGCACTGTCCATGGACGCGATACGTACATCGTCGGGTAAGGGCCGCGCACATTCGGTGCAAAACCAGGCAAACTGTTTTCAGTGCCATCCATGTCCTGCGCTGAATACACCGGTTTGACGGCGATGCCTTCATTCGTTTCAAAAGGTTCTTGCTGGATCGCTTCTTGCGGCTCCAGGTCCAATTGCTGTAAATCGACTTTAGAAAAATCCGGTTTTGCCATGTCAGAAGGCCCCCTTTCCGATACTTAAGATTGCTTCCAATTTCGAATTGATGTGTTTGCCGTTGTAAATCGAATCTGTAATTCCGTGTTCACTCCAAGATTCACTGCGCTCTTTCGGAATTCGCCCTGCCACATCTACTGATGCAGACGTTTGCAAGCCCGGCAGGATGCTGTCGATCGCTTCAGCCGGTCCGCATAACACGGCATAATCGATTTCATGTTCAGCGAGGAAGCTATTCACTTCTTCCGCCGTCTTCAATTCCGGGCTGATTAATGGTTCGATCCCTGCGACTGCTAGGAAACCGACCACGAAATCTGATTGGGCTTTAACCGTTTTCAATGGCGCCAAGTGGACGATCGCCGTTTTTAAAATCAGCTCTTTGCCGAGTGCACGCATTTTTTCAAACGGCGCAGCTAAGCGCTTCGCTGTAATGTATTCCAGATGGCTTTCGTCAATCGCACCGTCTTTGACCGCTTCCTGCGGGTCAGCGTAGACATTCGTGCCGATCAGTGAAGCGTTGCGCAAAGCGATCTGCTTTTTGCGCTCCAGCCATTTCGCCTGCATATCGTCCGCCAGCCAGCCTGACTGCATGACTTCCGCATAGCCGCCTGCTTCTTCGATTTCAAGGAAATACTGCCAAGCTGCTTCCACGTATTCCTGTGTCAGCGATTCGATGAAATAAGAGCCTGCGGAAACGTCAAGGACATGTGCCGCATGCGCTTCTTCTTTGATGACCAGCTGGACGTTGCGCGCAATCCGGCGGCTTTTGCCGTTCGGCCCCGTCAAGAAATCATGCGGATGAACCGTATGCGCGTTTGTGCCGCCAAGGACTGCCGAAAAAGTCGAGTTGCCTGCTCTCAGCAAATTGACGTATGGATCCAGTTTCGAATAAGAACGAACCGATGTCTCGGTAAAGACCGGTACCGCTGGCGCTTTTTCGCCGTATGCTTCACAGAATGCGTTCCACAACACGCGGAATGCGCGGAGCTTCGCGATTTCCTGGAAAAATTGAGTATCGACTGCAAAACGGACCCAGATTTTTTCAGCTTGCGCGCTGAAATTGCCGGTTTCCATTGTTTCCGCCAAAATGCTGAGCGCCACGCCAAGTTCATGGATAATCGTGCCGCCTGCACCGTGCACAGGGATCGTATCGATCAAGACGGTGCGCACATTCGCCGGAGCCGTTACTGGGAACTCTGCTTGAATGGCTCCCTGCACATGCGAAAGCTGCTGCTCATCAATAAAATCAAAAACCCGCAAGATGCCGTTATCGTCGGATCCCAATTTGAAGTACAGCGGATGCGTAACGATGAGACCAGCGAGCTCTTCTAATTCTGCATCTGCCCATTGCAAATTCTTTTGGCTCGTGTAAACGATCGTTTCATTTCCGCGCGCCAATTCTTCTTTTGCTGCCGCTAAAAAATCCGCAGCCGTTTCGTAAGCGGTTTCTTGGGCAACGAACCAGCCTGGAAGCCGTTTGCCGTTTTGTACAGCCGCCGCTTGGCTCTTGGCAGCATGGCCGCGTTTTTCAAACATTTCTTTTGTGTATAACGGTTCTAAGGTGATGCCTTCTATCGTCGGTGTTCTTAAAGTTTCATCCAGCGGTTTGCCTTTCAGCGCTTTTTCAGCCGCTTCCTGCCAGTCTTCATATGTACGTTCGGAAAATTGGGTCTTTTTCATCGATTCGATAGTCAAGCTGTTCCCTCCCTAAAGGTCTCTATATTCATTTTACCCGACTATCCGCAGACATAAAAGGAAAAAAAGCCTGAAGTCCGCAGACTTCAGGCTTTCCATCAATAAACGGAAGTGTTTTCCTTGTTCATGTTTTCCAGAATTTCTTTGACGCGTCCGAGGAATTGTCCACAGACAAGTCCGTCAAGCACGCGGTGGTCGAGCGACAAACACAAATTGACCATGTCGCGGGCTGCAATCATGCCGTTGCCCATGATCATAGGGCGTTTGACGATCGACTCGACTTGCAGAATTGCCGCTTGCGGATGGTTGATGATGCCCATTGACTGGATAGAACCGAACGATCCTGTGTTGTTGACAGTAAACGTTCCGCCCTGCATATCAGCAGAACCCAATTTGCCGTTGCGGGCTTTCAATGCCAAGTCGTTGATGTCGCGGCCGAGGCCTTTGACGGACTTTTCATCTGAGTTGCGGATGACAGGCACGAACAACGCGCTGTCTGATGCAACTGCGATCGAGATGTTGATGTCTTTTTTCTGGATGATCTTGTCGCCAGCCCACATCGAGTTCATCATCGGGAATTCTTTCAAAGCCTGTGATACGGCTTTGACGAAAAAGGCGAAATACGTAATGTTGAAGCCTTCTTTTTTCTTGAATTCGCCTTTGATGGAATCGCGGTAAGAAACCAGGTCCGTGACATCCACTTCGATCATCATCCATGCGTGCGGCGCTTCGTGCTTGCTCTTCAGCATATTGGCAGCGATTGCGCGGCGGACGCCTGTTACCGGGATTTCGATATCGCCAGGGGCGCTTTCGATCGGCGCTGACTTCGCTGCAGGAGCTGAAGCCGGTGCTTGCTGTGCAGCTGCTTGAGGCGCTGGAGCTTCCTCGCGAGCAGGAGCTGCAGGTGCATCGCCGGCTTTCGGGATGTTGCCGCTCTCGATCAGTTTCAACAAATCTTTGCGCGTGATGCGCCCTTCATTGCCTGAACCGTCGACTTGTGCAAGATCGATGTCGTTGTCTTGCGCAAGGCGCAGGACTGCTGGCGAGTAGCGGGCTTTCGAGCCGGACGGGCGGACCGGTTGTGACTGGCCATTGCCGCCAGCCGGTTGTTTCGATACCGCTGTGTCTGCAGCAGGCATCGTGTTTTCTTTGCCGGTGTCCGCTTGTTGAGGTGTCGCGTCTTCAGCTGGAGCCGAGTCGCCGCCTTCTGTTTCGATTGTGCAGACGATTTCGCCGACAGCGAGAGTTTCGCCCTCTGCAGCAAGCAATTCCTTGATGATGCCGGTAAACGAAGAAGGGACTTCTGCCGTTACTTTATCTGTATTGACTTCCGCCAGCGAATCATATTTATTGACGTGGTCGCCAGGAGCGACAAGCCATTTTTCAATGGTGCCTTCTGTGACACTTTCGCCAAGCTGGGGCATTTTGATGTTCTCAATAGCCAAAGGGATTCCTCCTTGTTTGATATGCTTATTGTCCAGCTTCAGCGCCCAGTCCCTCGGGGTCTTAAGTCAGCCCACCTGTACGGCTGAAAACATGCCGCTTCGGTGTTCTGCCTTAAGCCTGTCGGGACTTGACAGGCGCTTCCGCTTTTCTTGTTTAGAATTCCGCTAACTCACGCATTGCTTTCTCAACTTTGTCCGGGTTGATCATGAAGAATTTCTCCATGGTCGGCGCGTATGGCATTGCGGGAACGTCTGGGCCAGCCAGGCGCTTGATCGGAGCATCGAGGTCGAATAGGCAGTTTTCAGCGATGATCGCCGCTACTTCCCCGATGATGCTTCCTTCTTTATTGTCTTCTGTGACAAGAAGGACTTTGCCGGTTTTCTTAGCGGCTTCGATGATGCCTTCTTTGTCCAATGGGTAAATTGTGCGCAGGTCCAGGATGTGGGCGGAAATGCCGTCCTCAGCAAGGCGTTCTGCCGCTTGCAGCGCGAAATGCACAGCCAGCCCGTAAGTGATGACTGTGATGTCGTCGCCTTCGCGTTTCACATCGGCTTTGCCGATTTCAATCGTGTAATCTTCTTCAGGCACTTCGCCTTTGATCAGGCGGTAAGCACGTTTGTGTTCGAAAAACATAACCGGATCTTCGTCGCGGATGGCCGCTTTCAATAATCCTTTTGCATCGTATGGAGTCGACGGAATGACGATTTTCAAACCAGGCTGGTTTGCGAAAACGGCTTCCACCGATTGCGAATGGTACAACGCGCCGTGGACGCCGCCGCCGAATGGCGCACGGAACACGATCGGGCATGACCAGTCGTTGTTTGAGCGGTAACGGATGCGCGATGCTTCCGAAATGATTTGGTTGACAGCCGGCATGATGAAATCCGCAAACTGGAATTCCGCTATTGGGCGCATGCCGTACATCGCTGCTCCGATTGCAACTCCGGCAATCGCCGATTCTGCAAGTGGTGCATCGACAACGCGGTCTTCACCGAATTGATCGTAGAGGCCTTGCGTCGCTTTGAACACGCCGCCTTTTTTGCCGACGTCTTCGCCAATAACGAAAACATTTTCGTCACGTTCCATTTCTTCTTTCATGGCAAGCGTGATGGCGTCAATATAATTCATAACTGCCATTATTCGTTACCTCCTTGTTCCGCGTAGACGTATTTCAGCGCGTCTTCCGGTGCAGCGTACGGTGCGTTTTCAGCATAATCCGTCGCTTCGTTGACAAGAACCATGATGCGGGCATTGATGTCCGCTTCCAGTTTATCGTCCATGATGCCGTTTTCTTTCAAATAAGCGCCGAATAACAGAATCGGGTCTTTTTCTTTTTGCGCTGCCAGTTCATCAGCTGAACGGTATTGGCGGTGGTCATCATCTGATGAGTGGGCCGTCATCCGTTCTGAAACGGTTTCGATCAAGCTTGGGCCTTCGCCGCGGCGTGCGCGGTCGGCAGCCGCTTTGACGTGTTTGTATACTTCGATCGGGTCGTTGCCATCGATTGTGACGCCCGGCATGCCGTATCCAGCTGCGCGGTCCGACACGTTCTTGCTCGCCACTTGGCGGTCATAAGGAACGGAAATCGCGTATTTATTGTTTTCGACCATCGTAATGACCGGCAATTTATGGACGCCGGCAAAGTTCAAGCCTTCGTGGAAATCCCCTTGGTTTGAAGAGCCTTCGCCAAGCGTTGTAAATGTGATGAAATCTTTTTTCTTCATTTTCCCAGCCAATGCAACGCCGACTGCATGCGGCAATTGCGTCGTAACCGGTGAAGAACCTGTCAAGATGCGGTTTTTCTTCTGTCCGAAATGCCCAGGCATTTGGCGCCCGCCTGAGTTCGGGTCTTCCGCTTTAGCGAAAGCCGAAAGCATCAAATCTTTCGGCGTCATGCCGAAATGCAAAACGACGCCAAGGTCGCGGTAATAAGGTGCGATGTAGTCTTTTGTGTTGTCCAGTGCAAATGCTGCGCCGACCTGCGCCGCTTCCTGCCCTTGGCAAGAAATGACGAACGGGATTTTGCCCGCGCGGTTTAGCAGCCACATGCGCTCATCGACGCGGCGCGCCGTCAGCATTGTTTCGTACATTTTCAGCAAATCGTCTTGTGACAAACCTGCTTCTTCGTGTTTTGAAGCCATTGAAATTCCCCCTTTAGCTATGAATCGCTTTGCCGTCTACTGCCAATGCCGCTTCGCCCATCACTTCTGACAGTGTCGGGTGCGGATGGATCGTTTCGGCGATTTCCCATGGAGTCGCATCCAGAACCATGGCCAGGCCAGCTTCTGAAATCATATCGGTCACGTGCGGCCCGATCATGTGAACCCCTAAGATGTCGTTTGTTTCTTTATCGGCGATGATTTTGACGAAGCCGTCTGATTCCCCGTAAACAAGCGCTTTGCCGATTGCTTTGAATGAGAATTTGCCGACTTTGACATCATGCCCTTTTTCTTTTGCCTGCTCTTCGGTGATGCCGACGCTTGCCGCTTCCGGATTGGAATAAACGCAGCGCGACACCAAATCGTAATTGATGGCGTGTGGATTATTGCCCTTGATGTGCTCAACGGCCGTGATGCCTTCGTGGGATGCAACGTGTGCCAATTGAAGGCCGCCGATCACATCGCCGATTGCGTAAATATGGGATTCTTTTGTCTGGAAGGAAGGTTTTACTTGGATAAAGCCTTTTTCCACGATGATGTCTGTGTTTTCCAGGCCGATGTTTTCGACATTTGCCTGTCTGCCCACAGAAACCAGCATTTTTTCTGCGTTGAACGTTTCCATGCCGTCTTTGACTTCCGCTTGGATCGTTACGCCGTTGTCGCCAGTTTCAAGCGTATCCGCCATCACTTTTGCACCGATTGCGAATTTCACGCCTTTTTTCGACAGCAATTTCAGCATTTCTTTCGACACATCTTTGTCTTCTGTCGGAATGATGCGGTCTGCGTATTCAATGACCGTCACTTCTACGCCAAAATCATTGAGCATCGATGCCCATTCAATGCCGATAACGCCGCCGCCAACGATTAAAATCGATTTCGGCAACTCCTGCATTTGGAGTGCTTCATCGGAACTCATGACAAATTCGCCGTCGATCGTCAAGCCTGGAAGCGAGCGTGGACGGGAACCTGTTGCGATGATGACGTTATTCGGAATCAGCATTTCGTTTTCTTCGCCATTCGCCATTTCAACGGAAACTGTACCAGCATTCGGTGAAAAGATTGACGGCCCAAGGATGCGGCCGATGCCTTCGTAGACGTCGATCTTGCCTTTTTTCATCAAACCTTGTACGCCTGCATGCAATTGGTCGACAATCGCTTGTTTGCGCTGTTGGACGCGTGAAAAATCCAATGACACGTCTCCAGTGACAACGCCGAAATCAGCTGCATGGTTTTTGGTGGTTGCGTAAACTTCCGCGCTGCGGAGCAACGCCTTGCTTGGAATACAGCCTTTGTGCAGGCATGTCCCGCCAAGATTGCCTTTTTCGACAATCGCTGTTTTTAATCCTAATTGAGCCGAGCGGATGGCGGCTACGTAGCCGCCTGTTCCGCCGCCCATAATGACGACATCGTAATTTTGTGCCATGGTTGAAGACGACCTCCTTCGTTATTTTCCTGCCGGGTAAATCTTCGCCTGTTCTTCGCCGTTCAATACGCGTGCTGCCCCTTCGGCTAGAGCCTGGAGCTCATTTTCACCTGGCATGACAACAACGTCTGCAATCCAGCTGATGCGGTTCGTAATCGACTCCACGAAACTTTTGCCGTAAGCGAGTCCGCCAGTCAGAATAATCGCATCCACTTTACCTTCAAGAACAGCGCTTGCTGAACCGATTTCGCGCGCCACTTGATAAGCCATCGCGTCATAAATCAGTTTCGCTTCCTTGTCGCCTTTTTGGATCCGTTTTTCCACTTTTACCGCGTCATTCGTCCCAAGATATCCGACCAAGCCGCCTTGTCCGACGAGCATTTTCATGATTTCCTGGCGGTAATACTGGCCCGAGAAGCATAATTCA
Source organism: Planococcus koreensis (assembly GCF_004761975.1). GTDB lineage: Bacteria > Bacillota > Bacilli > Bacillales_A > Planococcaceae > Planococcus > Planococcus koreensis. The sequence goes on along the minus strand of NZ_RQII01000060.1, from coordinate 6,270 downwards.
ACCAAATCGCCAGCCGGAACCGTTCCCGCTCTTTCGGGGCTGAAAGGCCCGTCGCCGTGAAGGCCGTTATTGACATCCACGACACGGCCGCCGATATGGGCGCCGACTGTAATGCCGCCGCCCATATGGACGACAATCAAGCGCAAGTCGCTGTATGCGCGCCCTGACTCTTTCGCGTAGCGGCGGGCAACCGCTTTTTGGTTTAATGCGTGAAAAATCGATTTCCGTTCAATCAATGCAAATCCTGACACGCGTGCAATCGGATCCAATTCATCCACGACGACCGGATCCACGATGAATGACGGTATGTTCAATGCCTGAGCAATTTCAAAGGCAATGATGCCGCCAAGGTTCGAAGCGTGCTGGCCCGATATGCCTTTGCGCAAATCGTTCAGCATCGTTTCATTGACTGCATAGGTCCCGCCTTCGATCGGCCGAAGCAATCCACCGCGTCCGCAGACCGCGGACAAATTGGAGACATTCATGCCTTCTTCGTCGAGTGCTTCTAGAATGGTTTGTTTGCGAAATTCGAATTGGTCGATGATTGACGTGAATTGTGCAAGCGATTCCGTCGAATGGCGGATGGTGTTTTCCATTATCAGGATATCGTTGTCAAAAACACCGATCTTAGTCGAAGTCGAACCTGGGTTTAAGACCAAAATCCGCTGCTGCTGTTTTTGCACAGCGATCCCTCCGTTTCATCTTTTCTTTAAACTACACAAGCAGCAGGCAACGTCCGGGTGGAACCGGCCGTGCCTGCCTGCCATTTAGCGTCTTGAGATAATGTTGTGTTCGTTGCGCAAGAATTGGCTTCTTGATTTGCGCATGCGGTCGATGCGTTCTTCCGCCATACGGTCCGCGGCCTGGTAGCTAGGAATTCCGTCGCGTTTCGAGATTTCAAAAATACGTGTGATGCTGTCATAGATTGTTTCAACGCGCTTCATTGCACGTTCGTTGTTGTATCCGTATAATTCATCCGCAACGTTGATAACGCCGCCGGAGTTGATCACGAAATCTGGTGCGTATACGATGCCCAATGCTTCAAGCTCGTCGCCGTGGCGTTCTTCTTTCAATTGGTTGTTCGCTGAACCAGCAACAACTTTGACTTTCAATTGCGGAATCGTTTCATCGTTGATGATTGCGCCCATTGCACATGGTGCAAAGATGTCCGCTTGCTGTGAGTAGATGTCATTCGGTGCAACGGCAATCGCTCCGAAATCTTTTACTGCGCGTGCTACTGCTTCTTGGTTGATATCCGTTACGATCAATTTTGCGCCTTCTTGGTGCAAGTGTTCGCAAAGGGTGTAAGCTACGTTGCCGACGCCTTGCACGGAAACTGTTTTGCCTTCTAGTGAATCGTCGCCCCACGCTTCAAGCGCAGCTGCTTTCATGCCGATATAGCAGCCATAAGCTGTTACCGGGGAAGGGTTGCCCGAAGAACCGAATGCTGGAGAGATGCCTGTAACGAAATCCGTTTCTTCGTGGATCAAGTCCATATCCGCAACTGTTGTGCCGACGTCTTCAGCTGTGATGTAACGCCCGTTCAAGCCTTGGATAAAGCGGCCGAATGCACGGAACATTTCTTCGTTTTTGTCTTTTAACGGATCACCGATGATAACGGTCTTGCCACCGCCCAAGTTCAAGCCAGCTGCTGCGTTTTTATAGGTCATGCCGCGTCCAAGGCGGATTGCGTCTTCGATCGCTTCTTCTTCTGTTTCGTAGTTCCACATACGCGTTCCGCCAAGAGCCGGCCCTAAAGTTGTATCGTGGATGCAGATGATTGCTTTCAATCCTGAAGTTTTATCTTGGCAAAACACCAATTGTTCGTAGTCGTGCTGTTCCATTCTTTTGAAAATTTCCATTGTCAAGTCCCCCTAGTATGTTTGTTGACTGCTTGATGAGCGGATAGCCAGCGCGAGCGAGTAAAGCTTCGTTTCAGCGCTGTCTGCGCGGGAAGTCAGAACGATCGGCGCTTTCGCACCCGCAATGACGCCTCCCACTTTCGATTTTGCAAAATAGACCAATGATTTGTATAGGATGTTGCCGGATTCGATTGTAGGTACAAGCAAGATGTCGGCTTTGCCGGCAGTTTCGCCTGTGATCCCTTTATGGTGGGCCGCTGAGACAGACACTGCATTATCCAAGGCCAACGGGCCATCGATGATGCAATTCTTGATTTGGCCCCGCTTGTTCATCGCAGTCAGCGCAGCGGCATCCAAAGTCGCCTGCATCGTTGGGTTGATCACCTCGACAGCGGCTAATGGCGCTACTATTGGAAGTTCCACGCCAACTGAGCGCGCGATGGCTACAGCGTTTTCAATTAATTGAGCTTTTTGTTGCAGGTCCGGCTCGATGTTCATGCCGGCATCGGTGATAAAAATCAGCCGATCGAAGCCTGCGATTTCGAACGCTGCGACGTGGGACAGCACATTGCCTGTCCGCAAGCCATAATCCGGATTCAGCACTGCCTTCAATAAGACAGCTGTCGGGATATGCCCTTTCATCAAAACGTTCGAATCGTTCATGTAAACAGATTTGACAGCTTCTTTCGCCGCTTGGGCATTGCCGCTGACATGGTGGATCTGGATTTTCGGATGGCCGGCCAAGTGCGGAAAATCACGGTTGATCATTTCCTTCACTTTCGCTTCATCATCGTACAGCCGGAAACTCGCCAAATTGCGTTCGAGCGCCATGCTGACGGATTCAAGAACTTCGGAATCTGCCGCCGCAGCGACAGCTACCGTGTTATCGGCTTCCTTTGAAATCTCATCCATTATTTGCTTTAATGTGGTCATCTTTTCACCCCATTCCCTTTTAATTAAAACAGATAAAACTGCATTATATAAGGCTTGTAAGCGCTTTATTTGAGTTTATCCGCTTTTTTCTTTGCAATTTCTTGCAAAACCGTGCAAGAAATTGCAAATCACATTAAACCGTATTTTTCAAGTTTGTAATAAAGCGTGCGCAGGGAGATTTCCAGCTGTTTTGCGGTTTTGGATTTATTGCCTTTGAACTGCATCAGTGAATGGTGCAAGATGCCCCGCTCCACCGCATCCAATTGTTGCTGCAGCGGTACCGATGATTCGATGACCACTTCATGCTTCGCTTCAGCCGCTCTCAGCATATTCAATGGGATGTGCTCTTCCGTTAATACTTTATCGTTCATTTGCATAAAAATCATCGAGCGGCTGATGATATTCTCGAGTTCCCGGACATTGCCCGGCCAGTCGTAGACCCGCAGCAATTGCATGGCTTTCTCCGTCACCGTTTCGATATTGCGGCCGTATTCCTGGTTCAGCTTCATCAACAAGCGGTCGACGATGCGCGGGATGTCCTGCTTGCGGTTGCGCAATGGCGGTATGAGGATCGGCATGCGGTTCAAGCGGTAATACAAGTCTTCCCGGAATGTGCCGCCGAGCAGCGCTTTTTCCATATTGGCGTTCGTCGAGGCGATGACCCGGACATTGACAGGAATCGGCTTGGTGCCGCCGATGCGCAGCGTTTCGTGCTCTTGCAGCACCCGCAGCAGTTTGCTTTGTATCATCGGCGACAATTCACCGATTTCATCCAGGAAGATGCTGCCGTTGTTGGCTTCCTCGAACAACCCTCTTTTTTCTCCACTTTTCCCTGGAATGGCCCCTTCCTCGTAGCCGAACAATTCACTGTCGAGCAGCTCTTCCGATAGAGCTGCGCAGTTGACGCGCACGAATTTATTGAACTTCCGTTCGCTTTCGCTGTGGATGGCATGGGCGAACAATTCTTTGCCGGTGCCCGATTCGCCGCGCAATAAAACCGTAACAAGTGTTTGCGCGGCCAATTTTGCCTGCTGCAGGCTCAACTGCATTTCAGACGACAAGCCGATGATGTCATCAAATGTGTATTTCGATTCGAGCGTACGGATGATGCTGCGCGCCCGGTCAAGCTCTTTCATGAGCGAGCGGATTTCGGTGGTGTCGTGGATGACCCCGACACTGCCTTTCAACTTGTTGTCGACAATGATCGGTGCAACATTGACGATGACTTCCCGGTTTGCGGGGCCCACTTTCAAATTGACGCCGCGGTATGGCTTGCGCGTCTGCAATGCTTTCAAATGCATGCTTTCCCCTTCGGAAATGTCCGCCGATGCGGGCTGGCCGATGACCTGATCCATCTCAAGGCCGGTGATGCGGGTGTAAGCCGGGTTCACGAGCAAGCCGATCCCTTGTTCGTCCACAACCGAAATCGCGTCGTCGCTGGAAGCGATGATCGCTTGGAGCATCGTCTGGATCTCTTTCAAGTCGGTGATCTGTTCAGCGAGGGATACCACTTCCGTTATGTCTTTGAACACAGCAAAGGCGCCGATCGTCTCTCCGAATTCGTCGACCATCGGAAAACGCGAAGTGACAATTTTCAGGCCGTTCTTCAGCTCTAGCTCCCGGTTCAATTCGGTTCGGCCGGTTTCAAAAATCCGCGGCAATTCACTCATCGTAATCAGTTCGTTGATGGGATGGCCCATCGCTTCTTCGGCGCTCACTTCGATCATGCGGGATGCGCTCCTATTGATGAAATTGATGCGCCCTTTCCGGTCGATGCCGATCATCCCTTCTTCAACTGAATTGAAGATGATGTTCTGTTTATGGCTGACTTCACTCATCAATGAAATGAACTGTTCTTTTTCGGTGACCAAGCGCACCAAAACATTGGCGATGCCCCCTGGAATAATGACCGTTTTCTGCGGAAACAGGCCAGGCAGCTCGCGCTGTACTTCTTCGCTGCCGGAAACGTTGAATACCATATCAACCTCTTCGTTGGCAAAATCATGGAAATCCGTACTGACGCGGATGCCGTTTTTCTGTGCAGCGAGTATCGCGGGCGCCTGCAAATTAAGGTCAGCGACGCCGTAGACATTCAAATATTCCGATTCCATCAAAATTTGGAGGATGGCTGATCCGCCTGCCCCGCCTCCGATGACAACAACGTTTTGCAAAGGACTTCAACCCTTCCGATTAATCTATGCAATTTCTTGCAATGCTCATTCAAGCGTACAGCAGGATTAGATTCTTGACAAGCACCAGCAAAGTGGAAAACAATAGACGGAGAAGGAGTGGAAACATGGGACGTCTTATCGCTTTTATCATCTTGCTCATACCGGGAATCCTCGCAGCTTACGGCATCAAATTGATGCGCGATACCTTGTTCAATAAATTGCTTGAGCCTTATCCGGCATTGTGGCTTCAGTTTACGCTCGGCACCATTTTCGTCGTTCTCGGCATCGGCTTTTTCGCCGGTTTCCTGTTGAACCGCGACCGCAAAAAAGGAACCGTTTCAAAACGGTTCCAGAAATAACGCCGTCCGGCTAAAAAAAATTGCGTCTACCCTTTCGAGGGCGGACGCAATTTTTTTGTTACCCGGTGCGGGTAGTCTGTAATGATGCCTTTCAATTCCGGCGCTAATTTCTTCATCGCAGCTTCCCTGCCGCGGAAGCCATAGACACGAACAGTCTTTTCCATACCATGAAGAGCTTCTAAAAACCGCTTCGAGTAAATCCGTTTATGGAGATGGATGCTGTCGACCCAGTGCATCCCTTCGAGCATTTCCAACGGTATTCTTTTCTTCAGGATCAACGCCATTTCCGCTTCAGGCAGCAATGCTTTCATATTTCGGAGGAGCTCCGGGTGGAATGAGGACACATGAAAGTCTTCCGCCCCTTCAAGCATTGAAGCGATAATGCGGGGACCATCCGAATGTTTCATAAAGGAGCTCTTCAATTCGATGTTCAACGGCACCTTTTTATCTTTGGCCCACTGGATGACTTCGTAGCCGAGCGGGATGGAGTCGTGCCAAAACCTGCGATGCCACCGCTTGCCGATTTTCAATTCTTTCATCAAGCTGTATTCGGCTTCATCAATTTTCAGGTTCTTTCCGCTGAGCCGCTTGAGATTATCGTCATGAAAGACAATAACGACGCCATCTTTGGTGATCTGGAGATCCAGCTCGATGCCGACGCCGCTTTCGCCTGCTTTGCGGAAAGCATTCCAGGTGTTCTCGAGCGAATAGCCAGATGCCCCGCGATGGGCGTATATTCTCAGTTCAGACACGTTAAACCATCTTCTTTCTTTATAATTCGCATTCGTTTGAATAGCGTATTTTTATCATCATCACAAAATATTATAAAGCTTTCAACGCGATTTGTAACCTTTTATTTCAGCTTATCGCTTTTCATCGCTTGGATTTATTTAAGAAAAAAGGTTCTCCGTCAAATGTTGGGGTGAGGCGATATCGCCTTCACCC
>NZ_RQII01000006.1 GCF_004761975.1 Planococcus koreensis | reverse complement strand
CAAGAAGGAGAGGTTTTAGCTCTTACAACTATTATGCTGCTTACTGGTTCAAGCGCGCTTCTTCGGCAACAAATTGGTGGTAATGTTTAGCCGCTTTGTAATTCGTGACCATCATCGCTAAGCCTAACACGATGAAAATGCCGGCAATGATGTAGGTGACGGCTGTCTGGAAGACGAAAAGCTGGTTGATGCCGAAAAAGAGCATAAAAGCACCCAGTGAAAATGATGCCGTAGCGCCGTACCACTTTTTGCGGATCGGCAGCACCGCGCGGAATTGTTTTGTTTTATAATAAAAATAAAAAACAAATGATACAATGATCAATAATACGAATACTAACATAAGGGACCTCCTGTCATGCATAATTCATTTCTATTGTACTTAGAAAAGCATGGAATTGCGAATGGATTTCCTTATAAATGGAGGAACTTGGATATGAACAGTCAAATCATCGACACAATTGAACAGTATAGCAAGATCATTATCCATCGCCATGTTCGCCCGGATCCTGATGCTTACGGATCGCAGCTTGGCCTGAAATACCTCCTGCAGCATAATTACCCGGAAAAACAAGTTTTGGCGGCAGGCGAACACGATTTCACGCTCGACTTTCTCGGTTATCCGGATACCGTCGAAGATCAGAACTACGCAGGCGCCCTGGTGATTGTCACGGATACGGCCAATACTGAACGCGTTGATGACCAGCGCTACAAGACCGGGGAAAAAATAGTGAAAATCGATCACCATCCGAATGATGACGCTTATGGAGACTTGCTTTTGGTCGATACCAAAGCCAGTTCTGCTTCTGAACTCGTTTTCGAATTGTTTGCATACGGCCGTCAGCACAAGGGGTGGGAGCTGCCAGCTTCAGCTGCACGCCAGCTTTATGCCGGCATCATCGCAGATACAGGCCGATTCCTGTTTCCGAGCACGACGGAAAAGACATTCGACGTAGCCGGTGAATTGATCAAGGCTGATTTCGACCGCAATGAACTCCATAACGGCTTGTATGAAATGGATCGCAGTTTGCTACATCTGCAGGGCTATATTTATCAGAACTTCGTTATGGAAAGCAGCGGTGCTGCCCATGTCAAAATCACAATGGATATTCTAAAGGAGTTCGGTGTTACAGCGACGGAAACTTCTCTTCTAGTCGGTTCCTTGGGCAACGTAAAAGACTTAAAAGCATGGGTTATTTTTATCGAAGAAGAAAATGAAATCCGTGTACGCCTGCGCTCTAAAGGCCCGGTCATCAATGGCTTGGCAAAAGAGTTCGGCGGCGGGGGTCATCCAATGGCTTCTGGTGCTACAGCTTATTCATGGGAAGAAGCGGACCGGGTTGTTGCGCGCCTGAATGAAATTTGCTCATCGTAAAAAGGAGGGATAGCGTTGTCAATGGTCTACCCGCATATAAGCACTTCGGCTGATCTGCTGAAAAGCACGGTGCGCCTTGACGAACTTTTCCCTTTCCTGAAACAGCAAGGGACCGTCTCGGCTGCCATCGTCAATACGAAATTATACGGCATACTGCCCTTTTGGGAAGCGTGCAAAAAGGCGGGCATCCATGCGGTGGCCGGCCTTTCGGCGTTTATTGAATTTGATGGACAAGAATATCCAGTAGTGCTGTATGCCCGGTCCAATGCCGGCTACCAAAATTTATTGAAAATAACGAGCGCATTGTCCACCCGGGATAAAAATTCAATTCCGGAGCAATGGCTCAAAGCCTATAAAGACGGACTGGTCTGTGCAATTCCGAATTCCATCCAGTGGACGCTGACAGACCGGAGTGAAGCGTTCCGGTATTTGCAGTCGGTATTCGGGGAGGAATGCTTCGCAAGCGTCAGCCGGCCGGGCGGGGAACGGACGGAATACGAAGAAGGGTTCGTGGCGCAATGCACCGAACTCGGGCTTGCCATCTTTGCCACACAAGAATGCCGCTATTTGCGCGAAGAAGATGCATTTGCTTTTGAAGTGGCTTCCGCAATCGGCCAAGGCTTGAAAATGAATGACCCGGAACGCAAAAAGCCTGGGCACGCAAAAGCATATGTGCCAACAGCCCAAGAATTTTCCGGCTGGTTCTCGGACCGCCCGGAATGGGTCGCTGAAGCAGCGGCGCTCATGGCGGGCTGCCAAGTGGCGATTGCTTTGCACGGGCAATTGCTCCCTATGTTCCCGTTGCCGGAAGGAACGGACCGTTTGCGTTACATAGAAGAACTTTGCAAGACGGGCCTTGAGGAGCGGCTTCCTGGTACAACTGCGGCTTATTCTCAGCGATTGTCATATGAATTGGGTGTCATAAGCCAAATGGGCTTTATCGATTATTTTTTGATTGTCGCTGACTTCATGAAGTTTGCCCGTGAACAGGAAATTCTGACAGGGCCGGGCAGGGGATCTTCTGCCAGTTCGCTTGTCGCTTTTTCTTTGCGCATAACAGATGTCGATCCGCTCGAACACGGGTTGTTATTTGAACGTTTCTTAAATCCTGAACGCGTCACGCTGCCGGATATCGATATCGATTTCGCCGACCATCGCCGCCATGAAGTTGTGGAATATGTCGCACGAAAATACGGCAAAGATAAAACAGCTCAGATCATTACGTTCGGAACTTTATCTGCAAAAGCGGTCGCACGCGATACTGCCAGGGTTTTCGGTTTTGAGGCGGAAGAGCTGGAGGCAATCTCCAAGATGATTCCAAACCGTCTGGGCACGACCCTAAGGTCTGCATTAAAAGAGTCCCCCAAATTCAGCGATTGGGTCATTGCCAAAGAAGAACGGAAAACCTGGTTCAAAACCGCATTGAAATTAGAGGGGCTGCCGCGGCATGCCTCGACGCATGCAGCAGGCGTCATATTGAGCCCTGCACCGCTTGTCGACCTCGTGCCGATTGAAAAAGGCAGCGAAGACATCTACATCACCCAATGGCCAATGGGGGAGCTGGAACAAATCGGCCTGCTGAAAATGGATTTTCTCGGCCTGCGCAACTTGACGATTCTCGAACAAATCCGGCGGCTGCTGCATCGCCAAAGCGGAAAGTGGATCGATTACCGCAAAATTCCGCTCCAAGACGATGCCACTTACGCCTTGTTAGCGAAAGGTGACACGACGGGCATCTTCCAGCTTGAAAGCGATGGGATGAGGCGCTCGCTGCAGCAAGTCAAACCGACAGCTTTCGGCGATATCGTAGCGGTCAACGCATTATTCCGGCCAGGTCCGATGGAGTTTATTCCGTTATACGCTCGCCGCAAGCATAAACAGGAAACTGTGGCCTACGCCCATCCCATACTGGAGCCGATTCTGGCGGAAACTTATGGTGTTATTGTCTACCAGGAGCAAATCATGCAGATTGCTGCACAGATGGCAGGCTTTTCACTCGGAGAAGCCGACCTGCTCCGGCGGGCAGTCAGCAAAAAGAAACGCGAAATTCTCGATGAGCAACGAATGAACTTTACAAAAGGTGCAGCTTCAAAAGGCTTCCCTGCAGCTGCAGCGACTGAAGTCTACGATTTGATCGTCCGTTTTGCAGATTATGGATTTCCGAAAAGCCACGCCGTCGCTTACAGCATGATTTCCTATCAACTGGCATTTATGAAGACGCATTACGCCCTGCCGTTTTATGCGGCGATGCTGGCGAACAGCGCAGGCAATAACGAAAAGATCCAGCAATTGCTGCAGGAGATAAAAGGGCGCAGCATCCCGGTTCTTCCACCATCAATCCAGGAAAGCGGCTACTCGTTTTCAGTGGATGGCGAAGGGATCCGGATCGGGCTGAATTCAGTGAAAAGCGTACCAGGCAATGCCATCAAAGCATTGCTGAACGCACGCAAAGAAGGTCCGTTCACCAGCATGTTCAACATTGCCGAACGCATCTCTGCCGTGCATTTCACCAGAAAAGCGTTTGAACCGCTGATAAAAGCTGGCGCATTGGATGGGTTTGGACTGGATAGAGGAGTTCTGCTGGCGTCGCTTGACAGTGCGGTGAAACACGCTGAACTGGTTAAGCCCAATGAAGAGCCTGGACTCTTTGACGATATGGGGTCAAGCTTTATGAAGCCGAAATACGCCAAAGCTTCACCCATGCCGGAAAACTTGAAGCTAGATTTTGAAAAAGAAGTGCTCGGCTTTTATTTGTCGATGCATCCGATTGCGCGGGAAAAAGAACAGCGCCAAAAAACGTTTGCTGATTTAGCGGAATTGAAAAACAGCAAAGACCGCGAACCCGTCCTTGTGCTTGGAATGGTAGAGGATGTCAAACGGATCCGTACAAAAAAAGGAGACGCAATGGGGTTCGTCACGTTGCAGGATGATACTGGTCCTGCATCCGTCACGTTATTCCCGGCCGAATACGCCAAGTTCAACGCGTTGCTTGAAATAAACGCCATTTTGGAAGTGCAAGGCATTATTGAAAACCGCAACCAAAAAACAGCCATTATATGCAAAACAATCGATAGCTGACTGCCTTTCTTCCAGGAAAGGCAGTTTTTTCTTTACGTATGGCGAAAAGTTTTGTATTCTAAACAATATGAGTGGCCAGACCACTTTCAAATTAATGGAAAATAGGGGCGACCATGAATCAATCAAAGCGATATTTAGACATTGTCAAAGAAATCCGAGACATGATCCGGCAGGAGAAAATCAGGCCGGGCGACCGCATTCCATCTGAAAGGGAACTGGCAGAAAAGCTTCAAGTCGGCAGATCGACGCTCAGGGAAGCGCTGCGGAGCCTTGAGTTATTGGGGCTCATCGAAACACGCAGGGGAGAAGGGACGTTCCTTTCCGACCATCGCAACCATAAATTAGTGGAGGTATTATCCACTTTCATATTGCAGGACAACCAATCCCGGAAAGATGTCTGGGAGACACGGTTGATGCACGAAATCTCGGCAATCCAGTCTATCTGCCAAAACAAAGCGTTGGCGGAGCTGCGCATTTGGGACAGCTTTAAGAAAAGGCTCGAAGGCGAAAGTTTTCAACGGGCCGATTTCGTCCGTGAATTGATGGTTTTGTCAGGCAACCGGCTATCGTTGAAAATTTGGTTTCTGCTGCACCAATACAGCGGCAGCCCGTATTCACACGAAGTGTCGGAAGACGAAAAGGATTTGATGCTTCCGATATTGGATGCACTCGAAAATCAGCAAGAAGAGAAGGCGATCCACGCTTTTAAATCCTGGAGTGAATGGATAGAAAAAAGGAGAATGCTAAATGGCGATAATTCGTGAAATATTCAAACGCAATAAAGATGTTAGAGAAGCGACGATCCCTTCAAAAAAATCAAAGGATGTGCCGGAAGGGCTGATGACAAAATGCCCGGAATGCAAAGAAATCACTTTGACGAAAGATTTGACCAAGTTACTGAAGGTCTGCCCGAAATGCGACCATCATTATAAAATGACTGCCTACGAACGGATTGATAGCTTGCTGGATGAAGGCTCTTTCCATTCGATGGATGACCATTTGAAATCAGAGAATCCGCTTGGTTTTCCTGGCTACACAGAAAAAATCAAAGCCGATAGCGAAAAGACAGGCTTGAACGAAGCTGTCTTGACAGGTATCGGCAAAATTGGCGGCCATGAAATTTCGATCGCCGTCATGGATTCACATTTCCGCATGGGCTCGATGGGTTCTGTTGTCGGAGAAAAAATTACCCGTGCCATCGAAGCGGCAACCAGCCGCGGTATTCCATTTTTGATCTTTACAGCGAGCGGCGGTGCACGCATGCAAGAAGGTGTCTTGTCGCTTATGCAAATGGCTAAAACAAGTGTTGCATTAAAACGCCACAGCAATGCCGGTCTCTTATTCGTTTCCATTTTGACGCATCCGACAACGGGTGGCGTATCGGCCAGTTTTGCATCGGTCGGCGATATCAACATCGCGGAGCCGAAAGCACTCATCGGTTTTGCGGGCCGCCGGGTCATTGAACAAACGGTGCGCGAGAAACTGCCGGAAGATTTCCAGACAGCTGAGTTCCTATTGGACCATGGGCAATTGGATGCCGTTGTCCACCGCGGAAAAATGAAAGAAACTTTAACGGCAATCGTTAAACTTCACGCGAAAGGGGCTGAACACAATGCCCAAGCATAAATCATCGAAAAAAAATGCGCCCAAATCGATGGGCTTCGAAGAACCGTTGATCCAATTGCACAAAAAAATCAATGAGTTAAAAGAGTATTCGGCTACGGCGGAAGTGGATTTGAGTTCGGAAATCAAGAGTCTCGAAGACCGTCTGTCAAAGCTGGAGAATGACATCTACGAAAACATGAAGCCCTGGGACCGTGTGCAAGTGGCGCGCCACCCCGAGCGTCCGACCACCTTGGATTATATCCCGCTCATCTTTGAAGAGTTCATTGAATTCCACGGTGACCGTTTATACGGCGATGACGAAGCCATTGTCGGCGGCATCGCTTCTTTTGAGGGGCAGCCTGTTACAGTGATCGGCCATCAGCGAGGGAAAAGCACGAAAGAAAACATCCGCCGCAATTTCGGTATGCCGCATCCCGAAGGCTACCGGAAAGCCCTACGCCTGATGAAGCAAGCAGAGAAATTTAAACGTCCAATTATTTGCCTGATCGATACGAAAGGTGCCTATCCGGGCAAAGCGGCTGAAGAACGCGGCCAAAGTGAGGCAATTGCACGCAATCTTGTGGAAATGGCAGGCCTTGAAGTACCGGTCTTGTCGATTGTCATCGGTGAAGGAGGCAGCGGCGGGGCACTTGCGCTGGGTGTCGGAAACCATATTCTGATGCTGGAGAATTCGACGTTCTCCGTGATATCCCCAGAAGGTGCCGCTTCGATTCTTTGGAAAGATTCGGCACTTGCCCAAACGGCGGCGGAAGCGATGAAAATCACTGCACCCGATTTGCTGGAAATGGGCATCATCGAACGCATGATTCCTGAAGTGCGCGGAGGCGCGCACCATAACGCACAAAAACAAGCCGAATTTATGGCTGCTGCAATCAAGGAATCTTTAGTGGAGCTGAATAAGCTGAACAGCGATGAACTGATCAACCAGCGCTACGAAAAATTCAAATCCATTGGCGTATTTAGTGAATAAAGGACCGCTTCGGCGGTTTTTTTCGTTGCCTTAGCAAAATGAATGCGCTGCCTTTTCAAATGCGCTTGATTTATTAACGAAAAAACAAAGAATTAACAGAATAACATGGTTTTCAAGACTGACAGTCGAGTGCCCGCGTGGTAAGGTGAAAAGAGTAAACGGAATAGCAGGAGGGATTTGCATGAAACGAATAGGTGTTTTAACAAGCGGAGGAGATTCTCCGGGCATGAATGCTGCGGTACGGGCTGTCGTGCGTAAAGGTATTTTTGAAGGAATTGAAGTATTCGGCGTGTACAGTGGCTATCAAGGGTTGATTGACGGCAAAATCTCGAAGCTGGAAGCTGGGGATGTCGGTGATATTATTCAGCGCGGTGGAACAGCATTGTATTCGGCAAGATGTCCGGAATTCATCACGGACGCTGGCCAGGAAAAAGCGATTGCGCATATGAAAGAACACGGCCTTGAGGGGCTAGTGGTCATCGGCGGCGACGGTTCATACCGCGGGGCCATGGCGCTTACGAAAAAAGGGATTCCAGCAGTAGGGGTTCCGGGTACGATCGATAATGACATTCCGGGAACGGATTATACAATCGGATTTGATACGGCATTGAATACGGTAATCGAAGCGATTGATAAAATCCGTGATACGGCAACGAGCCATGAACGGACATTTATAATAGAAGTAATGGGCCGCGATGCCGGGGACCTCGCTTTATGGGCAGGGCTTGCGGGTGGAGCAGAAACCATTCTGATACCGGAACAAGCTTTTGACCTGGATGACATGATTGACCGATTGGAAAAAGGGAAAAAGCGCGGCAAGAAGCACAGTATCATCATCGTTGCTGAAGGCGTCATGAGTGCGCAGGAATTAGCGAACCTGCTTTCAGAGAAATCGGATACCGAAACACGCATCTCGGTGCTCGGCCACATCCAGCGCGGCGGTTCACCAACTGCACGCGACCGGGTTCTTGGCAGTTTGTTCGGCGCTCGCGCAGTGGAAGCATTGCTGAAAGGCGAAGGCGGACAAGCGATTGGCATGGTCAATAACAAAGTTGTCGATTATGATATGGAAGAAGCATTCAAGCTGAAACGCAAAGTGGATATGAGCTTATACAATTTATCCAAAGAACTATCAATTTAAAAGCCTATTGGAGTGAGCACATTGAGAAAAACAAAAATCGTTTGTACAATTGGACCGGCAAGTGAAACGCCGGAGCTTTTAGAAGCATTGATCAATGCAGGCATGAACGTTGCCCGCTTGAATTTTTCACACGGAAGCCATGAAGAGCACGCGCTTCGCATCAAACGAATCCGTGAAGCGGCAGAAAAAACAGGGAAAATTGTCGGCATTCTGCTGGATACAAAAGGACCTGAAATCCGTACCCACCAAATGGAAAACGACTCGATCGATTTAGAGACTGGCCAAAGCATCGCCATCTCGATGATGGAAGTGCTCGGAACCAAAGAAATGTTTTCTATCAGCTACGGCCGGTTGATTGACGATGTTCACGTCGGATCGGTCATCTTGCTTGATGACGGATTGATCGAATTGCATGTCACTGGCATCGACAAAGAAAAAGGTTTGCTTCATACAGTGGTGGAAAATGCTGGGACTTTAAAAACGAAAAAAGGTGTTAACGTACCGGGCGTGTCTGTTCAATTGCCAGGCATGACAGAAAAAGATGCACAGGATATCCTGTTCGGAATCGAACAAAACGTTGATTTTGTTGCAGCTTCATTTGTTCGCAGAGCTTCTGATGTCATGGAAATCCGCCGCCATTTGGAAAATAATAACGGTTCGCATATCCAGATCATTCCGAAAATCGAAAATCAGGAAGGCGTCGATAATATCGATGAAATTCTTGTTGTTTCTGACGGCTTGATGGTTGCACGTGGAGATCTCGGCGTAGAGATTCCTGCAGAAGAAGTGCCGCTTGTCCAAAAATCGTTGATTGAAAAATGCAATAGTGCAGGCAAGCCGGTTATCACGGCTACGCAAATGCTCGATTCTATGCAGCGCAATCCGCGTCCGACAAGAGCGGAAGCCAGCGATGTCGCCAATGCCATTTTTGACGGCACCGATGCAATCATGTTGTCAGGTGAAACAGCGGCGGGGATTTATCCTGTCGAATCAGTGGAAACGATGCACCGCATTGCAGTGACGACAGAAGCTGCGTTGAACTACAAGCAGCTTGTCGACAACCGCCGCAAAGAGAAAGAGCCGAACATGACGGAAGCAATCGGCCAAGCTGTTGCCTATACGGCGCTGAACTTGAAAGTGAAAGCCATTATTGCCCCGACTGAAAGCGGGCATACGGCGAAGATGATTTCAAAATACCGTCCAGGCGTACCGATTATTGCAGTAACTTCTTCTGAACGGCCATCACGCAAGCTTACCCTTGTTTGGGGTGTCCAGCCGATTGTCGGCCGGAAAGTGATGTCAACCGATGAAGTTCTTGAAAATGCGGTGGAAGAAAGCCTGCAGCACCATTTTGTAAAACACGGCGATTTGGTCGTGATTACTGCGGGAGTGCCAGTTGGCCAAGCCGGCACGACGAACTTGATGAAAGTTCATTTGATCGGCGACAGCATCGCGCAGGGCCAAGGAATCGGAAAAATGAGTGCTTTCGGCAAAACGCTTGTAGTAAGAAACTCTGAAGAAGCATTGGCTTATGACGCAACAGGCAAGATTATCGTCACAATCGGCTCTGACCGCGACATGATGCCAGCCATTGAGAAATGTGCCGGTTTGATTACGGAAGAAGGCGGATTGACGAGCCATGCAGCTGTAGTCGGTTTGAGCCTGGGAATTCCAGTCATTGTCGGAGTTGAAGGTGCCACTTCATTGATCAAGAACGATTACGACGTCACGATAGATGCAGAAACTGGCATTATCTATGACGGCCATGCCAGTGTTTTATAAGTTCAGCAAGGAGGGTAATCCGTTATGAAATGGTTTTTCTTAGCTTTAATCATCGTCCCGACACTGGAACTTACGCTGCTTTTGTGGGCGAGCGACGCCATGGGAATCTTTCCGACGCTAGGATTAATCATAGCAACAGGTTTGATTGGTGCTTTTTTGGCTAAGAAACAAGGATTGAAAGCACTTCGTGACATACAGGACAGCATGGGGCGCTTGAAGCCGCCAGGCGAACACCTAATCAACGCGGCATTGGTGCTGGTCGGCGGCGTCTTGCTTTTGACCCCCGGCTTCATCTCCGATGCAATCGGGCTGTCGCTTCTGTTCAGGCCAACCCAAAAGATCTATAAGCCGATTGTCGGCAAAATAATTCAAAAAAAGATGCGTGTCACTCGGATTATCGAAGGATAATCCCGAGTGAAACCATCGTTATTTTGAGAAAAGTTTCACAAAAACAAGCGTTTTCATTCACAAATTCTACAATGTTGATTATAATGGCTAGGTAAGGAAATTTATTCATGCTCGAAAAAAGAGGATAACCCATCATTCGGGGTTTTTTTTTGGAATGATGAATTACAAGTAGAAGGAGCGATTTTAATGACATCGTCAAAAGGTTTAGAAGGTGTAGTAGCTACACAATCAGCCATCAGTTCAATTATTGATGACACTCTTACATACGTTGGCTACGATATTGATGATTTGGCAAATAATGCCAGCTTTGAAGAAGTGATTTATCTTTTATGGCACCAGCGCTTGCCGAAAGCGGATGAGCTTGCTGAACTAAAACAGCAATTGGCTGATAATATGTCAGTGCCACAGGCAGTATTGGATCATTTTAAAACATACGAAATCAAAAAAGTTCATCCGATGGCTGCATTGCGTACAGCAGTATCGATGCTTGGCTTATTCGATGAAGAAGCTGAAGTGATGAACCCTGAAGCGAACTACCGCAAAGCGATCCGCATCCAGGCCAAAATTGCTACTTTGGTGACTGCATTCGCGCGCGTCCGCAGCGGCCAAGAGCCGGTTGCACCGAAAAATGATTTGAGTTTTGCAGCTAACTTCCTTTACATGCTTTCTGGAAACGTTCCAGCGGACATCGAAGAAGAAGCATTCAACAAAGCTCTAGTTCTTCATGCTGACCATGAATTGAACGCATCTACATTCACTGCACGTGTTGCAGTCGCTACTCTTTCAGATGTCTATTCTGGCGTAACTGCGGCAATCGGCGCATTAAAAGGCCCATTGCACGGCGGCGCAAACGAGCAGGTTATGAAAATGTTGACTGAAATCGGTTCAGTAGATAACGTAGAAAAAGTCATTAATGAAAAATTGGCGAACAAGGAAAAAATCATGGGCTTTGGCCATCGCGTTTACCGCAAAGGTGACCCACGTGCAAAACACTTGCGTGAAATGTCTCAGAAATTGACGAAAATCCGCGGAGAAGAAAAATGGTACGAAATGTCGATCAAGATTGATGAAATCGTCAGCGGCCAGAAAAATCTTCCGCCGAATGTCGACTTCTATTCGGCATCCGTCTACCATTCATTGAACATCGAGCATGACTTGTTCACGCCGATTTTCGCAGTATCACGTACTTCAGGCTGGCTTGCCCACATTTTGGAGCAATATTCAAACAACCGCTTGATCCGTCCGCGCGCGGAATACATCGGACCTGGAATGCAAAAATATGTTCCAGTTAACGAAAGATAATCATTTTTTAACCAATAAACATAGGACGGGCAATTTGCACCGTCCTATTACATGACTACAGGAGGCTATTTTAAATGACAGGCGAAAAAATCACAGTAGAAAACGGCGTTTTAAACGTTCCTAATAATGCAGTAATTCCTTTCATCATCGGTGACGGCACTGGGCCGGACATCTGGAATGCGGCTTCACGCGTTCTTGAGCAAGCTGTAACAAAAGCTTATAACGGTGAAAAATCAATCGTTTGGAAAGAAGTTCTTGCTGGACAAAAAGCATTCGACGAAACTGGCGAATGGCTTCCGGAAGAAACGCTTGACGTTATCCGCGAATACTTGATCGCAATCAAAGGACCTCTTACAACGCCAATCGGCGGCGGTATCCGTTCATTGAACGTTGCTTTGCGCCAAGAATTGGATCTTTATACATGCTTGCGCCCTGTACGTTATTTCGAAGGCGTACCTTCACCGGTTAAACGCCCTGAAGATACGGATATGGTCATTTTCCGCGAAAACACGGAAGATATCTATGCGGGCATCGAATACGCTAAAGGTTCTGATGAAGTTAAGAAATTGATCGCTTTCCTTACTGACGAAATGGGCGTTAAAAACATCCGCTTCCCAGAAACTTCAGGAATCGGCATCAAACCGATTTCAGAAGAAGGAACAAAACGCTTAGTTCGTGCTGCAATCAACTATGCAATCACTGAAGGCCGCGAGTCATTGACGCTTGTCCACAAAGGGAACATCATGAAGTTCACTGAAGGAGCTTTCAAGAACTGGGGCTACGAAGTTGCTGAGCAAGAATTCGGCGACAAAGTGTTCACGTGGAACCAATACGACAAGATCAAAGATGAGCAAGGAACTGAAGCTGCTGATAAAGCACAAAAAGAAGCTCTTGACTCTGGCAAAATCCTTGTCAAAGATTCAATCGCTGATATCTTCCTTCAACAAATCCTTACACGCCCAAGCGAGTTCGATGTTGTTGCAACAATGAACTTGAACGGCGATTACATCTCTGACGCATTGGCTGCACAAGTAGGCGGAATCGGAATTGCTCCAGGAGCAAACATCAACTACTTGACTGGACATGCGATTTTCGAAGCTACTCACGGTACAGCTCCTAAATATGCTGGCCTTGATAAAGTAAACCCTTCATCAGTCATCTTGTCAGGCGTTTTGATGCTTGAGCACTTGGGCTGGAATGAAGCGGCTAAATTAATCATGGCTTCTATGGAGAAAACAATCGCTTCTAAAGTAGTCACTTATGACTTCGCACGTCTTATGGACGGCGCTACAGAAGTGAAATGTTCTGCATTCGCTGACGAATTAATTAAAAATCTTTAAAAATTGGAGGGGGAAACCCCTCTTTTTTTATTTACCCAAATACGAATTCAGAGGAGAGTTTCTATGACATTCAAACGCAAAAAGATTTCGGTCATCGGTTCAGGATTTACAGGCGCAACAGCTGCATTTCTATTAGCTCAAAAAGAGCTGGGCGATGTTGTACTGGTCGATATTCCACAAATGGAAAACCCGGCAAAAGGCAAAGCGCTTGATATGGCAGAAGCCGGGCCAGTTCAAGGATTTGACGCGCGGGTAACCGGGACAGCGAATTACGAGGATACCAAAGGCTCCGATTTGGTGATCATCACTGCGGGAATCGCCCGCAAGCCGGGCATGAGCCGGGATGATCTTGTGCAGACGAATCAAAACGTCATGAAATCCGTGACGGCTGAAATCGTCAAATATTCACCGGATACGACGATTCTCGTATTGACGAATCCGGTCGATGCGATGACATATACCGTCTATAAAGCATCGGGATTGCCGAAAGAACGCGTTATTGGCCAGTCCGGCGTATTGGATTCTGCACGGTTCCGAACATTTGTCGCAGAAGAACTCAACGTTTCGGTCAAAGACGTTACCGGGTTTGTTCTCGGCGGCCACGGCGATGACATGGTGCCGTTGGTTCGCTATTCATACGCAGGAGGCATTCCGTTGGAGACGCTCATCGCTAAAGAGCGTCTTGAAGAAATCGTTGACCGCACGCGTAAAGGCGGAGCGGAAATCGTCAACCTGCTCGGAAACGGCTCTGCTTACTATGCGCCAGCTGCCTCTTTAGTGGAAATGGCTGAAGCGATCATCAAAGACCAGCGCCGCATTCTGCCGTCGATTGCTTATTTGGAAGGCGAGTACGGGTTGGATGGCATTTACCTCGGCGTGCCGACCATTCTGGGTGCAGGCGGCATTGAAAAAATCATCGAAATCGATTTGAACGAAGAAGAGCGGGCGCTGCTCAATAAATCAGCTGAATCCGTGAAAGTTGTAATGGATCTTTTGGTGTAAATATTAATCAGCCGGGCAGGAATTTTCCTGTCCGGTTTTTTCTGTTCGCGCCAAAGCAGTGCTATTATACCCGCTTGCGCTATTCAGGCATTACTTGATACTATAAGAGTAGCAAGATTTAGGAGGGGAATTTATTGTTGCTTGGTAAGAAACGTAAATTAGGCCGAAAAATCGAGGATATGAATGTCGGGGAAAAATTGAAACTCACAGAGAAGATTGAAGACAAAGATCTGCTTCTTTATCTGGGGTTGACGAATGACGGGAATCCGCTGTATATCCAGCACGATTTTGCTTCCCAGACCGCATTTGAAAAACCGGTTGTGCCGAACATCATGCTGACGGGCATTATCACTTCAGCAATCTCCAAATACTTGCCGGGCCCAGGCTCGTATATTAATGAACAGCGATTGAAATTTGTTAAACCGGTATACCATTATTCAACGATCGACTTCTTGCTGGAAATCGTTGAGATTGACGAAAAAAACAACCTGGTAAGCGTACGGGTCGAAGCAACTGATGAAAACGGCAACACCGTTGTTGAAGGAACGGTGCATGTTAATCCGCCGCAGTTGCTGAATCAGCTGGCCACACATGCAATGGATAATTTCTAAACGGTTTGAGATGGGGGTTTCAAACTGAATGTGGAGGATGTCAAATGCTGAATAAAATACTGATTATCGAAGATGAACATTCAATTGCTACACTCCTATCTTATAACCTGGTGCAAGCGGGATTTGAAACGATTGTCGCGAACGACGGGAAGCAAGGCTATGATTTGGCGTTAAGCGAGAAACCGTCGCTCATCGTCCTTGATTTGATGTTGCCATCAATGGACGGTGTGGAAGTGTGCAAAGCGCTTCGCCAAGAGAAGGTGAATACTCCCATCATTATGCTGACTGCAAAAGATGATGAATTCGATAAAGTGCTCGGGCTGGAACTCGGAGCCGATGATTATATGACAAAACCTTTCAGCCCAAGGGAAGTTGTAGCACGCATCAAAGCAGTGCTGCGGCGTTCGGTTACGACTCCGACGCCAAAAGGAGAAACTTCCGCGCCTATGGTGCTGGGCAGTTTAAAAGTGTTTCCAGATCGGTTCGAGGTTTTTCTGGATGAAAAACAGCTTGATTTCACTCCGAAAGAGTTCGAACTTCTTGTCTACTTGATGGAAAACAAAAATCGTGTGCTGACACGCGACCAGTTATTGAGTGCCGTCTGGAAATACGATTTTGCAGGCGATACGCGGATTGTGGATGTTCATATCAGCCATCTGCGTGAAAAAATCGAGGAAAACAGCCGCAAACCGGTTTTCATCAAGACGATTCGGGGGCTGGGCTATAAATTTGAGGAGCCGAAAGCGGGATGAAGTCATTTCAGCATCGCTTATTGATGACAATCCTTGCGTGGCTCGGTATATTGCTGGCTGGCCTATTGCTCATCATCGGCCAGCTTTTTCCCATTTACGCAGAATCGGAAAATCAAATGCAATTATGGATCTGGCTTGCGCTTATTTTTGCGCTGGCCATGATTTTTTCGGCTATTATCGGCTACCGGATCATCAAGGTCCAGGCCATGCCGATTGAAAACGTGACAGAAACCGCGTTGGAGCTGGCCAAAGGGAATTACCAGGCGCGCGCATATGAATACAGCAACATCGGCACAGTCGAACTCAGTTCTACCATCAATGTCCTGGCAAGGAACCTGCAGGAAATAACAGCTGTCCGTGAAATGGAACAAGAACGGCTGAAAACACTGATTGAAAATATGGGCAGTGCGCTGATCATGATTGATCGCCAAGGTTCGGTCTCGCTTGTCAATAAATCATTCATGTATGAATTCGAATTAGCTGAAATGGATGTCAATAAGAAATTCTACAAAGAAGTTCCGATTCCCCAGGTTCTGCAGGAGTTTATCGAGCGGGTTTTTATGATGGAAAAACCTGCACGCGAACAGCTTGCATTCACCCAAGGGCTGAGCAGCCGCCATATTGATGTCTACGGTGCGCCGGTAATCGGTGAACAGGAACAATGGCATGGTATTGTCATCGTGCTGCACGATATCACAGAATTAAAGCGTTTGGAGCAGATCCGGAAAGATTTCGTGGCGAATGTATCCCACGAATTGCGGACGCCAGTGACATCGATAAAAGGGTTTTCCGAGACGCTTTTGGACGGGGCCTATAAAGATCCCGCCACGTGCGAATCGTTTTTGGAAATCATCCATAAAGAAAGCAATCGGCTGGAAATGCTGATTGAAGATTTGTTGGAACTTTCGCGGGTGGAACAGTCCGGCTTTAAAGTGGATGCCCATCCAACGGATATGGAAGCGATCATTTACCAAGTGAGGGAAATGGTGCAGAAAAAACTGGAAGACAAAGGGATCGAGTTGAACCTTCAGCTCGAACCCGTTATTGTCCAAGGAGACCCAAACCGGCTTGTCCAGGTCATGATGAATTTATTGGTCAACGCTATGACTTATTCGCCGGAGCAGACGGTGATCACCATCCGGTTATTTTCACGCGGCAATGAAGCCATTATTGAAGTGGAAGACCAGGGAATCGGCATCGCAAAAGCTGAATTCAGCCGTTTGTTTGAACGTTTTTACCGGGTGGACCGGGCGAGAAGCCGAAACTCCGGCGGAACCGGACTGGGATTATCCATCGTCAAACATTTAATCGAAGCACATCACGGCAAAGTGGAAGTCAAAAGCGAAGTTGGCAAAGGCTCAACGTTTATCATCCACTTGCCCTTAGCAAGTTAATCTAGGAGGAACATATGGAAACAAACCCATTTTTGCCGATTATTATTGGCACAGACATGAACGCTTACAACATGGCCATTTCTTTTCACGAAGCATATGGCATTAAACCAATTTTGGTCGGCAAAGAACCGTTGTCATTTACAGCAATGAGCACAATTACCAAAACAATTGAATTGCGTTCGGGCTTATCGGATTCCGCACAATTTGCCGGGATCATGACCGCTATCGCCCAAAAATACAGAACACCTGGCAAGACCTTGCTGCTTGTCGGCACCAACGACTTATACGTGCGCTTGATTATCGAGAACGCGGCAATACTGAAAGAGTTTTTTGTCTTTAATTATATCTCCGAGGACTTGATGAACAAGCTGCAGGTCAAATCGAATTTCTATAAATTATGTGCGGAGCACGGCATCGATACACCTACGACTTATTTCTACGATTGCCGTTCAAACACGCCGTTCGAAGAACAGATGATGTATCCGGTCATCGTCAAGCCGAGCAACGGAATTGCTTATAACCTCAACAAATTTGATGGCCAGCAAAAAGTCTATAAAGTCGAAAATCCGCGTGAACTGCAAGATGTCATCAATAAAATCGTCGGCAGCGGCTACGATGATGAGCTGATCATCCAGGATTTCATCCCTGGCGATGATACGTATATGTGGGATTCCGTCATTTACGCAAGTTCAAAAGGCAAGACCCAGCTGGTGACGTTTGCGCAAGTCGTGCTGCAAGAACATACCGTTACAGCAATCGGAAATTACACAGCGTTGATCACCCGCTATAACAAGGAAATGATGGTCAAGCTGCAGAATTTCCTGGAAGCGGTCGGCTATAACGGCTTCGCGAATTTCGACTTGAAATTTGATGAACGCGACGGCAAGTTCAAAGTGTTTGAAGTGAATATCCGCCAAGGGCGTTCGAGCTATTACGTGACGGCACTTGGCCACAACATGGCATCGTATCTCGTTGATGACTTGATTTACCATGTGGAAAAGCCGGTGACGTATTTGAACGAAGACTTCCTCTTTACGGTAGTGCCGAAAATCGTGCTCCGCAAATTCGTCAATAACAAAGCGGTTCAACGGGACATCAATGAATTGCTGAAAAAAGGCAAATACGGCAATCCGCTATTCTACAAGAAAGATACGCATTTAAAGCGTAAATTATACTTGTTCGCACGCCAAGTCAATTATTATAAGAAATATAAGAATAATCAGTGGTAAGTTTAACATTAGGTTAACACTGGCTTCACAATCGGATGTTATTGTTTAATAGAACCCCCTTCAACCGCATGAAGGGAAAAAGAGCCCTTCCCCGGGGCTCTTTTTCTATTTTCTGAAACTATTTCAAGATTCTGCCGTATATGAAATAGAAGAGAAAAGGGGGAATAAAAATGTCCGTCAAAAAAATCTTAGCTATCATTGGATTGTCCATGTTCGGAATCCTGTTGCTGATTGCTGTGTTCACGTCATGGTATACCGTAGATGAATCCGAGCAGGCGGTAATCGTCACATTCGGTGTCGCCAATGAGACGATTGTCGAACCGGGGCTTCATTTCAAGATGCCTTGGCCGATACAGAAAGCCGAAATCCTATCAAAAGAAACGTATAGCCTTCAATTCGGCTATAACCAAAACGAAGACGGTGAAATCGTCGCTTTTGACAAAGAAACGAAAATGATCACGGGCGATGAAAATATCGTATTGACCGATCTGGTCGTGCAGTGGAAAATCACCGATCCGAAAAAATACCTGTTCAATGCGGAAAATCCGCAAGATGTGCTGCACGATGCGACATCGGCTTCTATCCGCTCCATTATCGGCAGTTCGCTCATCGATGACGCGCTGACTTCCGGGAAAGCGGAAATCGAGGCGGAGACAAGAGACTTGCTCGCTTCCTTGATGGATAAATACGATTTTGGCATCACCGTGCTGGCCGTTAAACTGCAGGACGTCGAGCTGCCGAATGAAGAAGTGCGTGCAGCGTTCACCAATGTGACGGATGCACGTGAGACGATGAACACAAAAATCAACGAAGCGCGGAAATACGAAAACCAAAAGCGCAATGAAGCACTGGGTGAAAAAGCGGCCATCAATTCACGCGCCGAAGGGCAGAAAGTGGCCCGCGTCGAGCAGGCACTTGGAGACGTCGCATTGTTTGATAAATTATACGCAGAATATGAAACCAATCCGGAAGTGACGCGCCAGCGGATTGTTATGGAAACACTTGAGACGGTGCTGCCTAATGCCAAACTTTACATCATGAATGACGAAGGCGGAACAATGACGTACTTGCCTTTAAATGAAACACAGACAATCGTGCCGCCGGCAGCAGAAGAAGGAGGAGGAAACTGATGGAGCCGAATAAACCACAGAACAATCCCGTAAAACCGAACCCGTGGGAAAAGCCGCTGAAGCCGAAAAAACCGAAAACGCCGAGAGAACCGATTAATTTCAAGAAATACTGGAAATTGATCACGGTCTTGTCGCTGGCGCTGTTCGCTTTGATCATCCTGTTGACGAATGTCTATGTCGTAAAAGAAAACGAATACCGGGTGGTCCGCCAATTCGGTGAAGTTGTTGGCATCTACGAGGAGCCGGGCATCCGTATGAAAACACCATTTATTCAAAGCGTTAGCACCTTGCCGAAATACCAGATGACCTACGATGTTTCCGAAGCGGAGATCAACACGAAAGACAAAAAACGCATCATCATCGACAATTACGCAGTTTGGCATGTCGTCAACCCGCGGGAACTGATCACAAATGCTGTAACGATTGTCAACGCAGAATCGCGGATGGAGGAATTCATCTACTCGGTTGTGCGGACCGAACTTGGGCAATTGAATTATGATGAAATCATCAACGATGAAAATTCTTCGCGCGGCAGTTTGAATGACAATGTCACAGCCCGCGTCAATGAATTGCTGGAGAAAGACCAATACGGCATCCGCGTTGTGGACGTCCGCATGAAACGCACGGACTTGCCGGAAGAAAACGAACAGTCGGTCTATACCCGGATGATTTCGGAGCGTGATTCGACCGCACAGGATTATCTGTCACAAGGCGATGCGAAAAAACGTGAAATCGAAGCGCAAGCTGACCGCGAAGCGCAGGAAGTGATCGCTTCCGCTAAAAAGGAAGCGGCGCTGATCCAATCGGAAGGTGAATCCGAAGCTGCTAAAATCTACAATGCGTCTTTTTCCAAAGACCCGGAATTTTATGAGCTGTACCGTTCGCTTCAGTCCTACACCAAAACAATCGGCGACGACACGGTGATCATCCTGCCGTCCGATTCGCCATACGCCCAAATTCTCTCCGGGAATTTGGAATAGCCGCAAGCCGTCATTTCTCTTCTTTTTGCCCGCGTGGTAAAATAGAAGGAATGACGGCTTTTGTTTATGAGAGGGGTAATATTGTGGCAAAGAAGATTTTATTATTGGACGGAAACAGTTTGGCGTACCGCGCGTTTTTCGCGCTGCCGCTATTGACGAATGAACAAGGGATCCATACCAATGCGGTATACGGCTTTACGATGATGCTCCAAAAAATACTGGAAGAAGAACAGCCGACGCATATGATTGTGGCGTTCGATGCCGGGAAAACGACGTTTCGCAATGAGATGTTCGGGGAGTACAAAGGCGGGCGCCAAAAAACGCCGCCCGAATTGTCAGAGCAATTTCCGTATTTGCGCAAGCTGATCGATGCATACCGCATCAAAACCTATGAATTGCCGAATTACGAAGCGGATGACATCATCGGCACCTTGAGCTTGGAAGCGGAAAAAGAAGGCGATGAAGTCATCGTCATTTCCGGCGATAAGGATTTGACGCAATTGGCGTCGGCATCGACTACGGTATACATCACCCGCAAAGGGATGACGGACATCGAGAAATACACCGTCGACCACATACGTGAAAAATACAACTTGGCGCCTTTGCAGATCATCGATATGAAAGGCCTCATGGGTGACGCATCGGATAACATTCCAGGAGTTCCGGGAGTCGGCGAAAAAACGGCATTGAAACTGCTGGCAGCGCATGGCAGCGTCGAAGGCGTCTATGAAGCGATCGATCAGCAGAAAGGCAAGATGAAAGAAAAACTCGTTGCCAATGAAGACCTTGCGTACATCAGCAAGAAATTGGCGACGATCGAACGCAGCGCACCTGTGGAAGTTTCCATTGAAGAATTGTCTTATCCAGGCCCGGACCATGATGAATTGGTCAAAGTATGGAATGAGCTGGCATTCAAATCGCTTCTGGAAAAACTCGATTACACGGCTGAGGAAACGACCAAAAAAGAATTGGAATTTGAAGTGCTGACGGAACTTGATGCGTCGATTCTGGAAGACGAGATGGCAATCCACCTGGAAATGTACGATGAGCAATACCACACGTGCGACTTGCTCGGGGTTTCATTGGCGACGGCTGACAAGACCTACGTCGTGCCGATGGAGACGATTACGCAATCCCAAGCGTTCAAAGAATGGTTCGCAGATGATTCGAAGAAGAAATACATGTCCGATTCGAAAGCGGCAACGGCTGCTTTCTACCGCTACGGCTTAGGTGTGGACGGCGTCGATTTTGACTTGATGCTCGGCGCGTATATTGTCAATCCGTCGTTGACGTATACGGATTTGGCGAATATCGTTCAGGAATACGGCTATACGGATGTTGCCCAGAATGAGCAGATCTACGGCAAAGGCGCGAAAAAAGCGGTGCCTGAAGCAGCTATCCTCAACGAGCATATGGCCAGAAAAGCACGCACGATTTGGGAAGTGCGCCCGATGGTCTTGAAGAAGCTCCAGGAAAACGAGCAATTCGATTTGTACAATAAGCTGGAGCTTCCGCTTGCCACGATTTTGGGCGAGATGGAATCGTTCGGCGTCAAAGTCGATAAAGAGCAATTAGTGGAAATGGGCAAGGATTTGTCGCATAAACTCGAGAAAATCGAATTCGATATTTACGGCCTTGCCGGCGAACGGTTCAACATCAATTCGCCGAAGCAATTGGGCGTGATCCTGTTTGAAAAACTCGGATTGCCTGTGCAGAAAAAGACGAAAACGGGCTATTCCACGGCTGCAGATGTTTTGGAGAAGCTCGAAGGCAAGCATGAAGTCATTTCCTATATTCTGATGTACCGCCAATTGGGCAAAATCCGTTCTACTTATATAGAAGGTTTATTGAAGGAAATCCATGAAGATGGCAAAGTCCATACGCGTTTCCAGCAGGCTTTGACGACAACGGGGCGCTTGAGTTCGATCAACCCGAACTTGCAGAACATCCCGGTGCGTTTGGAAGAAGGGCGCAAAATCCGCAAAGCCTTCGTGCCGTCTCAGCCGGGCTGGGTCATGGTCGCTGCCGATTACTCGCAGATTGAATTGCGCGTGCTGGCCGATATGTCGAAAGACGAAAGCCTGATCGAAGCGTTCCAGAACGATATGGACATCCATACGAAAACGGCGATGGACGTTTATGGCGTCGGAGCGGAAGATGTGACGCCGAATATGCGCCGTGCTGCAAAAGCCGTCAACTTCGGCATTGTCTACGGCATCAGCGATTACGGTTTGTCGCAAAACTTGAACATCACCCGCAAAGAAGCGGCAGAATTCATCGATACGTACTTGAAGAGCTTCCCTGGCGTCAAGCGCTACATGGACGAGAGCATCCAGATGGCGAAGAAAAACGGCTTTGTGACGACGATCATGAACCGCCGCCGCTATTTGCCGGACATCAACAGCTCGAATTTCAATTTGCGCAGCTTTGCAGAACGCACAGCGATGAATACGCCGATCCAAGGCAGCGCCGCTGACATCATCAAAAAAGCGATGATCGACATGGCGGATGCCTTGAAGCGTGAAAACATGCAGACGCGCATGCTGCTTCAAGTGCACGATGAACTCATCTTTGAAGCGCCGCCGAATGAACTTGAGAAATTGAAGACATTGGTGCCGCAAGCGATGGAGTCGGCCGTCACGTTGAATGTGCCGCTGAAAGTCGATTTCGCATTCGGTGATACTTGGTACGATACAAAATGATAGGAGGGCTGAAGGATGCCTGAACTTCCTGAAGTAGAAGGCGTCGTTCGCCAAATCCGTCCGGCCGCAGCCGGAAAAACAATCCGCGATGTTTTCGTTTCCGACACCATCCGCCTGTCAAAGGCGAATGGCAAGGAAGCGATCATCAAAAAGATGGATGCGGATGCATTTATCAGCCGGCTGGTCGGGGCGGAAATTTCAAGCGTGGAACGGCGCAGCAAATATATTTATTTCACCATGCAAAAAGAACGCGAATTTTTATTGGTCAACCATTTGGGCATGTCAGGCGCGTGGTTTTACGTCGACAGCCTGTTGTCCATTACGGAAGAGAAGTTCCGCCGCCATGTCCATGTCGTGCTGACGCTCGACGACGGCAATCTATTGGCGTATTCGGACATCCGCCGTTTCGGTGAGATGCGCCTGCTGAACGGCGAAGCGGATTTTCCGCCGCTGCTTTTAATGGCGCCGGAACCGTTCGCAGAAGAAGCGCTCGAACATTTTCTCCATATGGCGGAACGTCCGAAATACAGCGCGAAGCCGATCAAGGAAGTCATCATGGATGGGCAGGTGATTTCAGGCTGCGGCAATATCTACGCAACCGAAGCGCTGTTCCGGATGAAAATCCATCCGAACCGTGCAGCGGGGCGCATCAGCCGTGCCCGGAAAATCCAGTTGTTCAAAGCGGTTGCGGCAATCCTGCTCGAAAGCATCGATGCTGGGGGCAGCACCATTTCGGATTACCGCAACATCAACGGCGAATCCGGGCGGATGCAGGACCGCTTCGGCATGTACGGCAAAAAACAATGCATGGAATGCGGCACGGCGACGAAGTCCCTGCAAATTGCAGGGCGCACTTCCGTCTACTGCCCAACATGCCAAAAATGAGGGATTAGGATGATCATTGGGTTAACAGGGAGCATAGCGAGCGGGAAAAGCACCGTCTCGCAGATGTTGAAGGAATTGGGCTATCCGATTGTCGATGCTGATTTAGTGGCTCGCCAAGTTGTGGAACCCGGCAGTGAAACATTGGAGAAAATCAAAGGGGCGTTTGGTGAAGATGTCATCTTGCCAAATGGTTCGCTAGACCGGAAAAAAGTGGGGGACCTCATTTTCACTGATCCAGCCAGCCGGAAACGCTTGAATGATATTATTCATCCAGCAATCCGCAACGAAATGCTGCGGCAGCGGGCGGATTATATGGCTGAAGGCCAGAAAGTCGTCATCATGGACATCCCGCTGCTGTTCGAAAGCAAGCTCCAGCATTTCGTGGATAAGATTTTGGTCGTCAGTGTAACCGAAGAAAATCAGCTGAAACGCCTCATGGAACGCAATGAATTGGTTGAAGGGGAGGCGCTTGCGCGGATTTCCTCGCAATTGCCGATGTCCGTCAAAGAAGAAGGCGCGGATGCCGTCATTTACAATAATGGCACGATCGAAGAAACGAAATGGCAACTCAACCGCATCCTCGAAGAATGGGATGCGGGAATTTCTGAACAATAAACGCTGAAGTGAACTTTAAGGTTCCAGTATCCATAAAATGTGTTATACTATATAACGAATTAAAAATAAAAGTATAACTTATTTAATGGGGGACTCATAAATGACAGTTTCTATTGCGATTAACGGGTTTGGCCGCATCGGCCGTATGGTTTTCAGACAAGCTATTTTAATGGATGACATCAAAATTGCCGCTGTAAATGCCGGCTATCCTGCTGCAACGCTAGCGCATCTGATTAAGTATGACACAAATCACGGCACCTTCCAGGGCGACGTCTCTCATGAAGAAGATGCATTAATTGTCAATGGTAAACGGGTCCAGCTCGTCAATGAACGCGATCCTTTACTGCTTCCTTGGAGTGAAATGGGCATCGACATCGTCATTGAAGCAACAGGCAAGTTCAATGCACGCGAAAAAGCGGCATTGCATCTGGATGCTGGAGCCAAGAAAGTCATTTTATCGGCACCGGGTAAAAATGCAGATGTGACTATCGTGATGGGCGTCAATGACGACGCACTCGAAATCGATAAGCATGACGTCATTTCAAATGCCAGCTGCACGACAAACTGCCTCGCACCGGTTGCAAAAGTCTTGAACGATGCGTTCGGGATTGAAAACGGCCTCATGACAACTGTCCATTCTTACACGAATGACCAAAAGAACCTGGATAACCCGCATAAAGATCTCCGCCGCGCGCGTGCATGTGCCCAGTCGATCATCCCTACTTCTACGGGCGCCGCGAAAGCGCTATCATTGGTGCTTCCGGAATTGGAAGGCAAGCTTCACGGCATGTCGCTCCGCGTACCGACGCCTAATGTATCTTTAGTGGATCTTGTCGTCGACTTGAAGCAGGACGTAACGATCGAAGAAGTAAATGCTGCGTTCCAAGCGGCTTCAGTGGACGGCCTTGAAGGCATCCTGAGCTTGACGATGGAGCCATTGGTGTCGATCGATTTCAATACGACTGAACAATCGGCGATCGTAGATGGATTGTCCACGATGGTCATCGGCGGCCGCAAAGTGAAAGTTCTTGCTTGGTATGATAACGAGTGGGGCTACTCTGCACGGGTGGTTGATTTAACTAAAAAAGTGGCAAAATCATTGGTTTATGCCCGATAATTAATACAGGCCGCAGCCATTGTAAAATGGCGAGCGGCTTTTTTCGTGAAAAAAATTCCCATAAAAATTAATTGATTTTGAGTAATTATGATTGCATTTCATTTCAATACATCATATACTAACATTCGTAGTCAAAAAACGGCTACGTACTTCTTCGTTTCTGAGAGCATAAAGCAGGAGCGGACGGAGCAATATTTATTCACATGACTGCTTAAAGGGTTAGGACCTCTTTGGACTAACTTTCCCCCGTGGTAGTCAACTTTGAATATTTTGCGCACTAAAACAAAATGATATCAAAGGGGGAAACGAACCATGGAAACAATGGGACGTCACGTAATTGCAGAACTTTGGCAGTGTGATTTTGACAAATTAAACGATATGGATTTTATCGAACAGACTTTTGTTGATGCAGCACTTAAATCCGGAGCCGAAGTCAGAGAAGTAGCTTTTCACAAATTTGCACCTCAAGGCGTAAGCGGGGTAGTCATCATTTCTGAATCGCATTTAACGATCCACAGCTTCCCGGAACACGGCTATGCAAGTATCGATGTTTATACTTGCGGCGATCTTGATCCAACTGTTGCAGCTAATTATATTGCAGAAGCGTTGAATTCAGGCACACGTGAATTCGTAGAAATTCCGCGTGGAATGGGTCCAGTCAGTGCTGGCCAATCCAAAGTATCAGTAAATGCATAATCCATTAACATGAACGATATGAAGCAGGGGATCTGATCCCCTGCTTTTTCTGTTTTCTAGGGATAAAAGATATTTGTGATATACCGCTTCGGTCGCTCAGGGTGAGTCAAGCAAAGAACGCTTGTCTTTCTGCTACACCCAGCCCGTGTTCGCGCCTGCGCTGGATAGTTCTTTAAAAATTAAATGTTATTTAAAGCCTGCTATTTTATTGATAAGAAGCAAAATTGCGGAGATGGCTTATATATTGTTGAACTAGTTAATATTCACAATCGATGAGTGACGAGTACCCGCACCTTGCTAACGATTGCTCTTCTGGGATTTTGGATGTCAATTTTCTAATCTGAAGATGTCTTAGCTGCTTTGCTCCAAATCGAGAGATATCTTAGCTGAAGCGCGTCAAGGGGCTAGGCGAAGCAAGGAGACGAGTGTTCTTCTCGGCTTCTTGCGGGAGCCATGCCCTAAGTGACTGAAGCGATTTTCAATATGATACTTCTTTCGTTCTATTTATATAGCAACTAATGGCGCCGTAAATTTGTTATACTGGAGTTACGAGAAACAATGTTTAGGGAGAGGTCCAATATGAGATGTCCGGCTTGCCAGCATAATGGCACACGTGTCGTGGATTCGCGGCCAGTAGATGATAATAAATCCATTCGGAGGCGCAGGGAGTGCGAAGCTTGCGGCTACCGGTATACGACGTTTGAAAAAGTGGAAGAAATGCCATTGATCGTCGTGAAGAAAGACGGCTCGCGTGAAGAATTCAGCCGCGAGAAAGTGTTGCGCGGCTTGATCCGTGCTTGCGAAAAGCGTCCAGTTCCTTTAGAGACGCTGGAGAACCTTGTGTTTGATATCGAGAAGGAGCTGCGCCGTACAGGCAATGCCGAAGTGAAATCCGAGGAAGTCGGAGAACTTGTCATGAACCGCCTAGCGGCAATCGACGAAGTGGCGTATGTCCGCTTCGCTTCGGTCTATCGCCAGTTCAAAGACATTACGGTTTTTATCGATGAATTAAAGGAATTACTGGATAAAAACCCGAATGGCAAGAAACCCGAATAAGGTGGTGTACTATGTCTGCACTTTATAAAGAACTGCAGCCTCCGGATTCATTTAAAATCCGGCTGCCGTATCCATTTTCCAATTACGACCGCCAGCTGTTGACGCTCTTGTACCAGCCGATGATCGGGGCGGAAGCCACTGCGTTCTATTTGACGCTATGGGCGGAAGGGGAAGCGCAGGGCGAAGAAGCGACCCATTATTCATTAATGAACACATTGGGCATTTCAATCGCGAAGCTTTTTGAATCCCGCATCCAGCTTGAAGCGATCGGTTTGATGAAGACCTTCAAGAAAGACAATGGGCACCGGTCGTTCATCTATGAACTATGTCCGCCGCTTGACCCGAAAACGTTTTTCCAGGATCCATTGCTGTCGATGTTCCTGTTCAGCAAAATCGGCGAATCGGCTTACCGCAAAGTGCGGGAGCGGTTCTTGAATCCGACCGATATCGGCGAAGGCTTCGAGGAAGTGTCCCGCACATTCACGGATATTTTCCGCCCGGTCCATGCGAAAGCCGGCTACCCGGCGGAGACGAAAGATTTGCATGAACGCAAAAAAGGGGCTTACCAGACCGAGTCCGATTTCGATTTCAGCTTATTGCAACAAGGTTTGTCCGAGCAGCTGGTGCCGAAACGCGTCCTGACGGCTTCGATTAAAGATACCATCGGAAAGCTAGCGTATTTGTACAGCTGGGGGCCGTTGGAAATGCAGAAAGTAGTCTTGCTGGCAATTGACGAAGATTATAAAATGACGGCCGAAAGCTTGAAAAAAGCCGCTTCGGAATATTATAAATTGACGGTTGCCACGACAGCACCGCAGCTCGTCCATGTGAAGAAGGAAGAAAAGCTTCCTGAAGAGAAAAACGAGCCGAAAACCCGGCAGGATGAGCTGATCCTTTATTTGGAATCGGCTGCGCCCGTCGAAGTTTTGAGGGACATCGCCAATGGCAATGAACCGCTGCCTGCAGATGTCCAGTTGGCGAACCAGCTTGTCATGCAGCATGGCATGGAGCCGGCAGTGGTCAATGTGCTGCTGCAATATGTCCTGCTGCGCACCGATATGAAATTGACGAAAGCGTACGTCGAGAAAATCGCATCGCATTGGCTGCGCAAAAATGTCACGACGGCGAAAGAAGCGATGGAACTTGCGCGCATCGAACATGAGCAATATGTGAAATGGAAAGCGGAAGGTTCGCCTTCGGCTGCATCAAAAGCACCTGCGCGCCAGAACAGAGGCAAGCCGCTTCGCGAAGAAAAGCTGCCTGAATGGTTTTACACGAAAGAAGAAACGCCTGCGGCTTCCGGCCCGAAAAACGAAAGCCTGGAAATCGAGAAACAAAAGCTTCTCGCTAAATTGGCGATGAAGAAAGGGAAAGGTGATTAAATGGAGCCCATTCGCGAAACAATGAAACGCGTCGTGAACGCACCGGCTTTTTCAGAGCGCTATAACGACATGCGCAAGGAAGTGCTGGAGCATCCCGGCGTCCAAAAATTCCTGGAACAGCATGCCTCGGAAATCGACAAAAGCACCGTCGACCGTGGGCTTCACAAATTATACGAGTATATCGACCAATCCCACGACTGCCATAAATGCCCGAGCTTTGAAGGCTGCGTCAACCACTTGAAAGGCTTCGAACCGAACCTTGTGCTTGAACGGGGCACAATCGGCATTTCCTATACGGCCTGCCGTTTGAAAAATGCCCATGACAATAAACGCAGGGCTTCTTCGATGATCCACAGCATGTATATGCCGAAAGAAGTTATGCAAGCGACGCTTGATGAATTCGAGCCGGACGACAGCCGCATGGAATCGTTCCGCGCGGTCGGCAAGTTCCTAGATGAAACGACAGGGCCCGGCCATATGCCGGAAAAAGGCTTGTATCTTTACGGCAAGTTCGGCGTAGGCAAATCTTATTTGCTGAGCGCCGTTGCCAACGAACTTGCGGACATGAATATCCGCTCGGTTTTGGTTTTCGTGCCCGAATTCATGCGTGAAATGAAACAGGCAATCGGGGATCAGACGCTGCAGGAGAAAGTCGATTACGTCAAAAAAGCCGATGTGCTGATGCTTGATGACATCGGGGCAGAAGCGATGTCGAGCTGGACGCGCGACGAAGTCCTCGGCACGATCCTGCATTACCGCATGGCGGAAAAGCTGCCGACGTTCATGACATCGAACTTCAGCTATTCCGAATTGCAGCACCATCTCACGTATTCCCAGCGCGGCGAGAAAGAAGATTTGAAAGCGGCACGCGTCATGGAACGAATCCGTGCCTTGACGACGCCAGTGAAGCTGGACGGCAAAAACCGCAGAAATTGACAGTTGAGCTATTGCGTTTTCATGATTTACACAGTATAGTAAAAACAATCGAAATATGATTTAACATGCGTTGACAAGGACAATAGCGGACTGTACGACTTTCAGAGAGAGAAGCCCCGGCTGCAAGCTTCTTAAGTACCGGCACGACGCTTACCGCCTTCGAGCAGCAGCTGTGAACTTTTTTTAGTAGCAGCTGACGGTACCGGCCCGTTAGCCGATGCAGAGCTTCGTTCCGCACAGATTTTTTCTGTCCGGAATAGAAGAAGGGTGGAACCACGAACATAGCTTCGTCCCTTTGGGATGGGGCTTTTTTGCGTTTTAAAAAGGAAGCACCTGCTCAGACCCTGTGAATCCAGGTGCTTCAGCGACAACAGAGAAAAAGGAGAGATTGGCATGGCAGACATGATTCAACTAAAATTCCCTGACGGAGCAGTAAAAGAGTTCGAACGGGGCACAACTACTGAAGAAATCGCTCAATCGATCAGCCCAGGATTGCGCAAAAAAGCATTGGCCGGCAAAGTAGGCGACAAATTGGTCGACTTGCGTGCGCCATTGAACGAAGACGGAGACCTCGCAATCATCGTCCCTGAATCGGAGGAAGGCTTGGAAGTGCTGCGCCACAGCACAGCGCATTTATTGGCACAAGCGGTGAAACGCCTGTACCCAGATGCAAAATTGGGTGTTGGCCCGGTCATCGAGAACGGCTTCTATTATGACATCGATACAGCTTCAGCGATCACTTCAGAAGATTTGCCGGTAATCGAAAAAGAAATGAAGAAAATCATCAATGAAAACGTTGAAATCATTCGCCAAGACGTATCGCGCGCAGAAGCGCAAGAGCGGTTTGCAGCGATTGAAGATCCATATAAATTGGAACTTCTTGAAGCGATTCCTGAAGATGACCAAGTCTCCATCTATGAGCAAGGCGATTTCTTCGACCTATGCCGCGGCATCCATGTTCCATCGACTGGCAAGTTGAAAGAGTTCAAATTGTTGAGCGTCGCAGGAGCGTATTGGAGAGGCGACAGCGATAACAAGATGCTGCAGCGCATCTACGGTACTGCTTTCTTTACAAAAGACGAATTGAAAGCGCATCTTGCCATGCTTGAAGAAGCGAAAGAGCGCGATCACCGCAAAATCGGCAAAGAGCTGAATTTATTCATGAACTCGCAGAAAGTCGGCCAGGGCTTGCCGATGTGGCTGCCGAAAGGCGCAACAATCCGCCGCATCATTGAGCGTTACATCGTCGACAAAGAAGAACGCCTGGGCTATGACCATGTCTATACTCCAGTCTTGGGAAGTGTGGAATTGTATAAGACAAGCGGCCACTGGGACCATTACCAGGAAGATATGTTCCCGGTCATGGAGATGGACAACGAGCAGTTGGTGCTGCGTCCGATGAACTGCCCGCACCATATGATGATTTTCAAACAGGGCATTCACTCATACCGCAACTTGCCGATCCGCATCGCGGAATTGGGATTGATGCACCGCTATGAAATGTCAGGCGCTTTATCCGGCCTGCAGCGTGTACGCGGCATGACGTTGAACGATGCGCATATCTTCGTCCGCCCGGACCAGATCAAAGACGAGTTCAAGCGTGTAGTGAACTTGGTCGTCGAAGTTTATAAAGATTTCGACATCAAGGATTATTCCTTCCGTGTGTCGTACCGCGACCCAGCGGACAAAGAGAAGTATTTTGATGACGACGCAATGTGGAACCGCGCACAAGCGATGCTAAAAGAAGCAATGGACGAGCTTGGCCTGGATTACGTGGAAGTGGAAGGCGAAGCCGCTTTCTACGGCCCGAAATTGGACGTCCAAGTGAAGACAGCACTAGGCAAAGAAGAGACATTGTCGACTGTGCAGCTCGATTTCCTGCTGCCGGAACGCTTCGACCTTTCATATATCGGAGAAGACGGCAAGCAGCACCGCCCAGTCGTTATCCACCGTGGCGTCGTGTCGACGATGGAACGCTTTGTTGCATTCTTGATCGAAGAATACAAAGGCGCGTTTCCGACTTGGCTCGCACCGGTCCAAGTCGAAGTGATCCCGGTTTCATTGGACGCGCACAGCGCTTACGCCAAAGAAGTCCAGGAGAAATTGCAGTCGCATAAATTGCGCGTCGACATCGACGAGCGCGACGAGAAGCTTGGCTATAAGATCCGCGAAGCGCAAATGCAGAAAGTTCCTTATATGATCGTCATCGGCGACAAGGAACTGGAAAGCGGTTCGGTCAACGTCCGCAAATACGGCGAACAGCAATCAGAAAGCATGCCATTTGATGACTTCCTGAAAATGATCCAAAGCGAACTTCGCTGACATGGTTGACACGGCAACACACGCGTGATATCATAGTTGAGGTTATAGAATACTTATATGTGCAAAGCAGGAGCACCCGCTTCTCACCTGATCGACCGATTGTTGGCAGGTATACACGATTGACTACTACACGCGTGCGTGTTGTCATATTAGGCGGGTGGACCTCTGTGGTCCATCCGCTTTTGTTTTGCATCGGAACCTGTAAGCCGACAATCGTCGGTTCGAGCATTTAAGATATTCGCGACACTATCCGGAGGTGGATTAATATTAGCAAAGACATTAATGTAAACGAAGGTATTCGTGCACGTGAGTTACGGGTTATTGATCAGAATGGTGAACAACTCGGTATTAAAACACGTAACGAAGCACTTGAAATTGCTGCACGTGTCAACTTGGATCTTGTTCTAGTGGCTCCTCAAGCTAAGCCGCCGGTCGCACGTATTATGGACCACGGGAAATTCAAGTTCGAACAGCAGAAAAAAGATCGTGAAATTCGTAAAAACCAAAAAGTGATCATCGTGAAAGAAGTTCGTTTGAGCCCTTCTATTGACGATCATGATTTTGATACGAAACTTCGCAACGCGATCAAGTTCCTTGAAAAAGGCGACAAAGTAAAAGCTTCAATCCGTTTTAAAGGCCGTGCGATCACGCACAAAGAAATCGGACAGCGCGTACTTGAACGCTTCGCAGAAGCGTGCAAAGAAGTCGCTACGGTTGAGCAGCGCCCTAAAATGGACGGTCGCAGCATGTTCTTAATGCTTGCTCCAGTCAACGAAAAAGAATAAGAGATTATTGTTTAGGAGGAATTCGAAATGCCGAAAATGAAAAGCCATAGCGGTGCGTCTAAACGTTTCAAGAAAACGGGTACTGGTAAAGTAAGACGCAACAGCTCACACACAAGCCACTTGTTCGCTAACAAATCAACTAAGCAAAAACGCAAACTTCGCAAAGGGAAACTTGTTTCTTCAGGCGATTTGAAACGCATCAAATCTTTGATCTACAACATGAAGTAAGAAAATTTCAAGCGATCCAGGAAAATGGATGCTCGAATTTAGACATGAACAAAAAATCGAATTTTTTATATTCAAGCAGGAGGTAATGAATTATGCCACGCGTAAAAGGCGGAACAGTGACGCGCCAGCGTCGTAAGAAGGTCATAAAATTAGCAAAAGGGTATTATGGTGCGAAGCACATCCTTTTCAAAGTAGCAAACCAACAGGTGATGAAGTCAGGTAACTATGCTTACCGTGACCGTCGCAACAAGAAACGTGATTTCCGCAGACTGTGGATCACACGCATTAACGCGGCTGCTCGTATGAACGAGATTTCTTACAGCCGTTTGATGAACGGCCTTAAAGTTGCCGGCATCGACATCAACCGCAAAATGCTTGCTGAAATCGCTGTAACTGATGCAGCTGCTTTCACAGTATTGGCTGACCAAGCTAAAAAAGCATTGAACAAATAAGATAGACCATAAGAAAAGACTGGCGAAAACTCGCCAGTCTTTTTTATATGACAAAGGGGGAAACATGATGTTTTTGATCATCGCAGGCTATTTTCTAGCCTTGTCGCTATTGGCTTTCTTTATGATGCTGATCGATAAAAAACAGGCACAGCGCAGAGGGCAGCGGATTCCAGAAAAAAACCTATGGTCCGCAGCTATATTCGGCGGCGGCATTGGGGCTTACGCAGGCATGATGGCTTTCCGGCATAAAACAAAGCGCACGAATTTCCGCGTCGGTTTTCTCATGCTTGCCGTAATCGACGCTGCTATACTGGTTTGGAGCTATCAGACATTCCGGTAAAGGAAGCACTCAACTTTCTTTATGCAATAACTGGCCGATGGGGCTTTTCCAATCGATTCTCGCATTCGGATAATTCATATGAATTTCTTTTTCCAGAAAAGCGAAATCTTCTTTCGAAAAGCCCTGCAGTTTGGCCGGATTTTCAGTCCAGACGAAAATCGATACCACTTCAAAAGCATCCTCAGTCGTCCCCAAATATTTTTCCCCTTCGAATAATACTCCGCGCATCGCAATAAAGAAATTTTTCTGCACATTCGTGACGTCATCATAAAAATAATAATTGCCCGATTCGATTGCCGAATCGATTTTGCGTTTAGGATCCAGAATATAGCGGATCAAGCGGTAAAAAAAGTATATGATCAAGCCAATAACAATTAAACGAATTAAAAATGCCATGCAAAATCGCCCTCTCTCCCCGAGTTCTA
This sequence comes from Planococcus koreensis, assembly GCF_004761975.1. Classification (GTDB taxonomy): domain Bacteria; phylum Bacillota; class Bacilli; order Bacillales_A; family Planococcaceae; genus Planococcus; species Planococcus koreensis. The sequence continues at coordinate 10,725 of NZ_RQII01000006.1, read as the reverse complement.
CTGTATAATACGAACGGAAAAGGGTATGGTTTCAATATTTTACCGAAAAAGGAGTGCTCGCATGAATTTGCAGAAATTATTTAAAATGCAGGAAGAGCTGGACCGTTTTATCCAGTCGAACCAAGGAATCAATGAAGATGTCTTCCGGAAAAAAGGGCTTGCGCTGCTGATCGAGCTGGCAGAACTGGCAAATGAAACTCGCTGCTTCAAATTCTGGAGCCAAAAAGGTCCATCAGAACGCAATGTCATTCTGGAAGAGTATGTGGACTCGATTCACTTCCTATTATCGCTCGGCATTGAAAAGAACCTGAATATGCTGGAAGAGTGGCCAGAACGCGTGAGTGAGAATGACTTGACCGAATTGTTCATCGGCACACAGCGCGAAATCCTGGATTTTCTGGAAGATTATTCGATGACCAATTACCAGGATTTGTGGAGCTGGTACGGAGCGATCGCGGAAGAACTCGGCTTTTCCTACGAAGATATCTTTGAAGCTTATGAGGCTAAGAACCAAACCAATTATGATCGCCAAAATGACGGCTATTAAAGGAATTTTTTGATAATGGAACGGCTTTCATTTATAATAAAAAAGAACGAATACTTAGGAGGTCGAAATAATGAGCAAAATGGATGAAACAATTGAAATGCTGAAAGAATTGACAGATGCGAACGGCATACCGGGCAACGAGCGCCAACCGCGTGAAGTCATGAAAAAATACATAGCACCGTTCGCTGATTCCATCGAAATGGATGGATTGGGCGGTTTGATCGCCAAAAAAGAAGGCGCAGCTGACGGACCGAAAATCATGGTAGCGGGCCATTTGGATGAAGTCGGTTTCATGATTTCCAAAATCGATGATAAAGGCTTCTTGAAATTCCAGACAGTTGGCGGCTGGTGGTCGCAAGTCATGCTGGCACAACGCGTGACGATCACAACACGCAACGGCAAAGAGATTACGGGAGTGATCGGCTCAAAACCGCCGCATATCCTGTCTCCGGAAGCACGCAAAAAGCCGGTTGAAATTTCGGATATGTTCATCGACATCGGAGCGTCTTCACGCGATGAAGCGAAAGAATGGGGCGTAACACCAGGAGACATGGTGACGCCGTATTTCGAATTCTCGGTCATGAACAACGAGAAATTATTATTGGCAAAAGCTTGGGACAACCGCATTGGCTGCGCTATCGCAATCGATGTATTGAAAGGCTTGAAAGGCGTTGACCACCCGAACATCGTTTACGGAGTGGGCACAGTGCAAGAAGAAGTCGGCTTGCGCGGCGCGCGTACAGCGGCTTCTAAAATCCAGCCGGACATCGGTTTTGCTGTAGACGTCGGCATTGCTGGTGATACGCCTGGAATCACAGAAAAAGAATCGACAAGCAAAATGGGCGCTGGCCCTCAAATCTTGCTGTTTGATGCTTCTATGGTATCGCACCGAGGATTGCGCGAACTAGTCGTTGATACGGCTGAAGAAGCTGGCATCCCGTACCAGTTCGAAACGATTGCAGGCGGCGGAACAGATGCCGGCTCGATCCATTTGACAGCTAACGGCGTTCCATCGTTGTCAATCGGCGTAGCCACACGCTACATCCACTCGCATGCAGGCATCCTGCACCGCGACGATTACGAAAATGCGGTCAAATTGATCATCGAAGTTATCAAGAAATTGGATAAAGACACGGTTGCGCGCATTACATTTGAGTAATGGTGTGACACTATGGCCCCTCGCCGGTTGGCGAGGGGTTTTTTGTTGTTGCAAGTTTCCGCCCTTACATCGCTTTTCGCTTGCGAAAAGCTTCCATCCGGCTAGTCGTCCCGGTTTTGATTTTACTTAAAACCAAGCCTTCCGCCTCCAGCGGAAGACTTTTACATTGCCGGAGGCCGCAAAAAGAACAGACCGAAAAAGAATATATGTAAATAATACTTTACTTAATGTTAAGTATAATATACATTATGTTATATAAACCAAACATGAAAAAGAAGAAAGGGCGATGCGGATGTTGAACAATCGGGTCAGGGAGCTGCGTGCGCGCTACGGCTTTACGCAAAGCGATCTGGGCAAGCAAGTGGAAGTTACGCGGCAGACGATTGCTTTTATTGAAAAAGGTGAGTTTTCGCCGTCGATTACGCTGGCGTTGAAACTCGCGAAAGCGCTGCAGACGAATGTGGATGAATTATTTTGGCTTGAGGGGGATGAGAAGGATGAAAAATGATTTTCGCTTGCAATATCCGTTGTGGATGATGGGTTTTATCGTCGTATTGGGGTTGTTGGCTTTTGGGCTTAGTTCACCAGTTACCGAGGTAATCAATGAACGAAGTATTGTGATTAGCTTAGGTCCTGTCGGAACAATTTTTGCTGTAGGTTCAATCGTGATTTACATCATCATGCTGACGATTTTTTTGCTCAAACTTAAAAAGCACAATAAAAAAAATCCTGCGCAGCGGATTTCTCCGTTTTCCATCCGTCCTCCTGAGTATTTGGAGCAAGATGAAGGCATGACTTACATCACCCGGAAAGCGGCGCAAAAAGTCTACACATTCATCACGTGGAGTTTGCCTGCTCTCGCAGGTTTTGCGATTGCTTTGTCAATGCCGAGACTTTACATCATTTTCGGAATCCTGCTGGTCGCACTTGGCCAATACTGGATTTATTTCAGCGAGATCCGCAAGCATTTAAAGGAGGAAACTGAATGACCTACGAATATTTCATGGTGTTTCTGGGAGCTGCGATTCCGTGGATGGAAATTGCGCTTGTCATCCCGCTCGGCGTCGTTTGGGGGCTGTCGCCGTTTTGGGTGATGGTGCTAGCGTTCGTTGGGAATTTGCTGACGGTGCTTGCGCTCATTATCGGCTTTGATAAATTTAAAGGATGGCATCAAAAACGCCAAGAAGCGAAAGGCAAAACGCCATCGAAAAAAAGCGAACGCGCCAAAGACATCATGAACAAATACGGGCTTCCCGGGCTTGCGCTATTGGGACCGATTTTGATCGGCACGCACATTGCCGCATTCGTGGGTATGACGCTCGGCGCAACGAAGCGCAATACGACGATTTGGCTGACGGTGAGCATCGGTTTATGGACGCTGATATTCGGGCTCGGCACAGCATTAGGATTTGACTTGTTCACGTCGTAAGCGGTCACCTGCGCTTTTCTGTATTGTCCAGCTCCAGTGCCCAGGCCCTCGAGGTCGCTTCGGTCTTGGCCTGAATGGAAAAAGCGCCATTCATCCCAAGCCCTCCAGCGCTAGTCAGGCCTACCAAGGCACCTGCGCTTTTCTATGCTATAATTGAGCTATTCTAGATAAAAAGGCGTGAACAAAATGAAAAGAATTGAATCGGTGCAGAACTCCCTTGTGAAGCATTGGAAAAAGCTGGGGACGACGCGGAAAGAGCGCGATAAGTTTGAGGAATTCCTGGTTGAAGGATTTCATTTGACGGAAGAGGCGTTGAAAAAGAAAAGTTTGATCAAGTCCATCATCGTCCGTGAAGGCGTCGACATTCCAGACGCTTGGGACATTTCGGATGTCCCGCAATATTCCGTGACCGCTGCGGTGGCGAAGGAGATTTCGGAGACGGAGCATTCGCAAGGCATTTTTGCCCATTGCGCGCAGCCTGAATTCAGTGAAGACGAGCAGCGTTCGTGGACGAAAGTATTGCTGATCGACGCAGTGCAGGATCCCGGCAATGTCGGGACGATGATCCGCACAGCTGCAGCGATCGGCATTGACGCGGTCGTTCTTGGGAAAGGTTCGGCTGATCCGTACAACCCGAAAACGGTGCGTTCGGCGCAAGGTTCGAATTTCCAGATTCCCGTCGTCAAAGGCGAGTTGTCCGAATGGATCCCGGCTTTGAAAGAGCAGGACGTGCGCGTCTTCGGCACGGCGCTGCTCCACGCAACGCCGGTTCACGAAGCACAGGCGCAGGAAAAGTTCGCGTTGATGGTCGGCAATGAAGGCAGCGGCGTGGATCCGGTTTTATTGCAGCAGACAGATGAGAATTTGGTGGTGCCGATCTATGGTGCAGCTGAATCCCTGAACGTTGCAGTGGCGGCAGGCATCCTGCTGTATAGCTTGGTTCCGAAAAACTAATTTGATAAAGCCGCATAAGTTTCGTATAATGAATGAATAAATAAACAAAAGCTTTGACCGGGAAAAGTATGTTGCCAAAATGCATCGAAGGGATTCCGCACCTTGACTGAAAGTGTGGATATGCAGGGGCCGCAGAAGTTCACCCCGCGAGCTGCCAGACGGGACCAGCAGAGATGCTGTAAAGTCGGGCCGGTGAAGAGCCGTTATGTAAATGAGTGATTGCGCTTGCGCATTAACTAGGGTGGTACCGCGAATAATGCCTCGTCCCTTTTAGGGACGGGGCTTTTCTATGTTTAAAGGAGGAGAAAAAATGGAAGCACAATTGCACGTATTGAAAACAGAAGCGCTGGAAAAAATCGCAGCTTCAGAAAACGTGAAAGAATTGAACGGCGTCCGCGTGGCGTATCTCGGCAAAAAAGGGCCGATCACGGATTTATTGAAAGGCATGGGGAAACTGCCTGCCGAAGAACGTCCGAAAATGGGCGCATTGGTGAATGTTGTCCGTGAAGAAGTGACAGCGTCTCTTGAAGAGCGCATGGCATTGCTTGAAGAACAAGCGATCAATGAAAAATTGCAGAGTGAAACGATCGATGTGACCTTGCCAGGCCGTCCGGTGCAAACCGGTAATGCGCATCCATTGACGCGCGTCGTCGAAGAAATCGAAGACTTGTTCATCTCGATGGGCTATGAAATTGCGGAAGGCCCAGAAGTGGAGAAGGATTATTACAACTTCGAAGCGTTGAACTTGCCGAAAGGCCACCCTGCGCGCGATATGCAGGATTCCTTCTATATAACAGAAGACATTCTTTTGCGTACGCATACATCTCCAGTCCAGGCGCGGACGATGGAAGCAAAAGGCGGAGAGCCGATCAAAATCATCTGCCCGGGCAAAGTGTACCGCCGCGACAATGACGACGCGACGCATTCTCACCAATTCACGCAAATCGAAGGCTTAGTCATCGGTGAAGATATCCGCATGAGCGACTTGAAAGGGACTTTGTCTGTATTCGCGAAGAAAATGTTCGGCGATGAGCGGGAAATCCGCCTGCGCCCAAGTTTCTTCCCGTTCACGGAACCGTCTGTTGAAATGGACATCTCCTGCTTCAAATGCGGCGGAAGCGGCTGCAACGTCTGCAAAAAAACCGGCTGGCTTGAAATTCTGGGTGCCGGTATGGTGCATCCGAATGTCCTTGAAATGGCCGGCTATGATTCCAAGCGTTTGACTGGATTCGCATTCGGGATGGGGCCGGAGCGCATTGCGATGCTGAAATATGGCGTGGAAGACATCCGCCATTTCTATACGAATGACGTCCGCTTTTTATCCCAATTCCAACGCACTGAAGTATAAGGAGGAAAATCAACTATGTTAGTATCCATTAAATGGCTCCAAGAGTACGTAGATACACAAGGTTTGGCACCAGCCGACCTTGGCGAAAAAATCACGCGATCCGGCATCGAAGTTGATGCGGTGATCGACCGTTCACACGGCATGACCAATGTTGTCGTCGGATACGTGAAGGAATGCGTCAAGCATCCGGAAGCGGACAAGCTGTCGATCTGCCAAGTTGATGTAGGCGGAGAAACAGACCAGATCATCTGCGGCGCACCGAACATCGCAGCCGGCCAGAAAGTGATCGTGGCCCGTCCTGGTGCAACATTGCCGGGCGACATCAAAATCAAAAAAGCGAAACTGCGCGGAGAAGAATCGAACGGCATGATTTGTTCGCTGCAGGAACTGGGCATCGAAAGCAAGCTCGTCCCGAAAGCTTACGCGGAAGGCATTTATGTATTGCCGGAAGAAGCGGAAACAGGAAGCGACGTCATCACGAATTTCGATTTGGATGACACCGTTTTGGAATTGGGGCTGACGCCTAACCGCGCAGACGCGATGAGCATGATCGGCGTTGCCTATGAAGTCGGCGCCATTTTATCAGAAGACGTGAAATTGCCGGAAATCAGTTATACCGAAGCTGCCGACTCAGCAAGCTCGCTGTTGACGCTGAACATCGATGCACCGGATGCGAATCCATTGTACGTTGCGAAAGTTGTCCGCAACGTCGAAGTGAAAGAGTCGCCGATGTGGCTTCAGCAGCGCTTGATGGCAGCTGGCGTGCGCCCGCATAACAATATTGTCGATGTTACCAATTACGTTCTAATGGAATATGGCCAGCCGCTTCATGCGTTCGATTACGATTCGTTGAAAACCGGCAACATCACCGTTCGCCATGCTAAAGAAGGCGAAATGATTACCACGCTCGATAACGCAGAGCGCAAGCTGTCCGCACATAATTTAGTCATTACGAACGGTGAAGAACCGGTGGCGCTTGCGGGCGTCATGGGTGGGGCGAATTCAGAAGTCAGCGCTTCGACGACAACGATTGTCATCGAATCCGCTTATTTCGCATCCGGCTCGATCCGCCAGACGTCGAAAGACCATAATCTGCGCAGCGACGCAAGCTCGCGCTACGAAAAAGGCGTCGACCCGAACCGCGTCATTCCGGCTGCAGAACGTGCTGCTAGTTTGATCGCTGAACTTTCTGGCGGAGAAGTATTGTCCGGTTCGGTCATGTTCGACGCATTGGATAAAGAAGAGAAAATCGTCACGGTTTCGCCGGACTTCATCAATGCACGTCTAGGGATGAAGATTTCATTCGAAGAAATGATGCGCATCCTGAAACGATTGAAATTCAATACAGAAGCGATCAACGGCCAATTAGTGATTTCAGTGCCGACGCGCCGCCAAGACATCCAGATCGAAGAAGACGTCGTGGAAGAAATTGCACGCCTGCACGGCTACGATGAAATCCCGGCGACATTGCCGGAGATGGAAACGACGCCAGGCGGCTTGACGCCTTATCAGCACAAGCGCCGCATCGTCCGCAATTATTTGGAAGGCGCAGGCTTGCTGCAGGCGATTACGTATTCGCTGACTTCCAGCAAATCAGCGCAGCAATTCGCATTAGCGAAAACTGAAATGACGCGCTTGTTGATGCCGATGAGCGAAGAGCGCAGCACACTTCGCCAAAGCCTGTTGCCGCATTTATTGGAATCGGTATCGTTCAACACGGCACGCCGCAGTGATTCGGTTGCTCTTTATGAAACAGGAGCGGTATTCCTGAAAACGGATGGCGAATTACTGGACGAAGAAGAGCATTTGGCTGTCGCCATGACTGGTTTATGGCTGGATAACGCTTGGCAAGGAGAGAAAAAATCGGTTGATTTCTTCGTGCTGAAAGGCATTGTCGAAGGACTCGCTGCAAAACTTGGCGTTGCACTCGAATTCGAGCGCGGCCAAATGGACGGCTTGCATCCGGGGCGTACAGCGTACATCATCAAAGACGGCAACCGCATCGGCGTCATTGGCCAATTGCATCCGTCGGAACAAGCGGCACGCAACTTGAAAGACACAATCGTGCTGGAAATGAACTTGGCAGTTCTGTTGAATGCCGAGCCGGAAGCGTTGCTTTACACGCCAGTGCCGCGCTATCCATCGATGTCCCGCGACGTTGCCCTAGTGCTTTCGAAAATTGTCGAAGCAGGATCGATCGAAAACACGATCCGCAACGCAGGCGGCAAATTGCTGAAACAAGTACGCGTCTTCGATTTATACGAAGGCGACAACATGGAAGAAGGCAAAAAATCAGTAGCCTTCTCACTGACTTACTTCGATCCGGAGAAAACCTTGACTGATGAAGAAGTAACGCGTGTGCACGAAAAAGTTCTTTCGGCATTGAAAGATGCAGGAGCCGAACTGCGCAGCTAATAAATCAGGCAGTTGGACGTATCAAAAAGTGGAGCCAAAATGGCTTCACTTTTTTTATTTACTCTACAAAAAATAAAAGGCAATTAATCCATTTAATTAGTTAAAAATATCTATTTTTATTTAAAGTATGTGATAATATATATTCATGAGTTAGAATTTTGCGGTAAAAAGTACTACGAATGAGGAAGAATAATGTTTTAAGGGAGATGAGCAGAAGTGAAAAGCGTGCTTCTAAACAATAAGGGCTTAACATTGGTAGAAATATTGGCGACGCTGGCACTCATCGGCATCGTCTTTGTAGGCGTCATGTCCATTTTCCCTCAAATGTCATTATTTAATGAAAAGACTTATACCAAATTAGACACGATGAATTTGGCGAGGCAGGAAATCAGTGAAATGAAAGCATTGACCTTCACCGGTACACCCGTTGAAATACGCCAAAAGCTTGTGGCGGATCCGTTAATGGCTTATTCTTCAAACCCTCTTTTAAATGAAACAGGGCCTGGCGGAGAAATAATCCACTACTTCAAGAAAACCAAAGGCACTTATGAATATGAATTGCGGTTTAATGAAACGCCTAAGTTCACGGGCGAAGCAGCGCTAGGGAAGCTTTATCAGGTTCATTTGACAGTGAAGACCGGGCAGACATTCAATAGTGAAACATTTGCTTATATTGAAGTGAATTAAAGGGGTGAGGAAAATCGGCTTTAAGTTGATAAACAATGAAAGAGGCGTAACACTGCTCGAACTTATCGCTGCACTTTTGCTTGCCTCATTAGTAGTGGGAATTTTAATGACTTCTTTTTCAATCGGCGCCAAACACAATGTTTCAGCTTCCGATACGCTCAGGGTGCAGCAAGAAGCCAATCTAGTAATCGCTAAAATCAGCGCCAAACACCGAAGCGGTGAATGTTATAACCTGAAAGAAACAGGAGGAAAACTGTTTTTTGTATCGTATAAAACCGGAACGGCCATCCCATGCTCAGAAGAATTGGCAGTTGAAGCCGTATCCGATAGTTCATACGAGTATAAAGTAAATACCAATGGCTTTCTTGGAAATCCCAAGAAATGCGATTTGAAATTGGAACTAACTGTGAAGAGCGGAACGAGGGAAGTCGTTTTAAATTCCACCATTTCACGAATAAAAACTGAGGGGGCCTGTGGACCATGAACAAGCTTAAAGAAGAAGGCGGCTATACTTTAATCATTGCACTTTTATTGATTGTATTATTTATGGGGATGTCAGCAGTATTTGTTCAAGCTTCTTTAAGCCATGCGACGCAGGAACAGACAGTGGATCAAGGGAATCTCGCAGTCTCTGCAGCCGAAATGGGTGTAGAGAAGTACTCGAAAGAAGCTGAGAATGCTTTTGCAAAGACCTATGCAAAAGTGAACGCTTCGGCTTTGCTTAAGAAGAAAGCACTTGAAGCGGAAGTGAAAAAGTATCCCAATCATGCAAACTTAAATGCAATTTGCCTAAAAGCGAGTAAACCCGTTATGCAGGACTGGATTCAATGTAATATCGACAAATACGACGAAGAGTTGAGAACAGAATTCTTTAATGAAATGCAGGTCCAATTGAGTTTGATTAATAAAGATGAAGTGGCAGTTAGTGATACATTGTCGCACGAACTTGCAAGCATCTCGCTTTTGCCGATGACTGCAACAGACAAGACGATTAATTTGAAAATGGATGTTACCGGAGAAAAAAGCGAGCCAAACCAGGTGCCATCTGCAACCAAAACAGTGTTAAGATCAAAGACGCTGCCTACTGAATTGAATTTTCCAGAAGTGCCGTTCTTTAATGATGATTCAGTATCTGAAGTAGAGGTGAAATGGGGACAACCGATAACTGAAGTGACGAATTTTTTTCCGCAATTAGTCGACAAACCATTAGCGGCATGTCCATCCGCTGCCAGCATCACAGCGGATATGTCTCCATGCAAATTTGATGGAGTAATAACTGAGGCATATTTAAAGGCCTTGAAAGATGCCAATGTAGATGGATCATTCTATATCAAAGTAGATGAATTCCCTCAGCAAATAAATAACTTCAATGCCTACAATATACCGATACTAGCCGACAGTGGCTCCATTACAACCCAACCCAATATTAACCAAACAGACAATTTAACGCTTTACTATAAAGGACTGTTGGCATTGCAAAATACCAACGTCCACACGAATAATAATTTTATTGTCGCTGAAATAATAACTTTCCAAAACAACCAAAACATCTATAATAATACAATTATTAATATTGGTAACACTGCAAAGAGCACCTATACGGCCAGTAAAGTTACAATTAACGATGGTTCTAAGTTATGTGTGAATTTAGATGGCATTACACCATCACCGGCGGATATGTTTACGAAAATTGATGTAAGTGAAACGAATGGAAGCAGCAGCTCGGATTTAGCGGTGAGGGGCACTGGAAAGATTTATCTTTTTTCAAAAACTGGTCCTGCAACGGTGTTGCCAAGCAATGCAAAAGTGGTTTACTTTAATGATCCAACGAAATTCTTGGAAAACTGTGGAGTTGCCGTTAATTACAATGTTGAAGGTGTAGAGATATTCGGCCTTCCGCTCTTGATTTCAGATTTGGAATGGGACGTAAATATGGATGTAACATATTAAATAAAAAAACGAAATCCTTGGATTTCGTTTTTTTAATTGTAAATTTATTAGTGCTAAATACTTAAAGTGTGCTTCCTTTTCACCAAAGATATGTTAATATAAGAATGTTCGAAAAATTAGAAACCAAATAAAAAAAGCTTAAGGGACCTCCCCTTAAGCTTTAAAATACACGTAAGTTGTTGATTACCGTCTTTTCGCGGCAAGATCTTTTGCTTTCTTCGTATTAGCAAAATGGA
>NZ_RQII01000059.1 GCF_004761975.1 Planococcus koreensis | reverse complement strand
GACGAGCATAGCGGCGTTGCGAAGACTTTCTACTCAGTGGACGGTTCCGAGTATACAGAAGGCACGAGCTTCTCTGTAAGTGAAGAAGGGGTTCATGACGTTAAATTCTACAGCACAGATGCTGCTGGCAATACAGAAGAAGTGAAAACAGCGCAAGTGAAGCTCGACAAAACGGCTCCAGTCCTTTCGTGGAACCTTGAAGATGAAGTGGCACTTGGTTCTGAGCTGGCGATCAGCTACGAAGCAAGCGATGCTCTATCTGGAATCGCTTCTGAAAAACTGACTGTAAATGGCGAAGAAGTAGCAAACGGCGACTCTGTTTTATTTGATCAGCCGGGCGTATACACAATCCAAGTTACAGTTATAGACGCAGCGGGCTGGACAAGCACATTGGAAGAAACAGTCACTGTTTTCATTCCATTGAACGATTTCAAAGTGATGCCGGGCGTCATCAAAGGCAATAGCGGCGTGTTCTCTGTACAAGTCGGCTTGCCAAAAGGCTTTAACACGAAAGATTTCAATCTTGAAACAGTAACAATTAACGGTGTTTCCGCCATCTCAGGAAAAAACGGCTTTGAGCAGCAAGCGAAGCAAGGGCATTTCCGCTTTAACCGCGAAGAGTTCAAATGGGTGGATGGCATGCAAGTGCTGGAATTCCGTGGCATGGTCGGCGATTACTTGGTGATTGGCCAAGCGACAGTCGAAACGAAAGCTTCAAAAAAATAAAAATGTTTGAAAACTGTATCCTTTATGGGATACAGTTTTTCAAATTGAAGAATAACTTAAAAATGTAACTAATTGGCATATCAAATGATATAATTGGGGCATCGAAAATTTTCTGGGGGATTAAAGATGATTATTAACCGCAATATGGCCGCCATCAATATACTGAGTAAGATAAATTCAAATGCTAATTCATCAGCGAAAAGCATGGAAAGGATTTCTTCTGGAATGCGCATCAACCGGGCAGCTGATGATGCGGCAGGAACAGCGATTTCCGAAAAGATGAGATCCCAGATAAGAGGGCTTGAACAAGCACAAAAGAATATCCAAGACGGTATATCTTTTATTCAAACAGCGGAAAGCGGCTTGGCTAAAATCGCAGACCCGAATTTGCACCGTTTGCGGCAATTAGCTGTGCAAGCAGGAAATGATACGCTCTCATCAGGTGATCGCCAAGCAATCCAGAACGAAGTCAATCAGATTTTGGGCAATATTGATGATATAGCAGATGATACAAAATACAACGGCATTAGCTTATTGAATGTGCCAGCTGCATTTCAGGAACCACAGGCCAATCAGCCTTCAAACAAATCAGACATTGTGTTTATCATTGATAAAACAGGAAGTATGGGCGACGATATAGCGATGGTTGCTGCAAACATACAAGATTTCGCAACAGCCTTAAATTCGAAAGGCATTAATATTCAACTGGGGCTGGTTACATATGGCGATGTTGTTCCATCAGAAGGCGGAGACCCTATCCGATTACTGCCTTTGACCACTGATATTGACAAGTTCGAGCAAAGCATCAAAGCCATTCAAGTCGGAGGCGGCGGTGGCGGATACATGGGCGCAGAGTCGGGGCTTGAAGGAATAAATGAAGCTATGGAATATGCTTTCAGAAGCGATGCCTCAAAACAATTTGTTCTCATCACTGATGCAAAAGTCCATGATGATAATACGGATTTGGACGGCGGAGACGGCCAATCCCTATTTGATATCGAAGATATGGCTGCTCGAGTGAAAAATCAAGACATTAAATTGACAGTTGTCGGTCCAGCCGATGGGAATGTGGATGTTCAGTTGCAGCGTCTTTCAGAACCTACAGGAGGCGCCTACTTGAATATAAGGGGTGACTTTTCTTCTCAATTGAAAGTATTGGCGAATGAGATTGTCAATGATTCTTCTTCGGAGAATGCCGACCTCCAAATTCAAATCGGAGCTAATGCAGGCGAAGTTTACGGCATCAATCTCTCAGATGCACGCACAGAATCGCTCGGGATCAATCAGCTAAAAGTGGATCCTTGGTCGGAAGCGCAAAAAGCGATTTCGAAACTTGATGGCGCCATGCAACAAGTTTCTAGTGAACGTGCAAAATATGGAGCTTACGAAAATTCCTTGGGGCATCTGCAAAACAGTGCAGCAGTGAGTGCGGAGAATTTGACTGCCGCTGAATCCCGTATCCGCGATACTGACATGGCAAAAGAAATTATGAACCTGACAAAGGCGAACATTCTGAACCAGGCATCGCAGGCGATGATGGCACAAGCCAATAAGCAGCCGCAATCCATTCTGGAGCTATTGAAATAAGTGCATAGCTGTTTAGCGGGAATGTGACTAAAGGCATATGAAAATTAGCATACTTTATAAATAAATCCAATACCATTGAAGTTGTTGACACATTTATCCTATTTTATTTCCGGCGCTTTTTCGTATAATGAAATCACGTTGATTTATGAAAAGGTGGGAACCGACCGATGTTTAACCCGATTTCGTCTAATATGCTCCAATATATGGCCACCTCACAGGCTATGCCTTCTTCAAGCCAAGCTGGCAATTCGCCGCTCGGCAGCATGGGCAGTGAAAATTCGATTTTCACAATGATCATGAATGCTGCGATGCAGAGCATGCAGCAAGCACAGACTGTGCCTCCGGAAGTGCCGCTTGGCCAAAACCCGTTCGCCAGCCAATTTGCCGGAGCGTTCACACCGATCCAAGTGATCATCCAGCCTTATTTGCCTCAAGCTGCCGGCGCACAGCCTACGGTTGTCCCAGTTTCCGCTGGACAAACTCAGCCAAGTTTAGCGTTCGATACAGCGGAAGTGCCAACAACTGCAGGTGATACAAGCGACTTCGGCTTTAAACCGGTCCAATTCCTGAAACTGGAAAATATGCTGGAGGGCAAATTGAGCGGAGCGGCGAATCATTTCATCAATGCCGGCAAGAAATACAATATTGATCCGAGCTTGCTAACGGCGATTGCGATTCACGAAACAGGCAATGGTTCGTCCCGTGCAGCCAATGACAAGAATAACGTCGCGGGCATGATGGGCAAAGACGGCCTGCGCAGCTACGCATCGGTCGAAGACAGCATTTTTGATATGGCGCGAAATTTGCGCAAGAATTACTTGAATCAAGGCAAGGATTCGATTGCGGCAATTGGTGCTAAATATGCGCCAGTCGGAGCTGCGAACGATCCGACGGGCTTGAACAACCATTGGACAAACGGCGTCAGCAAACAATTCAGCAATCTCGCATAAGAGTTATGGCCGGTTCCTTTGGGAGCCGGTTTTATTTTTTTGCTGAATTGCGTTAATAATGTCCCACATTCTGCCGATAACTCTTATATACAAGACTATGCACCATTACGGGACGAAAAATATAATTACTCGATAATCATTAGAAACGGAGTGGATCACATTGCGCATTGGCGGATTGGCAACAGGAATGGATATTGATCAACTAGTGAAAGATTTGATGGCGGCTGAAAAAATGCCGCTTGATAAAATAACTCAGCAGAAAACCTGGATTGGCTGGCAGCAAGATTCGTACCGGGATTTCAATTTGTCGCTGTCTAATTTGCGCACAAGCGCTAACAGCCTGCGTTTCACGTCGTCGTTCAATGCGTTCAGCGCAACTTCTTCGAATACAGCAAGCTTGTCGGTGACAACGACTTCCAGTGCAGTGCAAGGTTCTTATAGCGCTGAAGTGAAAAGCGTAGCAAGTTCAGCGAAACTGCATTCGACTTTAGCAATTCAGAAAACGGATGGCACGGGAGCTGCAAAATCCACGGATGCTATCGGAACTGGTGGCACCATTACAGTTGGGGGTGCTACTGTCACATTAACCGGCGAAGAAACTTATAAAGATGTGGCTTTAAAACTGCAGGATGCTACAGCGGCATCGTCGCCAGCATTGCGCGTTAGCTTCGACGATACAACTTCACGCTTTTTCGTGTCTTCGAAAACGATGGGTGAAGCGCAGAACTTTTCCATCACATTCGACTCTGCAGCGCTTGCCAAGCAATTCACAGGGGATGCAGCACTCACAACAGTATCGACGAATACCGGAGCGGCATATGGGTCTGCCGGAACGAACGGTTCAGTGGAACTGGATGGCATACTTATCGACGGATTGACAACGAATCAGACAACAGTGAACGGCATGACCTTGAATTTATTGCAAGTGGGAGGGCCTTCAACAATTACCGTTAGTTCGGATCCTGCAAAGCCGCTAGAGTCGATTAAAAATTTCGTGGAGCAATACAATAAAGCCATTACCGAACTCGAAACCTCTTTGCTGGAAAAACGCTATCCGGATTTCCAGCCGCTGACGGACGAACAGCGCAAAGCGATGACAGAAAACGAAGTCGAGTTATGGGAAGAAAAGTCACGCAGCGGCTTGATGCGCAATGATCCGATTTTGCGGGACGCGGTCCTTCAATTGCGAAAGGCGTTCATGGATGAAGTGGAAGGGATTGCACCAGGCAACGCTACGCTCATCTCGCAAATCGGCATTTCAACAGGGCATTACAGTGAAGGGGCCCGCTTGAACATCGATGAAGATAAGCTGAAAAAGGCATTGGCAGACAAACCCGATGAGGTGATGGCTTTGTTTACAAACAAAACCGGCGGCCTCGGTGTCGGGGACCGGGTCTACAATGAGTTGAACGCAGCGATCAAAAGCTTAAGCACGCGAGCCGGCAATCCGGGAAGTTCAGTCGACAACAGCTTAATCACTAAACGAATCAAGCAAATGGATGAAGATATCTCAAACTGGCAGGACCGGCTGGGGCGGGTTGAAGACCGCTACTGGAGACAGTTCACAGCAATGGAAAAAGCGATGAACACGATGAATCAGCAGAGCGTCTGGATGCAATCGAATATGTTCGGTGGCATGTAAGATGCATGAGGAATATTTAAAGGAATTGCTCGGGCAGACGAGAGAATTGTTAATGCGGGCTAAACTGATTGACTGCAAAATGGAGAATAACGATGATGGCCAATTGGAGGCGGTGCAGGCGTTGTTTGAAAATCGCCAACGGGCAATTGACCGGCTTGCGGGAGCAATCAACGCAAAAGGTTTTAGCTGGACGCCGGCAGACCGCGAAAAAATAGCAGAACTGAAAGTGCTGGAACTGGATTTGCAGCCGCTGGTTACCGGCTTGCACGAAGCATTCGGCAATCAGTTGAAACGCATTGGCCAGTCTAAGAAAATGTCGATGAAGTATATCGGCGCCTATCAGAATATGGGCGCCGGCGGTTCATTCATCGACAAACGAAAGTAGGAGGGGAATTATGGCAACAATCAACCCATATCAAGCTTACCAGCAGAACTCGGTAATGACAGCATCACCACAAGAGTTGACGCTGATGCTCTACAACGGGTGCTTGAAATTCATGAAATTAGCGAAAAAAGCGATGGCTGAAAATAAAATAGAAGAAAAGCATACGAATCTCATAAAAGCACAAGCCATTATCCAGGAATTGCGGCACACGCTGAATATGGATATTGCTATGTCTGAAGGCCTTGCACAATTATACGATTTTACATACGGCAAATTGATCGAAGCCAATATGAAAAACGACACAGCAGCCCTGGAAGAAGCAGAAGGCTATATCTTGGAACTGCGCGATACATGGAAGCAGGCTATGGGCCAGCTGAAGAACAGATAACAGAAAACAACGAGTGAAATGAGGTTTTTGGTGTGGATAAGACATCGTGGATAGGCATATTAATGGGAATGCTCGTATTGGTGGGCGGAATGATTTTGAAAGGGTCCGATCCGATTGCGTTGTACAACCCCGCTGCATTGGTCATCATTTTCGGCGGAACGGCCGCTTCCATCTTGATTGCGTTTCCGGGCGAGGAAGTGAAGAAGATCCCGAGCTTGTTCAAGGTGCTTTTTGGTGAAGTGAAAGTGATGCCGTTAAAGCAAATGATTCCGATGTTTACGGAATGGGCGATGGTTGCGCGCAAGGAAGGGCTATTGGCGCTTGAAGAGCGTGCGGAAGAAGTGGAAGATCCATTCCTTCAGCGGGGCTTGAAGATGGTCGTCGACGGCCAGTCCATGGAATACATCCGTGAATTGATGGAAGAAGAAATTGCGGCAATGGAAGACCGGCATGAACTGGGGGCGAAAATCTTTTCGCAAGCCGGTACGTATGCACCGACGCTCGGGGTGTTGGGCGCGGTTATCGGACTTGTTGCCGCACTTGGGCATTTGGACGATGTGGCATTGCTCGGAAAATCGATTTCAGCGGCGTTCATCGCGACGCTGTTCGGGATATTCACGGGATATGTGCTGTGGCATCCGTTCGCCAATAAGCTGAAACGCAAATCGGAACAGGAAGCTCGCACAAAGCAAATCATGCTGGAAGGCTTGCTTGCGGTTCAGGAAGGCTTGCCTGTCCGGACGATCGAAGAGAAATTGTTGACGTATCTGCCGGCGAAAGACCGGATCCTGAAAGAAGAGGTAAAGGAAAAGGTGGGTGGGCGCGTTGAAGCGTAAACACAAGCACGAAGAGCACGTCGACGAGTCGTGGCTTATCCCGTATGCCGATATTTTGACGCTCCTGCTGGCGCTGTTCATCGTGCTGTTTGCAGCAAGCGAAGTGAATTCGCAGAAGTTCCAGGAGATTTCCGATTCGTTCAACCAGGAATTGCAGGGCGGCACAGGTATTCTCGAGCAGCAGGCGCCGGTGGAAACGCCAGGCGATACATCGAAACTGGCGGATCTGGAAGAAGACGGCGAGGAAGAAGAATCGCCGAAGAGTCCGGAAGCAATCGCACGGGAAAAGGATTTCAAGGAATTAGGTGAAATCCAGGAGAAAATCGAAGCATATATCAAGGAAAAAGGGCTGTCGCCGAGGCTGCAGACCATGCTGACTTCAAAAGGGCTGCTGCTGACGATCAAGGAAGGGGTGCTGTATCCTTCCGGCAGTGCGGATATCACAGCGGAAGCGGACGCGATGGCTGCTGAAATCGCCAAGCTGCTGGTGACGGACGTGCCGCGGACGATCTACATTGAAGGGCATACCGACAATGTGCCGGTGGACGGCGAACGCTACCCGTCAAACTGGGAGCTGAGCTCGGAGCGGGCGATCAATTTCATGAAGATTTTATTGGAAAACAAAGAGCTGGACCCGCGCAAATTCAGTGCGACGGGCTACGGCGAGTACCAGCCGGTTGCCACGAATGAGACGCCGGAAGGGCGGGCTGAAAACCGCCGCGTGGAAGTACTCATTTCCCCGCACACCGTGGAAGAAAAATAATGGATAGAGGTGCAGCATGAAAAACATGAAAGTGATTGTGATTTTATTGTTAACAATGGCCATTGTGGGGGCAGGCGCCATGTTTTACTTGAAAGAACCGCAGGCGGAAGCCGATAAAAAGCCGTCAGCCGAAGAAATTGCAGCGCGGAGCGTCGACACGGATGTGATTACGACGAATCTTGCTTCCGAAGACAATTACGGGGTTGTGCAGTTCAATATTTTGCTGAGCACTGAAAAAGCGAAAGAAGAAGCGGAAAAACGTGCGCCTGAAACGAAAGCCGCCGCAATCTCGACAATCGCCGGCTTCACGAAAGAGCAATTGGCCGGCAAAGACGGCATTGCATCGTTGGAAAAGGAACTTTATACGAAATTGAACGAGATCATGCAAGATGGAAAAGTCGAGCGTGTGCTCGTAACAGAATTTAAATTGCAATAAAAGCTAAACTTTTTCCGGAAAGTGCCGATATAATTAGTAGAAAGAACCAGGTGATGCAAGTGCAATCAGACCGGTTAGATAATTGTTCGATTTGTGGGAAATTGTATTTGAAGACATTTACCGATCATTGTCTAGAATGCTATAAAGAAATTGAAGAAGATTTCAAATTTGTCGAAGCGTTTTTGCGGAGAGAAGAGCATCGGTTCACGACGCTGGAAGACTTGAGCGAAGCGACGGAAGTGTCGGCGAAGCGGATTTCGTCATTCATCCGGGAAGGACGGATTTACGGTGAAGACTTCCCGAATCTCGGTTACCCGTGCGCCCATTGCGGCATCGCGATTAAGCGGCAGATTTTGTGTACTTCCTGCTACGACACATTCTCCATGGAAATCAATAAAACATTGAAACAAGAACAATTGCTGGAAGAGCTCGCAGCTGATAGAAGGCAGGGTTCAGGAGCCGCGAAATACTGGCAGCTGAAGCAAGGGAAATAACAGGAAGGCGGTGGCAGCATGCATATCGATAAAACGAACGGTTCAACTTTCATTAATTCGTATCAAAAGCAGATGAATGTACCGCCGGTGGACAAGGCGAAGCCGATCCAACAGGAAGACCAAGTGCAGATTTCCAACCGGGCCAAAGAAATGTTCGAGAAGAAAACAGAAGCAAGTACAGACAGACAGGAAAAAATCGATGCATTGAAAGCCCAGATCCAGTCGGGCGAATACCAGGTCAACAGCCAAAAAGTGGCGGACAAGGTGTTTCAATTTTGGTTTGATAAATAACGCTGGCTGCAAGAGGGAGGAAGTCGCATGCTAAATCGATTGGGCGTGGCGCTTGAAGAGCTGATCGAGATACAGAAACAGCTCATCGATTATGCGGAACAAAAGCGCGTCGTGCTCATTGAACGGCGCGTGGATGAACTGAACGTATTAGTGAAAGACGAAGCGAAGCTGGTGAAGCAGCTGAACGTGATTGAAGCTGAACGCGAGCGCGTGGCGATTCAATTGATGGAGCAATACGGTGCGGACAGCTTCAGCGGATTGGTCGACGGCTTGCCGGACGAACTGATGAAACGCAAGCTGCAAACGCAGGTCAAAACGCTTCAGGGATTATTAGTAGAATTGCAGGCGAAAAACCAGATCAACGAGCGCTTGCTGCTCGATTCGATGCATTTCGTGCAGCACATGATCGACCAAGTGACAAAAACGAAGCAACAGCATTTCAATTACCAATCGCCAATCGGCAATCAAAAACCACAGACAAGCAGCCAAGGCTTTTTCGATACAAAAGCTTAAGGTTCCAGGAGGCAGAGAAAAATGGTTTCAACATTTCACGGATTAGAACTCGGCAAACGCGGCCTAGCAGTGGCGCAGACAAGCATCTCGACAACGGGGCATAATATTGCAAACGCCAATACACCAGGCTATTCACGCCAGCAAGTCAACCAGGCATCGGCGCCATCGCTTGACGTCTGGGCGAGCGGCAGCGTCAACCCGAGCCAGCTTGGCCAAGGGTCGCTTGTCGAATCGATCACCCGTGTTCGGGACCGTTTTCTCGATGCCCAATACCGCGACCAATCTTCTTCTGCCGCGGAATGGTCCGTGCGCCAGGAAACGATGGGCCGCATTGAAGTGGCCATCGGCGAACCGAGCGAAACAGGCCTCCGCGTGTCCATGGACCAATTGGCTGCTGCCTGGCAGGATGTGGCGAACGACCCGTCGAGCGCATCTGCGCAAGCCGTTTTGAAAGAACGTGCGTTAGCGTTCACTGAACTTGCTCAGTCGATGGACCGGTCATTCGGCAACATCACAGCGGACTTGACGCTGCAGCAAACTGCAGCAGTCGGCGAAGCGAACGGCTATTTGAAAGAAATCGCCGAACTGAACCACAGCATCCTGAAAAGCGGCAGCAATTCAAATGACTTGCTCGACAAACGGGACATGCTGGTGGAAAAACTTTCAGCATTGATGCCGATCGACGTCAAAGCCAATAAAAACGGCGTCTACGACATCAGCACACAAAACGGCAAACCGCTCGTAACAGGCATCGAACAAACCGGTTCAATCGCGGTCGGAGAAGCGGTTGGCGGCGGCAAAATCGGCGGCATTGAAGAAGCGCTGAAAACGGTTGAAGCGCACCAAGGCAATTTGGCGGCTGTCGTTGAGAAATTCGCAGAAGCGAATGGCTTGAACAGCGCCGGCAGTTTATTTGCCAGCGGGACGCCGTTTACGGTCCAGAGCTTGAGCGTCAACACAGGCGCAGCTTACACAGCACTGGCAACTCTTGAAGAAGACAGCAAAGCGGCGCAGAGCGATTTCCGCGCATTGGTCAGCCAGATTGGCGCACAAAGCCAGACAGCGATCAACGGTGCAGCGAATTCGGAAGCGGCGTTGATGGCGACCGACAACCGCCGCCAATCGGTGACGGGCATTTCGATTGATGAAGAAATGGCGAATTTGATCAAATACCAGCATGCTTACAGTGCGGCGGCGCGTTTCGTGTCGACCACCGATGAATTGCTGGATACCTTGATCAATCGCATGGCGCGCTAATGAAACCGAGTGGAGGTAAATCACGATGAGAGTCACCCAACAGATGCTGCACCAAAATTCGGTACGCCACATGAACCAGAACTTGAGCCGTTTCGAAAAAACCAATAGCCAAGTGTCGACCGGCAAAATGATCGAGCGACCTTCTGATAATCCCAACGGCGTCAGCAAAGCGATGAGCATGAAAAGCTCCATTGCCGCGAACGAACAATACGCACGCAACACCGATGAAGCAAAACTGTGGCTCGATGAAACAGACCAGACGATCAGCAGCATGACGAGCGTCATGCACCGCGTGCGCGAACTGGCCGTCCACGCGAGCAATGGCACAATCAATGATTCCGACCGCGATGTGATTGCGTCCGAGCTGGAAGAGCTGAGCACGCAGATGAGCCAATTTGCGCAAGCGAAAGTCAACGGCCAAGCGTTGTTCGGAGCCGACAAAAAGTTCACTATCAGCGATGGACTTTCCATTAAAGCGAACGCGTCTGCGGCTGAAGTGCTCGGCGACACGATGGCGGTTTTGGAAAATCTGGCCGCAGCAGTAAAAGCCGGAAATGGCATCGACCTTGACGCCATCGATGGTGGCATGGAGCGCATGCTCGGTGCGCAAGCTGATATCGGGGCGCGTACAAACCGCGTCGAAGCGACCGAAAATCGCTTGAAAGACCACACATTCGAATTAAAAACAGCGGTTTCCAAAATAGAAGATGTCGATTACGCGGAAGCGATCATCCGATTGAAAAGCGAAGAAAGCATCTACCAAGCGAGTCTATCGGCAAGTTCAAAAATCATTCAGCAAAGCTTGATGGATTTTCTGCGATAAGATTTGTAGAGCACCTGCATGCGCAGGTGCTTTTTTTATGGGCATTTTTCAGGTTTGGAAAGTATTGTGGGCTGCTGGGGAAGTATTTGAAGGGCTAAAGAAAGTATTCGGCTGCCAATAGAAAGTATTTTCAATGTCAGGGGAAGTAAGCCCCAAAAATGGAATTTATTTTATTGGAATTCACTAAAAAAGGCCATAAGCAACTCGATGGATTCGAGTTTGCTTATGGCCTTAATAACTTGATGAAAATTTTATCCTCTAATCGAGTTCGTGAGCCCCATCATGTCGTCGGCAAACGAAATCGCTTTGCCCTGGGATTGGATGAGGCGTTGGGTGGCGATCAATTCGGTCATTTCTTCTGTCAGATCGACATTCGACCCTTCGAGTGCGTTTTGGCCGACACGGATGACGCCGCCATTTTGAGCAGACAGGTCGATGATGCGCAAGGTGCCGTTCGCGATTTGCTCGCCTTCGGTATCAGGCAATTGATAACGGTTGCCGCCAGCTTTTTCCAGCAAATTGGGGCGCGTAATGTCGGCGACACTCAGCTGTACTTGATCTGCTTGCTTGCCGGGAGTCTTGTAGGAAATTTCAATGGCGCCGTTTGGCCCTACTTCGATGCTGCTGTAATCGGCGTCAAAGGAAATCGGATTGTTGTTGATGTCCAGGACAGCGTCACCGTTCGCAGTGACAAGATTGACACGGTTCGAATTAAGGACGGGCTGCGCCTGGAAGGAACCATCTTTTGTGTAAAATACATTATCGCCATTTGAAACGCGGAAAAATCCGCTGCCTTGTATATTGAAATCGAGTTGGCGGCCGGTTTGTTGAAGCGCGCCTTGCTCATTGCGCAACGCCGTTTGGCCGATTTTGACGCCCGAACCAATCCGTAGGCCATTTGGCGTAAGCCGGCCGATTTCGTTCTCGGCGCCTGCTTGTTTTGTGATCGATTGAACGAGGGCATCGGAGAAAGTTGCTTCCTGCCGTTTGTAGCCGTTGGTGTTGACGTTGGAAATGTTATTGGCAATGACGTCGACTTTCTTTTGAAGTTCACGCATTGAATTTGCCGCTGAATTCATTTGAATGTTCATCTGAAATTGTCTCCTCCTTTAAACCCGGCCTATTTCGTTGGCCGCTTTTTCCATGCTCCGGTCGTACGCCTGTATGACTTTCTGGTTCACTTCGAAGCCTCGGTAGGTGTTCATCATATCGGTCATCGTCTGTGTAAGATCGACATTCGATGATTCGATGAACCCTTGTTGAATGAATGAACTGGAATTATTTAGAAATGGAACGTCAGCTGCCCGTTGTGGAGCTTGGGCATCCGTGCCTTCCCAACGGAATAAACCGTGTCCTTCTTTCACCAATTGTTGAGGATTTTCTGTATGCCCAATCCATAGTTCATTAGTCTCATTACCGTTTGCAAATGTTATTCTACCATTTTGTTCAACTGTAAAATTGTTGTCGGTCGCTTGGATTGGTGACATGTCCGCACCGAGAACGTTATAGCCTTCGCTTGTCTTCAGCAAACCGTCTGCGCCGACCGAGAACTGGCCATTTTTCGTGTAGCGCACTTCACCGTTTGGAAGCGCTGCGGCGAATACGAGCGAACCCCGTTCTTGGGTCACGGGATTCACTGGCAATAAGTCGTCCATCAATGCGAAATCCGTGGAATTGCCCGTAGATTTCAATGCCCCTTGGGCGAATGAAGGAATGCCTTCCTGTGCGTAGACGCCTGTTGAAAGGTGGCCGACTTGGTGGCCGGCAGCTGGCGTTTTTGCAGCTCCCATCGCCTTGATCAATTGGTCCGGAAACGAGCGGAGAACGGTTTGGTCTCCTTTGAAACCGGGCGTGTTGGCGTTGGCTAAATTATTGGTCAAAATTTGCTGTTTTCTGTTATGGGCCATCATCCCTGAAGTGGCTGTGTATAAACCGCGAAACATTTAGGTCATTCCTCTCGAAAGTGAATATGCTTATTTACGCGTATCATAACATTAAAATGTGAATATAAATATATTTTTATGGAAAATATAGTATAAAAAATTTATAAAAGAAAAATATACAAACAAATCTAAACATGTTACTATAATTTCGAACTAATAATTCAAAATGGTACAAAATACCGAGTTTAACAAATAAATATGATTATCATTCCGATAATGGCAAACTTATTCGAAAGAAAAGGACGCAAAGCCACGGGCCTACGTAATTAGATTATACGGCAGCCGGGTTACCGAAAAATGGTCGATTTACTCTAAATCCTCCTTTTTTAGGCAGGATTTTTTTATTGTCATAATTTTTTGCAAAGGAGCAATGAATGTGAATCTTTTCCCCCAATCGTTCCAGTCGCTGGAGCAAGCCATGTCAACCGCCACTTTGAAACAGCGCGTCCATACCGCCAATATTGCAAACGTGGATACCCCAAATTATAAAAGCAAACAAGTAAGCTTCCAGTCAGCGCTTGATACTGCAATACATCGCCAGCCTCTGGCAAGCATCAAAACCGAACCGCAGCATATTGCCTTCAGTACGGAGAACGGCGAATCCTCACATTTAATCAAAGAAAACAATTCTACGAAGATTACGCCAAACGGCAATAACGTCGATATGGATGCAGAAATGGCAGAACTAGCGAAAAACCAATTATGGTACAACGCCCTGACCGAACGGGTCAACGGAAAATTCAATTCGCTGCGCAGTGTAATTGATGGGAGGTAAGAATCGATGAATTTGTTCAATGGATTGAATATCAGTGCTTCCGGTTTGACGGCGAACCGCTTGCGGATGGATGTGGTGTCATCAAATATCGCCAACGCCAACACAAACCGCGCCAAAATCGTCGACGGCGAATGGGTGCCGTACCGCCGGAAGTCAGTTGATCTGACGCAAAGCGGCGTCAGCCCGTTCCAGCAGCAATTGCATTCGGCAATGGGCAAAAGCTCGGTGTCCGGCGTATCGGTTTCCTCTATCAAAGAAGACCAAGCGCCATTTATCC
Organism: Planococcus koreensis; assembly: GCF_004761975.1. Taxonomy (GTDB): domain Bacteria; phylum Bacillota; class Bacilli; order Bacillales_A; family Planococcaceae; genus Planococcus; species Planococcus koreensis. Next base: position 30,690 of record NZ_RQII01000059.1, on the reverse strand, counting down.
AAACTTATGACCCTGCCCATCCCGACGCGAATGAAGAAGGCTACGTCTTCTCACCGAATGTCGACCCCGTGAAAGAAATGGTCGATTTGATGTCAGCGACACGTTCTTATGAAGCAAACGTCACGGCACTGAACGCCTCGAAAAGCATGTTCATGAAAGCTTTGGAGATCGGTAAATAATCAGCAGCTAATCAAAAATTTAAGGTTCAAACAATAAATAAAAAATCGATTTGATTGCTATGGAGGTAATTATGGTAACGATAAACCCGATGCAAGCCCCTTTTCTGCAGCCGCTGTCGGTTGCAAAGCCTGAGCCAGAAAACAAAGTCGGCGGTTTCGGCGATATGTTGAAAAAGTCGCTGGAAGATGTCAACGCCGCACAGAATAATTCAGATAAACTGACCGGCCAATTGGTGACAGGTGAAGTGAAAGACGTCCACGAAGTGATGATTGCGTCCCAAAAAGCGAGCTTGTCGCTGCAAATGACTGTCCAAGTCCGCAACAAAGTGGTTGAAGCTTACCAGGAAGTCATGCGAATGCAATTATGATTCAGGCAGATGAGGAAAAGGATGAAGCGTAAATGAAAGAGAAATTGACGGTTTACCGAAAAAAAGTCACGGAATCGTGGGGCGGCTTTTCAAAATCCACAAGGTTGATGATTGCCGGTTCGGTACTTTTGACGATCCTGATGATTTCGATTTTTGTATTTTTGAATGGACGGACGGATTATGCGGTGCTGTATTCCGATTTATCCGCATCTGAAGCGGGGGAAATCAAAGCGGCGATTGAAGAGCAGGGTGTGCCGGTGGAAGTGTCGGGCGATTCGAAGACGATCAGCGTACCGAAAGAAAATGTCGCGGATTTGAAAGTCAGCCTTGCAGCAGATGGCATTCCGCAAAGCGGCAATGTCAATTACAGCATTTTCAGTGAGAACATGGGACTTGGCATGACCGATCGCCATTTTGACGTCGTCGAACGTGATGCGATGCAGAACGAATTGGCGAATTTGATCAAAGGCATCGATGGCGTCCAAGATGCCAATGTCATGATCACACTGCCAAAAGAAAATGTCTGGATTACGGATGAAGAACAAGTTGCGACAGCATCGGTTGTCATTCAAGGCGATCCGGCTTTCCAGCTTGACCAAAAAGAAGTCAATGGCTTGTACCATTTGATCAGCAAAAGTGTACCGAGCCTGCCGGCTGACCAGATTGTCATCATGAACCAGAACGGGCAAGTGTTTGAAGCGCTGAAAGAAGAGCAAATGGACACGACGCTTTCGGTGTACCAGCAGCAGCGTGAAATCCAGAAAGATGTGGAAAAAGACATCCAGCGCCAGCTTCAGCAAATGCTCGGCATGACGATGGGCCACGATAAAGTGGTGGTGTCGGTCTTGACAAGCATGGATTTCACCAAAGAAAAGCGGGAAGAGAAACTCGTTGAACCGGTCAATACCAAAACCGGTGAAGGCATCGACTTGAGTGTTGAACGCATTGTCGAAACATATAACAGCGAAGGTGCAGTGCTGGAAGATGCTTCCGGAACCGGGGAGTCGGAAATCGCGAATTACGAAGCGGCGGACGGTGGCGGATCGAGTGAATCGGAGCGCACTGAGGAACGCATCAACCGCGAAGTCAACCGCATCAACAAGCAAATTGAAATGAGCCCATACGTCATTGATGACATTACGATCAATGTTGGCGTGGAACCTCCGGTACCTGATAATCCAGGCAGTTTATCGCCGGAAAATGTAGCGGATATCCGCAATTTGCTGAGCAATACAGTAGCGACGACGCTAAGCATGAACGGCGACGACATCGCGCAGGAAGATTTGGACACCCGCATTTCCGTTTTTGCGACAGAATTCAAAGGCAAACAGCCGATTGAAGAAACTGAACCGATCCAGAACTGGTGGACGATTGTACCAGCTTGGTTGATGTGGGTCATCGGCGGAAGTCTCGCTGCATTGGTGATCGGAATCATTATCTTCGCTTTGACGCGCAGAAGAAAGCGTGAGGAATACGAAGAAGAAATTGACTTCGGTATGTTCGAGAAGCCGCTAGACGGCGCACGCATCAACGAAATCGAAGAAATCGATTTGGCGGAACTGACATCGAAGTCGAATCCGAAAAGAAAGACCATTGAAAAACTTGCGAAAGAACGGCCGGAAGACTTTGCGAAATTGCTGCGTACGTGGATGGCTGATGAATAGGAGGGTAGCCCATGTCTAAACAACGCATGAAAGGGTTGACTGGGGTGCAAAAAGTGGCTGTATTGCTGGTGGGTCTTGGACCTGAAGTATCGGTCGAGATTTTCAAACAGCTGAGCGAAACAGAAATCGACCAGCTGACACTTGAAATTTCGAATGTCCGGCAATTGAAGAATAGCCAAACTGAACAAGTGATGAACGAATTTTACGGCATGATCCTGGGCCAGGATTTCATGAACGAAGGCGGCCTGGATTATGCGAAAGACATATTGGAGAAGGCTCTTGGAAAAGAGCGGGCGTTGGAGACAATCGGCCGCTTGACCAGCAGGCTGGAAATCAAGCCGTTCAGTTTTGCGAGAAAAGCGGATCCAAATCAGATTTTATCGGTTCTGCAGCATGAACATTCACAGACAATCGCTCTAGTGCTGTCGTATTTGGATCCGAAACAAGCGTCACAGATCATTTCCCAGTTGCCTCCGGGCAAACAGGCGGAAGTGGCGAAGCGCATCGCGTTGATGGAAAGCACATCGCCGGAAGTCATCCACCAAGTTGAACAGATTCTGGAACGCAAATTGTCGGCAACCGGTTCGCAGGATTACACTGCAACGGGCGGCGTCGAAGCGATCGTCAAAGTGTTGAGCAAAGTGGACCGCGGCACCGAGAAATCGATTCTTGCTGAACTTGAACTGGAATCGCCGGACCTTGTCGAAGAAATCAAGAAGCGCATGTTCGTCTTCGAGGACATCGTGCTGCTCGATTCACGCACAATCCAGCGGATTATCCGCGAAGTCAACGACTCCGATTTGATTTACGCATTGAAGGTCGCGAACGAAGAAGTGAAAGAAGGCATTTACCGCAATATTTCTGCACGCCGTGCTGAAAGCATCAAAGAGGAAATCGAATCGATGGGCCCAGTCAAACTGAAAGATGTTGAAATGGCACAGACCAATATCGTGGCGCTTGTGCGCGGGCTGGAAGAAAAAGGTGAAATTACAGTTGCGCGCGGTGAAGGGGAGGAAATGATTGTCTAATCTCATTCGGACCCAGGAGCCATCAGAGCTCGGCAAGAAAATCATCGGCACCAGAAAAATTGAAACAAAGCCGCTGGCCATTTTCGGGAGCGACATCGACCCAGGCCAGCAAAAGCACGCACTCCAGCAAGAAATCGGTATGCTGCAAGCCCAGCACAGCGAACTCCTGCGCCAATTGCAGGAAGAACGCGAAGCGGCACTTGCCGAAATCAGCAACATGCAGCAAAGCGCTCGCCAACAAGCGGAAGCCGAAGCGCAGCGCTTGGCGGAAGAAGCTTCCCGAAGCGGCTACGAAAGTGGTTTTGCGACAGGCGTCAAACAGGCGGAGGACGAATTCCGCCAGGCGCGCGAAGACATGCAGCAGCTGATCGAGACTGCGTACCAGGAAAAGGCGAAGATCGTACAGGACGCCGAACCTTTTCTGCTGACGCTGAGTGTGCGCATCGCAGAAAAAGTGTTGAAAAATGAATTGAAGCAGCATGACAGCCAATTGCTGACAATTGTCCAACGCGCGTTGAAACGTGTGGAAGAAGCAGAAGATGTCGTCATGCAAGTATCGCTGGAAGATTATCCGATTCTACTGCCGTTTCTTGGTGAACTGAAAACCTATGTCCGCGCGGATTCGGAATTGAAGCTGGTGCCGGTGCTCAATCTGTCGAAAGGCGGCTGCATGATCCATACGGCCAGCGGCTCCTACGACGTCACCGTCGACAGCCAGCTGAAAGAAATCAAACGGCAAATGCTCGCTTATTGTGAGGAGAAGACAGTCCATGAACCTTCAGACAGATAAATACATGGAATTGATTGCAGAGATGGAGCCGGTGAAAAAACATGGCAAAGTGATCCAAGTGATCGGGCTGACGATTGAATCGAAAGGCCCCTACGCCAAAATCGGCGAATTGTGCCTGCTGTATCCGAACCATTACGAACGCCCGATTGAAGCGGAAGTCGTCGGCTTCAAGGAAAACAAGATTTTACTGATGCCGCTGCAGGATCTATCCCAGGTCGGTCCGGGCTGCCTGGTGGTAGCTACCGGTGTTCCGCTGCAGATCAAAGTCGGCCCTTCGATTCTGGGCAAAATACTCGATGGCACAGGAAAGCCGCTGGACGATAGCGCCTTGCCTTCAGGCCTTACCAAATACTCCACGAATAACATACCGCCAAACCCGTTAAAACGACCTCGCATCACAAGGCCGCTTGAAGTGGGCGTGCGTGCCATCGATGGACTTCTGACAGTGGGACAAGGCCAGCGCATCGGCGTTTTCGCCGGAAGCGGGGTCGGAAAAAGCACCTTGCTCGGCATGATTGCCCGCAATACAGAAGCCGACATCAACGTCATCGCTTTGATCGGCGAGCGGGGCAGGGAAGTGCGTGACTTTATCGAACGCGACCTCGGACCGGAAGGCTTGAAAAAGTCGGTCGTCATAGCAGCTACGTCAGATCAGACGCCGCTCCAGCGTATCAAAGGGGCATTGACAGCGACAGCGATTGCCGAATACTTCCGCGATCAGGGCAAAAACGTCATGCTCATGATGGATTCGGTGACGCGCTTCGCGATGGCCCAGCGTGAAGTCGGACTCGCAGTTGGCGAACCGCCGACCACCAAAGGCTACACGCCAAGCGTTTTCGCATTGTTGCCAAAACTGCTCGAACGGTCGGGCACATCAAGCAAAGGCTCGATCACAGCTTTTTACACCGTGCTCGTCGACGGAGACGATATGAATGAACCGATTGCAGACGCGGTGCGCGGAATTCTGGATGGCCATATCGTCCTTGACCGTAAAATTGCACAAAAAGGGCAATTTCCGGCAATCAATATCATGGCCAGTGTCAGCCGTGTCATGCACGATGTCACAACACCACAGCATCAGAAAGCGGCAGTCGAATTCAAACGGCTGCTGTCCGCCTACGACGCCTCGGAAGACCTCATCAACATCGGCGCTTATAAGAGCGGCGCCAACAAAGAGATAGATGATGCGATCCGCTCTTATCCGCTCATCAAAGATTACCTGCAGCAGGACATTTACGAAAAAGCCAAGCTCGATGAAAGCGTCGAGCGTTTGACAGCACAATTTGTGGGAGGGTAACTTTTGTCTCAATTCAATTTCCGTTTCCAGAAAATACTCGATTTAAAAGAAAACGAAAAAGGATTTGCCCAGCTGCAAATGGCGGATGCCATCAAGCTGCAGCAAGCGGGCTATGAACGCAACGAAGCGATCTACAAGAAAATCATCGATGCCGAACACTTGAAAAAAGCGAAGCAAGAAGACGGCATCAACATTTCCGAACTGCGTATGCTCGTCAATTATATCCATCAGTTGCAAGAGCAATTGCTTGCTTCAAACCGCGAGCTCGAATTGCTGCAAAGCAATGTAGCGAGAAGCCAAAATCAGCTGCAGCGCAAAGCGCAGGAAGAGAAGACATGGGACAGCCTAAAGCAGCAAAAGCATTCGCAATTTGTCGAACACAATAAAACAGCCGAACAACATTATTTTGACGAACTGGCAGGCACCCGTTTCTACCGGACCAACCAGACAGCCTCAGAAAGAGGGTGAGCACCATCGAAGCCTTGAAACTGTCAGGCCCGATTGCAGTGAAAACTGCTGCAGGCACATCAAAAACGAAACTGGAAGCAGCCATAGAACCCGGCGCATTCTCGAAGTTGCTTATTTCAATAAGCAATGGTGAAAGCGCGGGACAAGAACAGGAAACAACAGCATTGCTCGCAGACATTGAAGCGGCGCTAGCGGAATTGCAGCAGCTTCCGCCGGAAGAACTGCAGCCTGAACAGCAGGAGCTGCTAGCGGCTTTGGCGCAATTGCTGTCGCTGACCCAAGCACAGACAGCAGAAAAGGTGGAGGAGAAACCCTCCGGTTATGTAAAAGAAGTACAACCTGAAGCGGCGCAGCGGGCCAGGCTGGCAAACCAGCAAGTCGCTGACCCGGCCATTAAAGAGAAGATGGTGTTTTTACTGCATCAGATTGCTCATAAAGCGCAAGAACTTGGAATTGTTACTGCTAAAGAATTCGCCGATGTCCCTATTTTTATGGGGGTCGAAAAGGAATATATTTTAAACAAGCCAAATAAAGTAAACGAAGTTATTAACTTGCTGATAGCTGCTGCGGAAAACCTGGGAACGATGCAAGCGCCAGATCAAGCAGCCGCGTCTTCCAAACTGGCTGGCAAGGTCCAGGAATTGCTGCAGCTTTTGTCAGGAACTGTGGAAAAATTAGAAGTGCCGGCGGAGCCGCAACGGAAATATGAACTTCCGCCACTTGCACAAAGCACGAACGCTCCGTCTGCAACGGCTGCAAGCACGGAAGCGCCAGCAGCAACGGAACGCATGGAACCGGCATTGTCAATGGCTGTGCCGATGGAAACAGCGAAAGCTGCAGCGGCATCTGCTAAGGCGGAATTGACCGCAGCACCGCCACCGATGGCCCGCATGGCAAGCCTTGCGGATGACCTTGGAGCGATTCTTGGTTCCTCTGCAAAGCTCAGTGGCACAGGTGAAACCACTCAGTTGAAAGTCAGCATTTTTCCGGAACATCTGGGCCAGCTCGAAATCCGTTTGAGCACAGTCGACGGCAAAGTGGCCGCACACATACTTGCGAGCAATCCAATGGCGAAAGAGGCGTTGGAACTGCAGGTGTACCAATTGAGAAATTCGCTGACCCAGCAGGGAATCCAAGTCGACCGCATCGAGATTTCATCGCAGCAGCAGGCTGGCCAGTCGCTGAGCCAGCAGCAAGGGCAGCAGGAACAGCGTTTCGCGCGCCAGCAGAGGCAGCAGCCGACAACGAAAAACGGGTACCAGCAAAACGGCGAGGAAGCTAATGGCTTTGTGCGCGGAGCTGCTTCAGAGCTCTCCGTAATCGGCGTCGATTACACAATCTAAACTTATTCATACACCGAAGGGGTGGTTTGATGAATGTCAGCAATGCACAAAATACCGCAATGCAAACTGCACAGACGGCAAAGACCGGAGCGGAAAGCACACTTGGCAAAGACGCGTTCTTGAAAATCCTGGTGACGCAGATGAAAAACCAGAATCCGCTTGAACCGCTGAAAGACACTGAATTTATTGGCCAGATGGCGCAGTTCAGCTCTTTGGAGCAATTGACCAACTTGAACACGACGATGAATACGTTTGTCGGCGGCCAAGGGTCGGCATCTCTGACAGACCACGCGAACTTGATCGGCAATAAAGTCTTTTGGGAACGTGAAGTGAACGGCCAGACAGAATCCGGTGAAGGCATCGTCAAAGCAATCGCCATGAAGAATGGCGAATTGACGGTCGAACTTGAAGGAGACGGGCCGAAGCTTCCCATCAACACAATCCAACGCATAGAAAAATATATACCACAGGTTACGGAGACCGTCTGAGCCGATAGCGCCAGCGGTACTTGAAAGGGGAAAAACGAAATGTTGCGTTCAATGTATTCAGGAGTTTCAGGCATGAAAGGCTTCCAGACAAAACTGGATGTCATCGGTAACAATATTGCCAATGTCAACACAGTCGGCTATAAGAAAAGCACCATCAACTTCCAGGATTTGCTGAGCCAGAACATGTCAGGCAGCGGCGTCAATCCAATGCAGGTCGGTTTGGGCTCTCAGACTTCTGCTATCAATGTCATCCATACGCCGGGTTCGGCAATGACGACGGGTGTAGGAACCGATTTGGCAATTATGGGCGACGGCTTCTTCACGGTCAATGATCCAGCCAACCCGGGACAAACTTTTTTGACGCGTGCCGGCAACTTTGTCGTGGACGCAGATGGCGATTTGGTGACGAGCCAGGGCTATAGCGTTTTAGATACAGGAGGAAATGCAATCCGAATCAATCCGAATCAATACGCTTCGTTTTCGATTAACCGTGAAGGGCAAGTGATTGGCAAAGAACCGAATGGCAATGAAACACCGTTGCAGACAATCGGCGTTGCAAATCCGGAAAATCCTGCAGGGCTCCGCAAATTTGGCGGTTCGCTTTATGAAATGACAGCTGCAGCCGGAAACATGAACACCGGCACAGCAGCAGCCGCGACATCAATGATCTCCGCAGGCATGCTTGAAATGTCGAACGTTGATTTGACAGAAGAATTCACTGAGATGATCGTTGCGCAGCGCGGATTCCAGGCAAACTCCCGCACAATCACCACATCCGACGAAATCCTCCAGGAAGTCGTCAACTTGAAACGATAAGGGAGGGACAGGCTGAAAGCGCATAGCGCGCTTTCAGCTGTTTATATGATTAAACTGACAAGATTAAATCGTACACCGTTTTCCTTGAACGCAATTTACATCGAACGGATCGAGTCTACGCCTGATACCGTGGTGACATTAATATCAGGCAAAAAGGTGCACGTCCTGGAAACGGTGGACGAAGTCGCCGATAAGATCACCGCTTATTATTTGCAGATCAATATATTGCCGACGCTGCAGCGGCCGATAGAAGAACAGTGAGAGGAGGAGCACAAATGGATAAGCAATTGACCGATGAGAATTTAGAAGCAATCTTGGCAAAGCTGCCAGCAGACCAGCCGGCGCGCCAACCGGAAATGCGCCAGCGCAACGTGCAGACATATGACTTTAAAAAAGCGCTGCGGTTTTCACAAGACCAGATCCGCACATTGACACGGATCCACGAAAACTGCGCGCGCTTGTTGACCTCGTATTTGTCTACGCTGCTGCGGACCTATGTGCAGATTTCAGTGGCGTCTGTCGAGCAGTTCACATATGAAGACTTTGTCCGTAATGTGCAGAAAAAATCCATCTTGGGCGTTTTCAAAGCACCTCCTCTCCAGGGAAGTTTGCTGATGGAGTTCTCGCCGGATGTCACTTACATCATGCTGGATCGCATGCTTGGCGGGCAGGGCTCGACGGCTCCGGTGCAAAATGATTTGACGGAAATCGAAATGAGCGTCATCGAACGGGTCTTCATCAATGCATTGGGAACTTTTGAGGAAGCTTGGTCCTCGGTCGTGAAAGTGTCGCCGGAATTGAAGGAAATTGAAGTGAATCCCCAGTTCCTAACAACGTCGGCACCGAATGAAACCGTCATTCTCGTATCGCTGCAGACGAAAATAGGCGATGTCGATGGCGCCATCAATATCTGTCTGCCCCATGTTGTCTTGGAACAGGTGCTGCCGAAACTGTCGGCGCGCCACTGGCTGGCGAACCAGAAAAAAGCGATCGAGAGCCACGAAGCCATCGCGCTTGAGAAAAAGGTGCAGAATACACGCCTTGACGTCAAGGCGGTTCTTGGCAGATCGTCGATTGATATCGGCGATTTCCTGGACTTGAAAATCGGGGATGTCATCCGGTTGAACGAATCGTATGCAGACCCGGTCATGATTCTTGTTGATGAAAAGCAGAAATTCCTGGCACAGCCGGGCATCTCGAAAGGGCGCGTCGCTGTCCAAATCACCGACGTGCAGGAAGAAGGGGAAGAATACAATGAACTTTGATAAATTGTCCCCGGGAGAACTGGATGGCCTGCTTGGCCAAAAAGGAACGGAGGAGAAGCCGATGTCCGCGAATCATTTATTGCAAATTGAAAAAGAGGCATTCAGTGAATTATTGGCCGTATCGCTCAGCAGCGCGGCTGGCTCGCTTGGCGAAATGCTGAAACGGGAAGTTTCTGTGTCGGCGCCCGTCTTGGAAGTGAAACCGCGTGACGCTGTACTGGCTGCCGCCGCTGCGCCATTCTTCGTCATCCTTGGCGAATACAAAGGCGAAGTTGAAGGAATCCAATTGCTGGCCGTCAGCAAAGCCGATGTCGAAGCGCTCGTGAAAATCTGGGATGCCACAAGCGAACCAGACGACATGGAAAAACAATTTGAGATGCTGCAGAAATTGGTGGAAACGATGTTCGCGCCGATTACGAAAACGATGGGCATGCTGATGGAAAAAGAAGTGGCCTATTCGTTGTCCGGCATGGACATCGTGCAAAGCCAGGAAGATTTTCCAATCGCTAAATTCACCAAAGAGCAATGGTTTGCAGAAGCTGTTTTCAAGGTGCGGCTAGGCGCCGGAGCGGCGGCGGAATTTTCCCTATGCCTGCCGGTCCAGCTTGTCAAAGAGATAGCAGGCGTTTTAACGGGAGCCCCGGAAGAGGATTATGCAGAGGAGACCAGAGACATGGAATACCAATCGAATAACCAAACGGCGTCAGAGCCGAAGAAAAATACCGCACCAACAATCCAATCGGTCCAATTCTCGAATTTCGATGAGACGGCCACAAGCCAGACAGAACCGAACAATCTGGACATGCTGATGGACATTCCGCTGCAAGTGACAGTGGAGCTTGGCCGCACGAAGCGCATGGTCAAAGAAATCCTCGGCGTCTCGCCAGGCTCCATCATCGAACTCGACAAACTGGCCGGTGAGCCGGTTGATATCCTGATCAACAATAAAGTCATTGCAGTCGGTGAAGTCGTAGTCATCGATGAGAACTTCGGTGTCCGGGTGACGGATATCCTCAGCACAGCTGACCGCCTATCCAAACTGCGTTAATGGCAATCGTAAGGAGTTCATCCAGAATGGCACACATAAAATCATCTATTCTTACAATTTTATTGATGGCGGCGCTGACCGCTTTCGTATTTCCGGCATCTGCATCCGCTGAACCGAATGTTGCCGATTGGCTGGAAGAAGACGGCGGAGATCAGGAACAAGCGCCTGCGCCGAATGAAGCCGCAGTCGTCAAGGAAGAGCAGAGCCTCTTCGGCATCATCTTGAAGCTGGTGTTTTACACGCTGCTGATTCTGGTGATGATCTACGGCCTCATCAAATTTCTTGCCATCCGCCAGCAGAAGTTCCAGCCCAACCAGGCAGTCAAGCTGATGGGAGGGACACCGCTCGGCAACAACAAATCGCTGCAGCTCGTGAAAGTCGGCAACCAAGTTCTGCTGATCGGCGTCGGCGACCAAGTGACGCTCATCAAGGAATTTGCGGATGCTGAAGAAATCGGCCTCGACGCAGCACCTGCTGAAACTGCGCCGGCCGGGTTCACCAACCCGCTGCTGAAATTGCCGCAATGGAAAAAAAGTTTCGTCGGCGCCCAAGACAGCAAAACTGGCAGGTTCGAAGAATTATTCAACCAAAGCCTCGAAAAGCAGAAACATAAACAACAACAGCTGAAAGAAGCGTTGACGAAGAAACCCGAAGGCAAAGAAGGTAATCCGAAATGATGGCTGACATCCTCTTATCCATAAACATACCAGGCATCGATTTCGGCAGCGAATCGCCGGAAGACGTCGGGGTCACACTCCAGCTTCTGGCACTGATGACCATCTTGTCGCTCGCTCCAGCCATCCTTATCCTCATGACCAGCTTTACCCGCATCATCATTGTCCTGTCGTTCGTCCGTACGGGGCTCGGGACGCAGTCCATGCCGCCAAACCAAGTGCTCGTCGGCCTCGCCTTGTTTTTGACGTTCTTCATCATGGCGCCGGTCTTCACAGAAATCAACGATACCGCCTTGCAGCCGTACCTTGAAGGCGAATCAACGCAAGAAGAAGCGCTCGACACGGCGATCTTGCCGATCAAACGCTTTATGGCCGAGCACACACGGGAAAAAGATCTCGCCCTGTTCTTCAAATACCAGGACCTCGAGAAACCGGACAGCATCGACGAAATCCCGCTCATGTCCCTGATCCCGGCTTTTGCCATCAGCGAACTGAAGACAGCTTTCCAGATCGGCTTTGTCATTTTCATTCCGTTCCTGATCATCGACATGGTCGTCGCCAGCACATTGATGGCGATGGGGATGATGATGCTGCCGCCGGTCATGATCTCGCTGCCGTTCAAGATCCTGCTGTTTGTCTTAGTAGATGGCTGGTACCTCATCATCGAGTCCTTGCTGGTTAGTTTTTAGTAATTTATTAATACAGAAGTATTCGTTTCAGGTGGACGCTTTCCGCGGGGCGTGGCCTGAGCCTCCTCGGTCGCTAGCGAAAACCGGTGCTCCTGCATCGCTGCGCTAGCTTCGTCGCAAAGGTTTAACCGAATGTGGTTCGGTCAAACCTTTCCTGTGGGGTCTCAGGACTCACGCTATTCCCGCAGGAGTCGCCACCTTCCACTCATACTTCTAAATTATCCTTCTAATTTTAATTAATATTACTTTATAAGGTGAACTAAAAAATCTGCAAAGTATTTGGAGAAGCGTTCGCTCGACTCCTGTGGGGTTAGCGGGTTTGAGAGACCCCGCAGTCCGCGCAAGCGGATGAGGAGGCTCGATTCCCGCCCCACGGAAAGCGAGCGAAAAGCTTCGGAAAATACGGATTCTCAATACTTGATATATCTTCGCAGCTAATTTAGCTAACCAACCCATCCACCGAAAGGAAGAACAAGATGACACCTGATGTAGTGATAAAACTGGCCGAACAATCGATCTACATGATCATCATCATTTCCGCCCCCATTCTCTTGATCGCGCTTGGCGTCGGGCTTATCGTCAGTGTGTTCCAGGCGATGACGCAAATCCAGGAACAGACTTTGGCGTTTGTGCCAAAAATCATTGCGGTGTTCTTGTCGATCGTCATTTTCGGTCCCTGGATGCTGACGATGCTGCTGGATTATACGCGCGATTTGTTCCAGCAGCTGCCGCAGCTGATCGGTTAGGCCATGGAACCATTTCTGGCGTCTTTTCCTTATTTATTGCTGATGTTTGTGCGCATCACGAGTTTTTTCCTCATTGCGCCGCTGTTTTCCATGAAAGGCGTGCCGAATCATTTCAAGATCGGCATCGGCGCGTTTTTGGCGCTGATGGCCTGGACGGGCGCGAGCCTCGGAGAACCTTTGCCGCTGGATGGTTATTTTATCGGCATGGCGATCCGGGAAGTGGCGATCGGCATCGCACTGGGCTTTACGGCTGCATTGATTTTGTACACGGTGCAGGTGGCGGGGGCATTCATCGATTTCCAGATGGGGTTTGCAATCGCCAGTGTCATGGATCCGCAGACGGGCAGCCAAGTGCCGATCATCGGCCATTTCAAATACATATTGGCGCTGCTGTTTTTGCTGGCAGTGGACGGCCATCACATGATGCTTGACGGCATCATGCGGAGCCTCGAGGTGCTGCCGGTCGGCACCCTGGCGTTCAGTGTCGGCTCTTCTGAACTGGCGCGCTTTATCGTGGATCTGTTCACGGGGATGTTCCTGTCGGCGCTGCAGATCGCGCTGCCGATTATCGGTGCTTTGTTTTTGACGGATATCGCACTTGGGATCCTGGCGAAGACGGTGCCGCAATTGAACATATTTGCAGTCGGTTTTCCACTGAAGATCTTTACGGGTTTTGTGCTGTTGATGTTTTCCATGCCCATTTTCTTTTACATCCTGCAGACTTTGTTTGAGGAAATCATGGTGGGGATGGGGGATCTGACCCGGTTATTAGGAGGAAGTTAGATGGCTAAGAGGATGCCCCTCAACCTGCAATTCTTTTCAGGTGAGAAAACAGAGAAAGCGACGCCGCAGAAACGGCAGGAATCGAAGCGCAAAGGGCAAGTGGCGAAAAGTGCTGAAATCCCGTCCGCTTTGATCATGGTCGGCGGCGTCATGCTGCTGAGCTTTTTGGGTGGCTGGCTGCTGGATCAAATCCTGGCGATTTACCGCATCAATTTCACCCAATACATCAATTGGGAATGGACTTCTTCCAATGTGCGGACGCTTTTTGAGCAGATGACCGTGAATGCAGTGAAAATCATGGCCCCGATCATGCTGGCCGCAGTGGTGTTCGGGATTCTCGGTAATTACGTCCAAGTGGGTTCGATGTTCACCACTGAGCCGTTGAAAATGCAGCTGAACCGGCTTGATCCCATCCAAGGGGCCAAGCGGATTTTTTCCATCCGTGCCTTGGTGGAACTCGCCAAATCATTGATGAAAATTGCCATTATCGGTTTTGCGGCATTTTCGGTGCTGTGGGCTGAAAGGGGCGAGTTGTTTTTATTGTCCCAGAAAACCTTGGGGGCTTCGCTGGCATTCATCGGCGGGCTGACGATCAAGCTTGCGCTGATCGCCGCTGCCATCTTGATGGTGCTGGCCATCTTCGATTATATGTACCAGAAATACGAGTTCGAGAAAAACATCCGGATGTCGAAACAAGACATAAAAGACGAATACAAGAAATCCGAAGGCGACCCGCTGATCAAACAGAAGATCAAAGAACGGCAGCGGTCGATGAGCATGAACCGCATGATCCAGGACCTGCCGAATGCAGATGTCCTGATTACGAATCCGACACATTACGCCATCGCGATCCAATACGATGCAGAGACGATGGAAGCGCCGAAAGTCATTGCCATGGGCAAAGACCACCTGGCGTTGAAAATCAAAGAAAAAGCGAAAGAACACCAAATTGTCATTATGGAAAATAAGCCGCTCGCCCGTGCATTATACGCCCAGGTGGAAGTAGGGGATTCGGTCCCTGAAGATCTGTTCCTGGCGGTGGCAGAGGTTTTAGCATACATCTACCGGTTAAAAGGAAAAATCAGCTGATTGGGAAGGGGAGGAAACAACATGAAAATAAAAGATTATGCCATTTTAATATCCGTTATCATGATTATCGTCATGATGGTCATTCCTCTTCCTCCGTTATTATTGGATATTTTGATCATGATCAATCTCAGCATCGCATTGACGATCATCCTCGTCGCGATGAACACACGGGAAGCCTTAGAATTCTCCATCTTCCCGACGCTGTTATTGCTGACGACTTTGTTCCGCCTCGGTTTAAATGTTTCAACGACCCGTTCAATTTTGACGAACCAGACAGGCGGGGAAGTCATTGAAACCTTCGGCTCATTCGTCGTCGGCGGCAGTGCCATTATCGGGATTTTGGTTTTCCTGATCCTTGTCATCATCCAGTTTTTGGTCATCACAAAAGGTTCAGAGCGCGTGGCCGAAGTAGCAGCGCGCTTTACGCTCGATTCGATGCCCGGCAAACAGATGAGCATTGATGCCGATCTCGGCGCCGGCATGATTTCCGATATGGAAGCAAAAAAACGCCGTGAGAAAGTCAGCCAAGAGGCGGATTTCTACGGAGCGATGGACGGAGCATCCAAGTTTGTCAAAGGCGACGCCATCGCCGGCATCATCATCACCATCATCAATATCATCGGCGGATTGCTGATCGGTATATTGGTCCATGGAATGCCATTCGGTGAAGCGGCGCAGCTCTTTACCTTATTATCCATTGGCGACGGGCTCGTCAGCCAGATTCCAGCCCTGCTGATTTCCACTGCTGCCGGCATCGTCGTAACGCGTGCCGTTTCTGAAGGCAACCTCGGAACGGACATCACCAAGCAATTATTCGCTTATCCGAAGCTGCTGTATATTGTGGCCGGCACGCTGTCGCTGATTGCGGTATTCACACCGATCAACCCGATGCTCGTGCTGCCGGTCGCAGGCCTAGTCGCTTATGGCGGCTTTACGATGCAGCGCAATTTGAATAAAGAAGAAAAGCTCGAGAAGGAAGCGTCCGCAAAGAGTCCGGAACTCGACAGCATCAAAAGTCCGGAGAGTGTCATCGACCTTTTGCATGTCGATGCCATTGAATTTGAATTCGGTTACGGCTTGATCCCGATCGCTGACAAAAACCAAGGGGGAGACTTGCTTGACCGGGTCATCATGATCCGCCGCCAATGCGCGATCGAACTGGGCATCGTCGTACCGGTCATCCGCATCCGCGACAACATCCAATTGCAGCCCAACGAATACGTCATCAAGATCAAAGGCAACCGGGTAGCTTCAGGCGAAATCATGCTCAACCATTATTTGGCGATGAGCCCCGGCATTGACGACGACAGCATCGAAGGCATTCCGACCATCGAACCGGCTTTCGGCATGCCTGCCTTATGGGTCAATGAAGACATGAAAGAAGAGGCGGAAATGTCAGGCTATGCGATTATCGACCCGCCATCGGTCGTTTCCACCCACCTGACGGAAGTAATCAAGCGCCATGCGCATGAATTGATCGGCCGACAAGAAGTGCGCGCATTAATAGAAAACATACGTGAAACATCTCCTGCGGTGGTCGAAGAGTTGATCCCGAACCAGCTGGCGATTGGCGATGTACAGAAAGTGCTGATGAAACTATTGAAAGAAAAAGTCTCAATCCGCAATCTATTGGCCATCCTGGAAACGCTGGCTGATTTTTCATCCCAGACAAAAGATCCGGATTTGTTGACGGAATACGTCCGCCAGGCTTTGTCTCGCCAAATCACGCTGCAATATGCTCAGCCGAACCAAGCATTGCAGGTGATCACGGCTGGGGCTAGCCTTGAAAAGAAATTCGCGGAATCTGTCCATCGCACCGAACAAGGGACGTATCTATCAATTGATCCCGAAACTTCGCAGCTGATTTTCCAAAGCATCTCCGAGCAGGCGTCGCAAATGCAGCGGACCGGCATTCAGCCGATTTTGCTGGCTTCCCCTGGCACACGCATGTACATGCGCCAGTTTATCGAACGTTTTTCACCGGAGCTTCCGGTTTTGTCGTATAACGAATTGGAACCGGAAATCGAAATCCAAAGCGTCGGCATTGTTAATATTTCAAGCGGGGCGGTTAATATGTCATGAGATTGAAAACTTATATTGTTGAAAATGTAGTGGATGCCATCCCGATGATCAAGCGGGATCTTGGTTCAGATGCACTGATTCTAAATACGAAAAAAATCAAAACGGGGGGCTTTCTCGGTTTTTTCCAGACAGACAAGCTGGAAGTCATCGCAGCGGTGGAGTCGAAGCCTTCTGAGGCTCAAAAAAAACCGGCAGCCCCAAATAAGGCACCTGTTGTTTACAAATCCGAGGATGCACTGGCTCCAAGTGTACCCGCAGTTTTTTCCTCCCCGCCCGAACAGGCGGACGATTTGATCAGCGAATTGAAGAGCATCAAGCAATTCATGATGCAGGTCATCGAAGAAGACCGGCTGCCGAATGCATTGCAGCCGTTAAGCGACCGGCTCACGGAGCAGGAAGTCCAAAAGGAAATCCAGTCGGAAATTCTGGCCAAGCTGATGGTTGCGCTTGACCGCAACCCAGCGCTCACGGAAGTGCAGGTGTTTGAGGCGGCCCGAGCAGAAATCATCCGCATGATCAAAACCCATCAAAAAGCAAAAGCGGTGAAAGACCCGGAAATGGTTTGCTTCATCGGTCCGACCGGTGTCGGAAAAACGACGACAATCGCCAAAATTGCGGCAGATTACATGTTGCGTGAAGAGAAAAACGTCGGGCTCATCACATCGGATACGTTCCGGATTGCGGCAGTCGAGCAATTGAAGACATACGGGAGCATATTGAATATCCCGGTCAAAGTCGTAGAGACTTCAGCCGGGCTGCAGCAGGCAATTGCTGAATTGCAGGACTGCGACATTATCCTGATGGACACCGCAGGCCGCAATTACCAGCAGAAACAATATATAGAAGACCTTGAGCGCCTGCTGCCAAAGACAGCGAAAATCCAGATCCACCTAGTGCTCAGTTTGACCTCCAAACTGGAGGACATGAAAAAAATCATTGAAAATTTCAAAACGATCAAAATGGACCAGCTTGTATTGACGAAGAAAGACGAAACGAGTTCAGCAGGTGCAATCTTGAATTTGATCTGCCGTTACTCGATTCCGATAAGCTATATCGCAAATGGCCAGAACGTTCCGGATGATCTTGTTGCAGCTACCCCTGAAAAGATTGCGGATTTTGTGTTAGGAGATAACAGCCATGATTGATCAAGCAAAGCAGCTAAGAGAAAAGATGCTCCAGAAATCGTCGAAGAAACCGAGCCGCCAGACGCGCGTTATAGCCGTCACGAGCGGCAAAGGCGGGGTAGGCAAGTCCAATTTCGCGTTGAACTTCGCATTAAGCCTGACCGAACAAAAGAAGAAAGTGCTCATCTTCGATGTCGATCTCGGATTTGCCAATATCGACGTGCTGCTCGGCCGTTCCCCGGAAGAATCGATTGCAACATTGCTCGATAAAGACCTGTCGATATGGGACATCATCGAAGAAGGGCCGAAGGGGCTGCAATTTATCTCTGGGGGAACCGGTTTTGACGAGATGTTCCGCCTCGACGAAACAAAGATGAATAAGTTCTTCCATGAAATGAGCCAGCTTCAAGGCTCGGTTGATTACATCATTCTTGATACGGGTGCGGGGCTGTCGTACGAAAACATGCGCTTTATTCTGGCGGCTGATGATGTCATTCTTGTGACGACGCCCGAACCGACCTCGATTACGGATGCTTATTCAGTGGTCAAGATGGTGCAGGCAAAAGACCCGAATGTCCATATGGCGCTGGTCGTCAATCAATGCACGAGCGATAACGAAGCAAGAGCGACAGCGGAAAATTTCAAGCACGTCACAGCCAAATTCCTGAACAAAGAAATCGGCCTGCTTGGTTCGATTCCGCATGACGCGATTGTGCCCTCGGCTGTGAAGAGACAGGTGCCGTTCGTTCTGGCGTATCCAAATAGCCAAGCGGCGCACGCGATGAAAAAGTTGGCTCACGGCTATCTGAAGCTGCCGGTGCCGTATAAGCTGGGGCTGAAAGGCTTTTTGTTGAAAATATTGTTCAAGTGACCCGGAAATTCTGAAGTAACGGTGGTGAAACTCATAGTGGCAACGAGATTATCAAGTAATGAAGTGAATTATTGGGAAAATTGGCAGCAGCAGCGTGATTCCGATGCGGGAAATTTCCTTGTTGAAAAATACATGCCGCTGGTGGAATTCGTCGTGCAGCGCTTTATGGTCAGCCTTCCGAAAACAATCAGCCAAGATGATATCCGCAGCCTTGCCTATGAGGGACTGCTTGACGCATTTGATAAATTCGATTTCAGCAAAGACCTGAAATTCGAAACCTACGCGACGTGGCGCATTAAAGGAGCAGTCATCGACGGTTTGCGGCAAAGCGACTGGCTGCCGCGTTCGGTCCGAGACAAAGTGAAAAGAATCGAAAAGGCTTATATTGAGCTGGAACAGCAGCACAACGCTTCGGTGACCGATGCCGATGTCAGCGCCTATCTTGGAATCACAAAAGCCGAACTCAACAAAACCGTTTCCGAAGCCGCGCTTTCTGCTCTTGTTTCAATTGATGAAACAGCGTATGGCGACGATACCTCGGACAAATACACGATTGTTGACCCAGCCATCAGTGCATCACCAGAAAAAAGCCTTGCTGCCCAGTCAATGAAAGAGTCGCTCGCGCGGGCGATCGACCGCTTGCCGGAAAAAGAGAAACTAGTTGTTTCCCTTTGCTATTTCGAAGAACTGAAACTTACTGAAATAGCAGAAGTGCTGAGTGTCAGTGTGTCGCGCGTATCCCAACTGCATTCAAAAGCGATTCTCCGCTTGAATGCGGCTATTATTGAACCGCACGACCATTATTAAAAAGGAACGGGTGAATCATGTGAATGGTTATTTGGATGCGGCCCTGATCTTATCGGTTGTGGTGAATGTTGGAGCCGTTTTTGTTTTAATAAAGATGTATAAGTTGGCAGCGGCTATTCCAGTACAAAATAATGATGAAATTTACAAAAGTATGGAAGAATTTATTGAAAATATGGAAAAAGAGAGCGATGAGCTCTTCCAAAATATGACTAATTATATTAAAGTAAAAGAAAGCGAGTTTGATGAAAAGCTCCGCTTGGTTGAAGAGAAAAGAGCAGCCCCTGCGATTGTGCAAGCAGCGCCGGAAACGGTTCCAGCCAAGATGCCGGAAGAAACGGGCCATGGGAAAGTGGAAAAGCTTTATAAGCAGGGTTTTTCACCAGCACAGATTGCCAAGGTGCTGAAAATCGAACTTGGCCAAGTGGAATTGATCATCAATATGCTTAAAAAAAAGCAAAGTTATCAACAGTAAAATGGGGTGCTTGATGTGCGGATTGACGGTTATACACTTATCCAAGGGGACCGGATCCAAAAAGCCCCCGCGGAAACTAAATCTACGGATACATTTGCCGGCGTCATGAAAAGCACGCGTGTGAAACTGCAGAACGATTCATTGAATGGGCTGATGGACCGAGTTGACCAGCAAGGCCAGAAGTTGGCGAAGCAGCGGACACTGGAAAATCTGCTCGATTACAAAACGCTGGTCAAACAATTTATCAGTGAATCGTTGAGCTACGGCCTGCAGCTGACTGACAAGCACAGTGAACATCCCTCCGGCGGCATGAAAACACATCAATTGATCGAAGTGATTGATGAAAAAATGCTGGAAGTGCAGGATGAGGTACTGCGGAGCGAAGAAGACAACATCGATACACTTCGCCTTGTCGGAGAAGTAAAAGGGCTTTTGCTGAATTTGTATATGTAATGGGAAACCATAGGGGGTACGACATGAACGAAAATCGCCGCGAATTTTTCCGCCTATTTCTTAATGGAACGGTCGATGGGCACATCTCAGTAGGGGGCGGTGGGTTTGAACCGCTGGAAATCGAGGACATCAGCGTTAACGGGCTGCGCTTTCTCAGTGATGAGGATCTTTCAAAGGACGAATCCGTATGCTGCAACTTCGCCATTCTGGAACAGGAATTTCTGCTGGATGGCAAGATTGTCCGCAAAGAGCTGAAAGGCAGCCGCTTTGAATACGGAATCGCTTTTGACACAGACCAGCGCACCGCATCCACGTTATTCAAGCAATTAAATTATTACCAGATCCGGCTTCGCAAAGGCGAACTGGAAGTCTAACAAGCTACAAGTCCGGCGCATTGTGCCAGACTTGTTTTTTTATGATATTTTCTCTATCCGGGATATTTATTGCATGTTATACTACTATTTGGTGAAAAATAACAAAAAAATAGTAATTGGAAAAGGGAAAAATCATGAATACATCTAAAGCACTTTCTTGGGCCGCCGTTATTTTATGGATGGCCGTCATCTTCGGATTCTCCCATCAGCCTGCCACAGTATCAAGCGGCATGAGCTCCGGGATTACAGAAACCATTCTACAAGCGATTTCACAATTTTCTTCAGAAGCATCGATCGATACGGATGCTTTGCATACGTTTGTCAGGAAGAATGCCCACTTCTTTGTTTATTTGATATTAGGCGTATTGGTGTTCCATGCGCTGCGCAAAAGTGGCATTAAAGGCTATCGGGGTGGCCTAGCAGCTTTGGCAATCTGCGCCCTGTATGCAATGTCGGATGAGTTCCATCAATTATTCATCCCGGGCCGCAGCGGTGAACTTCGTGACGTGCTCATCGACAGCACAGGGGCATTTGTTGGAATCGGTGTAGCTTTAGGGTTAACCGAATGGCGAAAAGCGAAAAACTGGGCTGGCACAAAGTCGAGAACCCAGGAAGCTGGACGCTAATTTATAAAGAGCAAACTCATGCACAAGCTACACCAACTGACTGTGCAGAATGGAGAAGCTGCTTGGCTGAAGTTTTAATTTAATGGCTTAGTGGCTTTATAGTGAAAAAAAGGAATATCTTAAAAGCTTCAATCGTGGAATGCCCTGCGGTTTAAGGCCATGAGCATTATATTTAAGGGAGAATGAAGATGAAATCAACAGAAATTCACAGGCGCACAAGACAGGGAATAGCCTTTTGGATTGCGCTTTTACTCGTTTCTTGTGTCGTGATAGCCGGATGTTCGCAAAAAGGAACCGCAGAAAACACGGGTGTTTCTGAAGTGGAACCGGTAGATGAAAAAAATACAGAAGCAATCCAGTCGGTCATCGAAAAAGAATTCAATGCCCCTGATGAAGAGTACAGGGAATTGAGGTACGCAGCGATGGAAAATCTTGAGGACGTCGCGAATCAGGAAGAATTCGCAGTCTATAAGGAAACCCCTGCCTATAAAGCATACGCTGATTATATGGAAAAGAAATACGCAGCCTATTTTACTGAAAATGGCTACGCCAACTTCCTGAATATAAACCCGGCTTTTATGTATAGCGTCTATGAGGGATCTTATCGCCTCAGCGTTTCGAATATAAAAATCAATGCCAGTGAAAACGATCCCACGTTATACAATTTCAGTTTCCAAGTCGCCCATCAAGATGAAAGCAGCGAAACAAGCCGCTTTAAATTCGAAGGGAAAGCGATTGTTCCTGAACAAGGGAAAATTGAAGAAATTGAATTTATGGACACAGAAGGCTTAAAGCAACAATTGAATAAAGCGAATGCAAAATAAAAACCGTTGATCCAGCTATGGATCAACGGTTTTTACTTAGGTATATCGGATTTTGCGCTCCGAATCCTTGAGAGAATGCTTACAAAAAGCGGATGAGTTGGTTTCTCTCTTTAATGAGAGCTACATGCTAACAACCGGTCTGGCCACGAAGACTCCTGTGGGACAGCGAAGGCTGAAGACCCCGCAGGAAACGAGGTTTGAAGAACCTCGTTTGCGACGAAGCTAGCGCAGCGATGCAACGCACTTTAATGTCTCGAAGCTAGCGTAGCGATGCAGAGACAGGAGCAACTCTTTTTCCAGTGACGAGGAGGCTGAAGCTGAGCCCACGGAAAGCGAAGTGGCCAGAACGGTTGGGGATACACAGTTATTTATTTTGATTAGACTTTGCCATTATTCGATTACCAGTCAATTGTTTCTGGATAATTCTCTTTATAGCGCAGTTCGGAAACGTGCACTTGCAGGCCTTCCGCCAAATCGATGAAATCGGAGCGGAAATCATAATAGAGTGAATCGAGTTCGCAAATGCGTTTTGCCATGATGCTGATGTTTTCTGGACGCCTTTCAGGTGGCAGCCGAAGGAAATGGATATTCAAGCGATCAATGTACTGAATTAAATAATTCTGGTATTTCGTTTTTGCGAACAATCCATGGGGGTCGATGTACTTCCGGAGCTGGCGGTAACGGTTAGGGCTCAGTGTTTCCTCCAAGCAGCTGGCGACTGCGCTTTGGAATTTGCGGACAGCCGCTGCCCATGGATCCCAGCTGTGGACTCTTGCACCGTCCATATAATGGAAGATGAAATCGTTGAGGGCAAATGATGCGAAAAGAACCTCTGGCCATAGCGCTTCAAATTTCAAATACACGTTATTGTCTGTGTGTTCCACCGGTAGCCAAAGATCGTTCCGCGCGCTAAAGCCGTTCGGTACAGCCTCGAAGCAACGGTTGCCGAGCTGTGCTTGCCGCAGCTCATTGAACAGCCCTAGAATCCGGCGGCGCGGCTGTCCGTAGCCATCGTCTTCCTCATGACTTCGTGTAATACGGTGCACTGCCTCATACAGCTCATCAAAATCGGAATAGTCGCCAGAAATATGGACACCGGCATAATTTGGCGTGTGCCGGATTCGGATCATCGGTAACCACCCTTTCCAGTTTTAATTGAAAAATAATGAATTCTCTTTGCTATAAGGATAATACAGATGGGTAATTAAGGGTATAGAATATAAGTTATTTGACTTGTCAGAATTTTTTATAGACAATAAGTTTAATAACGAGCATACTATTTTCACGCCGCTTATCTACTAAGCGTTAAAAGAATTTCCAAAAGCATAGAATCTGAAGTTGAATTGAAGGGAGTTGGCCAGTGGGAATGAAACCGTTTCTAGTATTTGTATGGGCTGCGGTAATCATTGTCGCAACCTGCAATAATGACGCACACGCTTTTCTATTTGATCGGATTGTCGGTTTCAGTTTTAACACGTCCCCGAATCTGGCCGATCTCCTGATCATCAACGACATAGATTTCTCAGACAGCTTCTACACGATCCAAAAAACAGGCCATTTCCTGTCTTTTGCGTTATTGTATGTGCTGCTTTTCAGCTGGCTGAAAAAGCATCTGCCAGCAGTTGTTATCGCTGTGGGATTCGCGGTATTAACGGAAATCCTGCAATTGTATTTTGAGCGGGACGGACGGCTTTTCGATGCCTTTATCGACACATTGGGCATTTTTCTAGCATTCGTCCTCATTAATATCGTGATAAGTTTCAAACGTGATGCTGCAGAAGACACATCTTATTAAGCAATTTGATAGAATGGAGTATAAGGCATAAAGGTTTCTGTTCACTTGGATTAAAGTAAATAAGATTTATCGAGTGCATACCCTTTACTAGCGAAGGTGTGCCCATGGGCTAGGCGTCCTTTGCCTGGCTTATTGCGCCATACGGGCAAAAAGCGTCCGTATTGATGAATAGGCAGCAACCCTATTAGTAAAACCAATAGCAAATTCCATACCATTAGAGGAGGTTCCGAAGTGAAAAAGAAAGTGACGAAAGCGATTATTCCCGCAGCGGGACTGGGTACAAGATTTTTGCCCGCCACGAAAGCGATGCCGAAAGAAATGCTGCCGATATTGAATAAGCCGACCATCCAATATATTGTCGAAGAAGCGATCGAATCGGGGATTGAAGACATCATTATTGTTACCGGCAAAGGGAAAAGAGCGATTGAAGATCATTTCGACAATAACTTCGAACTTGAAGACAATTTGCTGAAACGCGAAAAATACGAGCTATTGGAACAAGTTCGCGATTCTTCAAAAGTGGAAATCCATTATATCCGCCAAAAAGAACCGAAAGGCTTGGGCCATGCAATCTGGTGTGCGCGCAAGTTTATCGGCAATGAGCCTTTCGGCGTTTTGCTGGGGGATGACATCATCCAATCTGAAACACCTGCTCTTCAGCAGTTAATGGCTCAGTACGAAACCAATCAATCTTCAATAATCGGCGTCCAGCAAGTCGGGATGTCTGAAACCCACCGATACGGCATTATCGATCCGGGTGAAGCGCATGGCCGCCTTTTTAAAGTCGAAAACTTTGTGGAAAAACCGATGCCCGGAACGGCTCCTTCTGATTTAGCGATTTTAGGGCGCTATGTCCTGACACCGGAAATCTTTCAGTTTTTGGGCCAGCATAAAATTGGGGCTGGCGGAGAAATCCAGTTGACAGACGCCATTCAGCTTTTGAACCAGCATCAAAAGGTGTTTGCCTATAATTTCGAAGGAAAGCGCTATGATGTCGGTGAGATGGTCGGTTTTATCCGGACCACGATGGAGTTCGCCTTGAAAAATGATGAATACGGCGAGGAAGTCGCTGGCATCATGGCAGCTTTGCTGGCTGAACGCAAACGGGCAATCGAGTTGAAATTTTAAAATAAGTGCCGGCCGATTCGTTATTCGAATCAGTCGGCGCTTTTTTGTCGATCTGAAGAAATAGAGAGAGAGAGAAAGTTATTACAAATATTAAAAATTCAGATAATTATTTGACTTGTTTAAATCAGACTGCTATCTTAGTTATAAATACCCTGTGTTTTATTGTGCGGAAAGTAATGTGAGATTTTGAGTTCTAGGCAATCAGTCTGACTTATGGGGTCAGGTGATGGCTCTATAGGAAAGGTGGGATTCGATTTGGTTGATGGCAAAAAGAAGATTCTGATCCTCGGTGGAACGCGCCATATGATTGATGTTGTTAAAACGGCTAAAGCGATGGGGTTCTATACGATTGTCGCAGACAATGTTGCGGGATCTCCGGCTAAGGACCATGCGGCTAAGTTTTTTGATGAAAGCACAGCTGACATTCAAAAGATGGCGGAAATCGTGCGTGCAGAAAAGGTGGACGGAATTTTTACGGCTTTTGAGGATATCAATACGTGGAATGCGGAAAAATTGGCGCGTGAGACAGGATTGCCATTTTACGCTACCGAGGAACAATTGGAAGTCTCTTCAAATAAAAATAAATTCAAGGAATTCTGCCGGCGCTATGATGTTCCGGTCATTCCGGAATATACTGCAGGTAAAACACTCGATGATGAAGTGATCCAGAACATGAAGTTTCCTGTCATCGTGAAACCCGTGGACAGCTATGCCAGCAAAGGCATTACCGTTTGCCACAATTCAACAGAAGTGAAGGACGGTTTTGAGAAGGCGCTCGGCTTTTCAAAATCGGGCAAGGCCATTGTGGAGCCGTTCATCGATAATGCTTATGGTGTCCAGATGTTCTACGCCGTCCGCAACGGCGAAATCGTATTGAACGGCACGACTGACCGCTATGTCCATAAGCAATCGAAAGAGCATCCGCCGTTGCCGATAGCGATGACATTCCCTTCAAAACACCAGCAGCATTATATCGACAATGTGGATCCGAATGTCCGAAACCTGATCAGCGGAATGGGAATTGAAAATGGCTTGGTGTTCATCCAGTCGCTATACGAAGACGGTTCATTCTACATTTACGAGATGGGCTTCCGGTTCAGCGGTGAACAGCATTATAAAATCATTGAGAAGCAGACAGGCATCAATTTGCTGGAAATGATGCTCGAGTTCGCAGTGGGGGAAGATATCGGGAAATACGATTTTGGGGCATTCGACTATGGATATATGCCAAAACCTTCGTGCAACCTGCCGATTCTCCTCGACAATGGGACCATTGCGAAAATCAGCGGGATGGATGAGATCAATCTCATGGAAGAAGTCGTTTCCTATTGCCTCAACCACGAAGTAGGAGATGTGATTGCGGCGAACGGTTCGTATGCGCAGATGTTCGGCAGGTTCAACCTGGTCGCAGCTTCAGAAGAGGCATTGCACAAAGCGGTTGAAAAACTATATAAGCTGCTGAAAATCGAGTCCCGCGAAGGGGCGGATATGGTGCTGGCGAAACATGAACCAGCTAAAGCAAAGGTCCAATAAATAAATCCGTGGATTTCAAAAGGCAGAAGCGATAATTTCGCTTCTGCCTTTTTCGTTTCCGAATTATCCACGATAAAGCGGGAAATGTTCCGGATTCTCAATTATTCCTCTGCTTAAATTATAATCCACCAGAAGGTTGTAAATTGTTTCGTTGCGGACTTTTTTGCCTGTCAGGATGTCGAGCGGCTCGGTTTTCGTGAACCCGCGCTTGAAGCGGTAAAGCACATCGCTTGTTGCTCCGCCGAGGTGCAATTGTTTTTTGCCGTTCTCGACGCCCCATCGGCAGCCTTCGTTCAGTACGAGGCTGTTGCCGGCGACGTTGAAGAATTCAGGGTCATTCGCAGACAGATGGTAATGGAGGAAATCGCCATGGTGTAAATACATCGCCGCTGAAATGTATTGGCCCTCGTATTTCGCGTAGATGATAAATTGTTTGCCTTCCAGCAACGAAAAAGATTCCGCCAATAGCTCTTTTGAGAACCGGTAATGATTCGGGATGTTATTCCTTTTCGCCATGATTTCATAGAGTCGATGGAACTCATCAATCGTTGCACCCGTATAATCATACTCGATTTCGACATTGTTTTTTAATGCCCGGCGGACTTGTTGGCGGGTGCTGGATTTGAATTCTTCCAGAAAATAATCCCCTACGCTCAAGTCGATATACATCGTTATTCCCCGGTTGTCGATGCTGTAGATTTCCTTGAAATCTTCGGCATTCTTCACGCAGGAATTGAACCGGACATATTCCGAAACAATATTATTGGCGATGCAGTATTTTTGGAATTCTGCATCAAATGCCGCTGCCAGTTCTTTTCTTCTGCCTGCCGCGCAGCTGATGATCACCGGGCCGCTTTGGCCAAAAGGGGTGATTGTGTCGTAGTAATTCACGTCGCCTAAAGCGATCGGAATCGGCCGAACGACAAACTGGTAATAGATATGTCCATAGCCGGTCGCGAATTCGAACACTTTGCTCTCCCCAAGGTCCTGTGTTGCATAGGCTTTGCCCCATTCTGGCAAGAAAAAAATATCAGACAATAATGTTGTCAGCATAACCGCCATTTCGTGCTTCCTCCTTTAGGTAACTGCAAATGAAATTCGGGGTGTTTTATTTAAATCTAAACTAATGATAATAATGCTTGGTTAAAACTAGGTTAAATGAATCAGGGTTATTAAATAGGAAGAATAACACATGATGGGAATGGAAGCTGAAAGAAGTTCTTTGAAAAAGAGTTGATATACCTAACGCAGAAGGTAATTTCATCAGGTATTTAAAAATTCAGAATAGTCCATTGACAATGTGTGAATGAACTGATAACTTGGTAGTTAATAGGTAAATGGTTTCTAGAACATCCAGTTTTTAGTTGGTTCATAGCAGGTATTTGCTCTTTATGTCCGACAATGGTTGAAAATCGGTAAACACACGCACGGTGCAACAGGGGTGATTAGCGATTGCTGCTCATTTACAAAACATGCTGGGAGATGTTATGGATGAAAACGGCTAAACAGAGAAAAGTGCTAATACTTGGCGGCATTACTCATATGATCGATGTTGTGAAAACCGCTAAGAAAATGGGGATGTATGCTATTGTAACGGATAATAATGTCGGATCTCCCGCTAAGAAATTTGCGGATAAAGCGTATGACATCAGTACATCGGATACCGCAAAGCTGGCGAAAATCGCGAACGATGAAGAAATTGACGGGGTTTTTACCGCGTTTGATGACATCAATACTTGGAACGCCCTAAAATTATGCAAAAAACTGAATTTGCCGTTTTATGCGTCTAATGAGCAATTGGCGATTACATCGAACAAAGACAAATTCAAGGAATTCTGCCGCACCTTCAACGTGCCGGTCATTGAAGAATACAGCAGCGAAGAAAATATTTGGAAAAACATCGAATTTCCCGTCATCGTCAAACCGGTTGACAGCTATGCAAGCCAGGGAATCTCGGTATGCTACGACCAGCATGAACTCGAAGACGCGTATTTGAAAGCTGAGCACCGTTCAAAAAGCGGCAAGGTCATAGTCGAGCGCTTTATCGATAGTACCCATGGCGTCGAAATGTATTACACCGTCCAGGAGGGCCACGTCATATTGACCGCGGTAACCGATCGCTACGTTTATAAAGCGACAAAGGAACATCCGCCGCTGCCGATTGCGACGCTGTTTCCATCCAAGCACATGGAGCGCTACATTGAAACAGTGGACCAGCGAATCCGCAAGATGATCGAAGGGCTGAAAATCGATAACGGATTGGTGTTTATCCAGTCACTTTACGACGACGGCGATTTCTATATTTATGAGATGGGCTTCCGGCTGAGCGGCGAACAGCATTATCAGGTCATCGAAAAACAGACGGGTGTCAGCTTGTTGGAAATGATGCTCGATCTGTCAGTTGGCAAAGATACGGATAACTACAGCCTGAAGGAATACGATGGCGGGTTCATGCCGTTTCCATCCTGCAACTTGTCAATTTTGCTCGGTGCAGGGACGATTGCTGAAATCCGGGGCATTGATGAGATCCTGGAACTTCCGGAAGTCATCTCTTTTGTGTCTTCGCGGCACATTGGCGACGGCATCGAAATGACCGGCTCGTATGCACAAATGTTCGGGCGCTTCAATATCGTTGCCCAAACCACAGAAGACCTTGATCGAGTTATCAATAAAATCAATAAAACGCTTCAAGTGATATCGAGCGATAACCGCGAAATGATCCTTGCCCGATATGAACCGTATATAGCAGAAATGGGGACAGCGTGATGATGGATATTTTTTTCGAACCGGATTATGGAAGATTATACGAGGAAATCGAGGGTGGGGTTTGCGAAGCTTATGAGTTTTCGCATCCGCTCGGCTCGGTCACGCACCTTTTTATAAAGCGGCAAACCCCGATTCTTGTGGATGAGAAAAAATACTACGACATCGTCACTCCTTACGGTTATGGCGGCCCGCTGATCACATGCAGCGCAGAAGGAGATAAAGCCGAATTGGTCTGCGCATTCAAAGACGCGTTCCAGCAATACTGCGATGCTAACCACATCGTGGGCGAATTCGTCCGTTTCCATCCGGTCCTCGGCAATGCTGAAGACTTCAAAGAATGCTACGATGTTGAGTTTATGCGGAAAACAGTCGGTACCAATTTAAAGGATTTCGACGATCCGGTCCAGGAAGAATTCTCGAAATCGACGCGCAAGGCCATCCGCCATGCGCTGCGCTTAGGAATCGAGACCCGCATTACCGTCAATCCGGAGAATCTCGATAAATTTGCCGAACTTTATCATATCAATATGGAACGTGTGCACGCCGACATGTTCTATTATTTCGACAAGGCTTATTTCGACCGCATCTTGCAGTATTTTGGCGAACATGTCGTACTGGTGGAGGCCCTGTTTGAAGGCGAAGTCATTGGGGCGGAAATGCATTTCATCTACAATAATCTGATCCATACGCATTTGTCCGGCACATTGGAAGGCTACCACCATTTATCGCCCGTCTACGTGATGACGTATGCGATCGCCTTATGGGGCAAGGAGAATGGCATAGAGCTGATCCATGCGGGCGGCGGTTTCACCAACGAACCGGACGATAGTTTGCTGCTCTTTAAAAAGAAATTCGGCAAGAACACGGAATTCGATTTCCATGTCGGGCGCAAGGTGTGGAATGAGGCGGTCTATGCGGAGTTGTGCGCAGCATCCGGTGCCGCGAAAGAAGAACAATTCTTTCCGGCATACCGTGCGAAAGGCACCTGGAACGTCAGCCGGGTATAAATCAGCGTATTTGATAAAGGGTGGAGGCAGCCGAAGAACTGGCTGCCTTTTTGGTTCTACACTAAATGTTGGGGTGTTCAAACAATTCAACCC
>NZ_RQII01000058.1 GCF_004761975.1 Planococcus koreensis | reverse complement strand
AAAAAACAGACACGGCGATATCATCTTCCACTTTGATGTCGGAGAAAAGGTGGATGAATTTTGCGCCGACCAGTTCTTCCATGCCTTCCGGCGCTGCTTCTGCATAAACGCTTTGGATCATCCGCGTACGGGCGGCATGGACCATTTCCCTGCCTTCCGGCGTCCGTGCAATAAATTCTTCTGAGGGGCTCAAATTTCCATGAAGCGTAGAAATGGCCATCTCGTTGACGAAAACCGTATGGATGCGTTCTGGACCTTTGCCAAAAAGGTTTTTACGGAGTTTGCGGATGATATCGTTGAATTCATGGATTTGTTTGGACATGATGTTCTTTTTCTCCTTCAAAATACAATTATTTGTAACTATTTGATAAATTGATTGTGTATGAAAATTATATTGTTTATAATAATAGCATACGTAGGCATTGCCGTATTTAAGTGCGGCAGCGCTTTCATCCCATTAGAATATTGGATTGGTCTTTTAGCAAGTCCTGTTAAGACACTATTCCACTATGAATCATGTGCACTTGTCAAGGTGTATTTTTTCATAGTGGGATTTTTTTATTTCAAATTCACCAGCAATTTTTATTATGAAACAACCCCAAAAGGAGGTATTTGCATGTCAATCAACATCAACGGCGCGTCTTATGAATTCAAAGACGGCCAGACTATTTTGCAAGTGATCAACGAACAGAAAATACTGCATCCGCAAATTTGCTACATGCCGGAAGTCGATCCGATCGAAACGTGCGATACGTGCATCATGGAAGTGAACGGCGAGCTGAAGCGCGCTTGTTCAACAAAAGCCGTCAGCGGCATGGACGTCCAGCTCGCTTCCCCGCGTGCGAAAGAGGCACAGACAGAAGCGATGGACCGGATTTTAGAAAACCATTTGTTGTACTGTACGGTCTGCGACAACAATAACGGCAATTGCAAAGTACATAACACCGTGGACATGATGGAAATCGAGCACCAGAAATACCCGTTCGAACCGAAATGTTCAGTTGACGAAGTCGATTTGACGAACCCGTTCTACCGCTACGACCCGAATCAGTGCATCGCCTGCGGCCAATGCGTCGAAGTGTGCCAAAACCTCCAAGTCAACGAAACTTTGACAATGGATTGGGAACGCGACCGCCCGATCGTACTGTGGGACGGCGGCGCAAAAATCAACGATTCTTCTTGTGTCAGCTGCGGCCAATGCGTCACGGCCTGCCCGTGCAACGCGTTGATGGAAACATCGATGCTTGGCGAAGCCGGCTTTATGACAGCAATCCCGGAACCCATCATGACGCCATTGATCGATTTGGTCAAAGATGTGGAGCCTGGATACAGCGGCATTTTGGCCATTTCCGACGCAGAAGCGACAATGCGGGAAACACGCACGAAAAAAACGAAAACCGTTTGTACGTTCTGCGGCGTCGGCTGTTCGTTTGAAGTATGGACAAAAGACCGTAAAATCCTTAAAATCCAGCCTGTATCGGAAGCACCTGCAAACCAGATTTCCACTTGCGTAAAAGGCAAATTCGGCTGGGACTTCGTCAATAGCGAAGAACGCATCACGACACCGATGATCCGTCAAGGCGATGAGTTCGTTGAAGCCACTTGGGAAGAAGCGCTCGATCTTGTTGCTTCAAAATTCAAGGAAATCAACGACAGCTACGGCAAGGACGCAATCGGCGTCATTTCTTCTTCGAAAATCACCAATGAAGACAATTACGTCATCCAAAAATTGACGCGCCAAGTGTTCGAATCAAATAACGTCGACAATTGCTCACGTTATTGCCAGTCTCCTGCAACTGACGGTTTATTCCGCACAGTCGGCATGGGCGGCGATGCCGGTACAATCAAAGACATCGGCAGCGCTGGACTCGTCATTATTGTGGGTGCGAACCCTGCAGAAGGCCATCCGGTGCTCGCAACCCGCGTTAAGCGGGCGCATAAATTGCATGAACAGAAATTGGTTGTCGCAGATATGCGGAAAAACGAAATGGCGGAACGCTCGGATATCTTCATCACCCCGAAACAAGGGACGGATCAGGTATGGCTGATGGCGGTCACGAAATACATGATCGACAACGGCTGGCACGACCAGCGCTTTATCGACGAAAACGTCAATCATTTCGGTGAGTTCACTGAAGTGTTGAACCAATACACATTGGAATACGCTGAGCAGCAGACCGGCATTCCAAGAGAGCAATTGATCAATATTGCTGAATTGGTTCGCGATGCTGATGGCACATGCATCCTTTGGGGCATGGGCGTAACACAAAACACTGGCGGCTCGGATACGTCCGCTGCCATTTCCAACTTATTGCTTGCGACAGGCAATTACCGCCGCCCGGGTGCGGGTGCATATCCGCTCCGCGGCCACAATAACGTACAAGGCGCCTGCGATATGGGCTCACTTCCTGGCTGGCTTCCTGGCTACCAGCATGTTACAGATGAAAACGCCCGCTTGAAATTCGAGACAGCTTACGGCGTCAAAATCGATGACAAGCCCGGCATGGATAACATCCAAATGCTGCAGGCTGTCGATGAAGGCATCATGAAAGCCATGTACGTTGTCGGCGAAGATATGGCGCTTGTCGATTCAAACGCCAACCACGTGGATGAAGTACTATCAAAACTGGATTTCTTTGTTGTCCAGGATATTTTCTTCTCCCGCACGGCACAATACGCGGATGTCATTTTGCCTGCCGCTCCGTCTTTGGAAAAAGAAGGCACATTCACGAACACTGAAAGACGTGTTCAGCGCCTTTACCAGGCATTGCCTGAACTTGGCGAGTCGAAAGCAGATTGGTGGATTGTCCAGGAAATCGCGAATCGCCTGGGCGCTGGCTGGAATTACAGCCACCCAAGCGAAATCTTTGCGGAAATGGCGAGCTTGTCGCCGTTGTTCAGTCAAGCCGATTATGCTTCGATGGAAGGCTGGAACAGCTTCCTATGGGGCAGCCTGGATGGCTCGAGCACTCCCCTCCTGTATGTGGATGGCTTCAACTTCCCTGACAAAAAAGCGCGTTTCGCTTTGTCTGACTGGGTCGAGCCGGTTGTCTTCCCTGAGGAATATGATTTGCACATCAATAACGGACGCCTGTTGGAACATTTCCATGAAGGTAATATGACGAATAAATCTTCAGGCATCCAATCGAAACTGCCTGAAACTTTTGTTGAAGTGTCGCCTGAACTGGCCGCTGAACGCGGCCTTGAAGACGGTTCGACCGTCCGTCTGGTTTCGCCATACGGCGCGTTAAAACTGCCTGTTATTGTCACTGCCCGCGTCAAAGGCAATGAATTGTTCCTGCCGATGAACTCGGTCAAAAAAGAGACAGCGATCAACTTCCTGACAGGTCCCGCTGTCGACCAACGGACGAATACCCCTGCATACAAGCAGACGAAAGTTCGCATGGAAGTCTTGAAAGAACACGGCAAACGGCCATTGCCGCGCTCTAATCCGCGCGACAAAAAACGCAATCCGCAGTCCGGCATTGAAGTCGCACGGAAATGGGCGCGTGAAGGTTATGTGCATTTGACCGATCAAAAAGTAGAAAGGTGATGTCCTATGGCGAGTCCGATCACTCACTTGAAGAAAAAACAGCTGAGCCCAGATGAAATTCGGCACAATAAGCTGAAAGAGCTTGAGTCCCTGCTTGCAGAACAAGACCAGGCATTGAATAAATTGCTGCAGATCACCGGTGACTTGAATGACGCGGGCATCCTTGACGCTGCACTGGCAATGGTCAAAGCAAAAGAAGGCATCACTGAAATCGTCGTGCACCAAGCAACACGTGAACCCGTCACCAACCTCATCAATAACATGATGAGTGCGGCTGGTGCGCTTACGGCCATCGATCCCGCTACGACCGAAAAGCTCGCAGCAAGCGTCGCAGATGGCTTGAAAGAAGCGGAAGCGGAACGCACAAGCGATAAGAAAGTTGGTATTTTCCAATTGATGAAATCGCTGAAAGATCCGGACATCAACCGCTCGATCAAATTCGGCTTGAATTTCCTGAAAGGCATGGGAAAAAGCCTGGGCAAAAAATAATGAATACCAAAAGAGCTGCCGAGAATTCTCGGCAGCTCTTTTTCATCTATTATATAGAAGGAACTTGTTTTTACGGGTTTATGAAAGTCCACACCATCATTGGGCTTATGGAATAAATACGTGTTCATCAACACTGAACTTTTAAATCATGAAGCACCGCCAGCGTTAACTAATGCACAAGACATAAGGTGAATTTTGTCTAATACAAATTTGTGAAATACCGCAAAGCATTGAAAATGAAAAGGACAATGAGACTTTGGACAAACGTAACGGAAAGATCTTTTTTCCAGGAGTTCCTTTCTGGGTAGCGGTTCGAGACTCTTTGGAACACGAAAAGCAATCCCCACCATAACAGTAGACTCAAGAGAAATTCCCCAATGGTATTGTAAAGTTCTACGCCCATCGCTCCTTTTCTGTTTATAAAAGATTTTCAAGATCGATTATCCTAGCCAATGTAATGAAGAACGATCCGATACAACGCGATGCACAACCCCAAAACACTGGCTTTCATTTTCAATGGATGGTATTTTTCGCTGCGATTCAAGTAAAAGAACATGATGATAAATCCAAGCGGAAACCAAAGCTGAAATTCCTTTTCATCTGAACTGCTGGAAAAAACCGGTGCAATATAAGTGCTGATTAAAAAATAAATAAAAATGGTAAAGCGCCGTGTTTCCAACCCTTTGCTCCATTTTAATAACAAGTAAATTGAAATTATTGCGATTATTGTAATATCCAGTGATGGCAGATGCAAAGTGCCATTGCCGATTTTGAACTCCATTCAGCCTCTCCCTCTTTTCAATTTAAAAACCAGCACCCCTTCAATGGTGTTTTCTTTTTTTCATCATACCAAAAATACCCATTTATCCATAGAAAAATAAAAATTTCCTTCAAATTTAAAAGCACCTCGATGAAAGGTGCTTCTAAAGGAATGCATGCACTTGTAAGCCTCGCATTTTAAAATTTTCACTGTTTTATCGCTTCGTCTGGAAATTCAGCTTCAACACGCTGCTGTTTAGCAAACGCTTTTTTGGCAGAAGCTCTTGTTCAGCGCTCTTCCATTGTTTTTGCCAGCTTCAGTTTTTTCGGTTCGATGTAGATATTGCGTTTATGCCAGCGGAAATAAGGCGCATGTTCAAGAGTCGCTGGCACCTTTGCCGCCTTCTTGAGGCCATAGACAGCGTATTGCGCTTCCGGAATCCGGCTCGCGATATGCAGCTGCCCTCCTCCTGTAAATGAAATCAACCCTGATGTGAACAATGCTGCATGGTTTGCACATAACAAGATGCCGTTGTGCGGATCCAACCTTTCGGCATCGGTGCTGTCTTTCCACGGTTTCGCATAGCTTGCGGCTAATGCCGCATCGATGGCGATTCCACAGAGCGGGCATTCATTATGCCATAATTGCATAAGGCTTTTGCTGAATTGTTTTTTACTGCGGCGCATTTTTTCCTTTATTTCCATTTCCATCTCTGAAATCATGGTCATTAGCGGATTGTGGGTAGATCTTTTGACCACTTCTATCGCCAACTCGAGTTGCTCTTCTTCTACTGCAAAAAAATTCAGGCTGGTGATAACTTCCAGCAGCTTCATGGCCAGTTCTTCATTGCATGGGTATAAATAGCCTGAATTGCCGCTCGCATCTTCCTGGAAAGGCGAATATTTCAATGGCAATAAAGGCTCGATTGCGTCAAAATAATCTCGCACAGCGAGTGGGAAATCCAACTCGTGGTAGACGGCTTGTGCGATGAAAACTTCTTCTGTCCCGCCTGGAATTATGCTGTTTTTGCAGCCTTGTGTAATAAGGCTGATGGCGACGATCTGCCCTTTTACGTAATGGAAAACATGATCTCCTTCTTTCAGTTCGTGCATTCTTTTCCACGAATGCGGCACCATCCCGGATTTATCAATGCGTGGCGTCCACAGGATTCCAGCGTTCCGTTCTTCATGATACGTTTCTCCCTGCATGACGATAAAGCTGTTCATAAATGGACCCCCAGTGATTCTCTTGTATACCTAGCTTTTTCTAGTTTAACTCAATTCTTTTATTTTTGCCCGATCCTTGCACACATCTTTCCGTTTTATAACTAAATCGAAATTCTATTCCGGTATATTTTTGTCCAAGTAGAAAATAAAGGATATACTTGTATAAGTACCAATTATTAAAAGAGGTGAGATTTATGAGAAGCGGAAATCCGAGTTTAAAAAATGAATCGTTTACGAAACACAGCGGCGCCGTTGCCGGGCGTCCTATGACCATTCAAGGTACGGTCAACAGAACCTTGATTTTATTGTTATTGCTGTTGGCGACGTTCGTCTTTTCCTGGAACTTATTCCTAAGCAATCCGGAAAGCGCGTTGCTGTTGATGCTTGTCGGCGCAATCGGAGGTCTTATTGTCGCGTTGATCACAATCTTCGTGCCAAAGGTATCACCGTTCACAGCGCCGTTATACGCGTTGCTGGAAGGGCTGTTTGTCGGGGCGATATCTGCACAATACGAAGTCCAATATGGCGGCATTGTGTTCCAAGCCGTGTTATTGACCATCGGGGTGCTGTTGAGTTTATTGCTCGCTTATAAGTCGGGGTTCATCAAAGTCACCCAAAATTTCCGGCTGGGCATTGTTGCAGCTACAGGCGGTATTTTCCTCGTCTACCTGATTTCATTTATCGGCGGGTTTTTCGGTTTCGAAATTCCTCATTTGCATGAAGCGACGCCATTGGGCATTGCCATCAGCGTGGTCATCGTTATTATTGCCGCATTGAATCTGGTGCTGGATTTTGATTTTATTGAGAATGCCGCCAATAAAGGAGTGCCGAAGTATTATGAATGGTACGGTGCGTTCGGTTTGCTGGTCACCTTGATTTGGCTATACCTTGAAATTCTGCGCTTGCTGTCAAAACTGCGCAGCAGATGATCACTCAAACGTCCTTCGGGGCGTTTTTTTCATGAAAAAGCCGCGGCTCCAGTAAGTTCAGGAGCCGCGGCTTTAAGTTATTGAGTGTTATTTTTTGCTTGAATTTGCATTGTAGAAGAATTTAGCTGTGATCGAGCCATCTCCATTTTCCACAATGTCCGTTACATGAATTCCGGAATCTGCTGGTGTTGCATTATTGCCTTTCCAGAAATAATACGATCCCGAATGGACATTGCTTGAAACAGGTGTAATTTCATCGCCTGTTTTAAAGAAGTCGGCAGCGTCTCCACGGTTTGCGTTCTTCTCCAAATCGTATTTGCCGTCCGCTTGCAGGACTGACAATCCGTAATGGGTCACTTTAGTCCCGTCGGCAGCCATTTGGAACTGATTGTATTGATAGCGTTTGTTCATCCAGTTTTCTACGTTATTCGGACGGAATCCTGCAGTTTGGTAAAGATTGATGACATTTTCATCAACATGCCATGCCAACAAACCATGAGCATCTTCCCCTTGGCGGCTCAAGCCTTGGTTAAACCCTTTTTGCTGCACATTTTCGAATAAGAAGTATTCGGTTCCATTAGAGCCTGGAACTTCCATTTTGACGATTCCGTTGTCAGCTGCTGCTTCGTTGATCGGCGGCAATGTAATCGTCTGTGCTGCGCCTGGCGCTACCTCTACTGGATCTGCCCAGCCAAGAAAAACTTTAGAGAACGGATCGAATAGTGTCGGTGAATTCCCTGAATAAGCTGCTGCATTTGGATAGCGCATCCACGATCCACCTGCCATCATCGAGTAGTTCCCTACGCCTTCTGATGAATAGACAGTATCATAGAAATCCGGCAATCCGAGCGCGTGGCCGAATTCATGGGCGTAAACCCCTGGCTGTGCCGGGAATGGCCCAGTTGCCAGTTTGCTGTCGTATGAGTCTGTAGCGGCGTCATAGCCCGCCACGTTGCCTCCGATTCCAGGCTGGATATTGTAATTGTCTACGACAACACCGTCATACGTCATGTCTTCTTTGACGGTTTGATCAATCCATGCACCTTGGTCCATGCCTGCATAAACATCTGCCGGCTTCCCAGTTTCGTAGTATTTACCGTAATACAATGCACTCAACAAGCTCCATTTATGCGACCAGAACTGTGCCGGATCACTGCTGAATTCTGCACCGGTCCCTTCATGTACGACGAATATATTCGGCACTTCGCCTTCCACAGCGTATTTCGAGAAGTCGATTTCGCTGTCAGCCGCTGCCAATAGATCTCGTACGAATTCTCCTGTATGTGCATCACCATTTGCGTTGCCCAGGACATACTTGCCATTTTCAGCATATGTGCCATCTTGATCCAAGTAATAGGAAGCCCCTTTTGGCAATTCCACCCAAGCAAAATCCGTATTTTCTTTGCGGACAAGGTTTACTTTCCCGTTACTGGACTCTTTATAGACATTTTGCATCGTACGGTCTGTCGGTACTTTCACACCATTATATTCTGCGTATTGCTGGAATTGCTCCAATTCATACGGATTGTATTCATCACCGAATATCAAATCTTCGTAATATGCTGCAGGCACTTGCCCCTTCATATCACCGATTGGCTCATCGCCTTCCTTGTATTTCGCCAGAAGCACGAGAACCGGCACGTCCCCTTCGGTTTGGTTATAAGCAACATGGTTGTCGCCTGGCGCTTGGAACTTCTCGCCTTTATTCATTAACTTTTCTGCTGGATCCGCTTTTGACAGATCAATGCCGAGCTCTTTAGCTTTTTCGGAGAGTTCCGTAGAAGCTCCGACATGATGCGCTAAGCTCAACTCACTTTGATGGCTTACCTGTTCGGCAGTTGAGCCATTGGAGTTCACTCCGGCAAAAACTGCGCTGCCGACTAAAGCAAGTGTTAAAGCTGATGTAGAAAAGACTTTTAACATTGTTCGACCCCCTAAACGTTTTATGGTACTGGTAAATTGTATAAATAATTCAGTATATTTGGAATAGGTAGTATGTATCTATTGTAAATAAATTACATAGCTCTATTTACATATTTTATTCGGATTCCGAAGCAATACGTTTTAACGCCTTTTTATTGCATCCCATTAACCAGCATTTCTTCAGCGCTCCAAAGAAAAAAGCTGCTCAAAGCCATGAAAATGGTCTTTGGAGCAGCTTTCCTGTTTTTTATTAATCCGCCAAATGTTCATCGGCCCGGTCCATCAAAATATATTCGAATGAACCGATCAACTGATATCCGCCGTCTGTTTCTTTGATCGAAATCTGTGTTTCAAGTTCCGTCAACAATGTATTCAAGTTTTCCATCACCGGTTCGAGGGCATGCTTCGATGCTCCTCCGATTACATGGCTATCCAAAAAATAGTCTTTTAAGCAGACGGGCGTTACAGCTTTCAGCCGGTGCGCATTTAAGAGCAGATGGCGCAGAACGTGTGCGTGCGGTGCAGCCACTGCCTCCTTTATGCCATTGAAGTGGAGCTCCGTGCCTGTGTCTCTGAAAAACAGCATGACTGTGTCTTTTGGCGCTGAACTGCATGTCTCGCTGCATTCCTCTATTGAACAATATTCGGTGCCGTCCAATGTCGTCATGCGATATGCTTGGGATTTCAATACGCCTTCGTTATAGCTGAGCTGAGTGAAAAAGCCGGTAAAAATCGGATTTACTGCTCCGTTGTTCTGCCCATTTTCTGAGCCGATAACCAACGCCTGGCATGCCGTATGCAATGAGCAATTCGACAAGTACAAGACCGCTCGGTTTATTTGTTCCGTGCTGAGCAGGAATGCTACGTCGCTATAGTCCTTCTGAAAGTCCAACGCCTTTTGGAAATGGACGATGGATTCGCTGAATTTTTTTTGCACATAAGCCAGGCAGCCTAATCGATAAGATACAATCGGGTTTTTGCGATCGTAGCTTTGCACTCTTTTCAATACTTTTTCAGCTTTTGCACGTTCTTTTGCCGTGCTTCCATGGACGCTTGAACTATAGCGCAGTAAATAGCACACCAATTTTTTCTTTATATATGTATAATAATCAAGGTAGTCTTTATCGTCTTTGCTGAGGATCGACAAATGCGTATGCATCGCATCATAAATCTCGATTTTCGTGTAATTCAACAACCCTTTTCTGCTTTCTTCGCTCAAATGCAGTTCTTGTTCAATTTCTTCTAGTTCATCTAAACTTATATCACGATATCGCATGTTCTTCCTCCCAATAAATAAAACACTCTAAAATGTAGGGGTCCACCAATAAAAAAATATAAAAATCTTATAGTATAACAATAATATTGCAATAGACAAGGAATAAATAAGATAATTTTTACATTTATAACAAACTTGCAGTATTTTTATGATACCAATCATTGGCATGATAAACAATACATCTTCTAAAATATATATTAAAAAATCTTTCCATCCCCTCTTTACTTCCTTAGAACCTTGCGCTAGACTGAACCCATCGGGAAAACCCGGCACAATAAAACTGCATACCGTTTTCTGCACTAGGGGTGCTTATTTTTAGCTGAGATGCAAGCGCAAGCTTCGATCCCTTATAACTCGATCAGGTTAGGACCTGCGTGAGGAAGTGCGGCGCATTTCTGTCCCGATCCTTTCTGGATTTTATACATGAAATTGTGGCTGCATCTTCGCGGATGCGGCCTTTTTTGTGTAAATTTTAAGGAGGATTTTTTATATGGAACCACTACAATGCGGCACCAGCCCGATTGTCGGATTTCGCTTTTCTTTGCATCCGATGACCGGGGATTTCATCCAAGTGATTAAAGGGGCATTGCGGGAAACCGACACCACGAATGTTTGGATGCACACTGACGATGTTTCGACCGTCATCCGCGGCAGGCAGCTCCATGTGTTCAATGCAGCGAAGTCGATTGCGCTCCATGCTGCAAAAACGGGCGTGCACGTCGCCATGTCAGGCACATTTTCTGTCGGCTGCCCAGGTGATTCTGCCGGAGATGCCTATTTGGACAAAGGTGACGAGTTGCTGAACACCGATACGTCAAAGCAATATGTTTCTTCGCAATTCGCGCTTTATCCCATGAACAATCCCGACTATATGGCAATTATCTACCGGGAAGTCGAACGTGCGAAGGCACTGGGCGTCTATAATGACTCCATGCATTATGCGAGCGGCATCCATGGTGATATCCATGATGTATTCGCTTTTTACGAAGAAGCGTTTGCCAATGCCCGAACTTCTGAAAATGCGCACCTCGTGATGACAGTCGCTTTGAGCATAAATAGCCCTTCTCATGGAGGTGGCAGCGGTGCTTAAAGATTGGAAGTTGAAAGAAATCGTCCTGATGTCATTGTTCGGTGTCGTCTTCGGCATCGTTTATCTCGTGTTTATCCATTTCGGCAACATATGGGCTGGCATTATCGGACCAATCGCATATGAATGGATGTTCGGCATCTGGTTTATCGTATCCATCATTTCAATGTATATTATTCGCAAACCCGGAGCCGCCGTCCTGCCTGAAACATTGGCGGCATTAATCGAAGTCCTTCTTGGCAATGCGGTAGGGCCGCGCCTGATTTTGTCAGGGCTCGTTCAAGGCCTTGGTGCGGAAGCTGCGTTTGCAGCCACGCGCTACAGACATTTCAATCTGGCAATACTGATGCTCGCCGGCGCAGGCTCTGCCGTGTTCAGTTTCATCTATGGCTACTTTATATCGGGTTATGCTGCACTCGATCCGTCATTTGTTGCATTCATGTTCACTTTGCGTGTCTTGAGTGGCATGGTGATTGCGGGGATGGGCGGCAAATATATAGCTGACGGCCTCCTCGCAACTGGTTCGCTGCGTGGTTATGCAATTTCCCGCAGCGGCAAAGGTGATGCGGGTGCCTGAGGAAGTCATCCGCTTAAATAACTTGTCATTCCGGTTTCCGGATTGCAGCAAAGCGGTATTGCACAATGTTTCAGCTATTATCCACCGGGGGGAACGCATCGCCATATGCGGCCCGAGCGGCTGTGGCAAAAGTACGCTTTTGTATTTGCTGAACCGCCTTTATCCGCTCAATTGTGATGGCATCGTCAGCGGAGAAATCCGGTTATTCGGAAAAAATGGGGAACATTACGCCCCCGGTGAAATCAATCGACGGATTGCAACCGTGTTTCAGGATCCCGATGCTCAATTCTGCATGCCGACAGTTGAAGAGGAATTGGCATTTACATTGGAGAATCTGCATATCCCTCAGGCTGACATGGAAGAGCGGATTGCGGGCATTCTTTCTTTGACGTCTTTGACTGAGTGGCGGCATTCCAAAATCCATAGCTTATCTGGCGGCATGAAACAGCGTGTCGCTGTCGCTTGCGCATTGATCATGGATCCGGAAGTGCTCTTGCTGGATGAACCATTATCCCATCTTGATCCGGTGACTGCGCGCGATTTCGTTTGTTGGCTCGACAGATTGCAGCAACTCCGGCAGCTGACAATCATCGCTGTGGAACATAGGCTGGTACATTGGAAATCTTTCTTCAAACGGGAAATTCGGCTTGGCAAAGACGGAAGGGTAATCGCGGATGGACCGCCGGCTGAAATACCGGCCCTCCTCTTCCCTTCGCGGCTTTCCGGAAAAGCGGCAGAAGAAGCACTTCGTATTCAAGGTTTGGCAGTAGAAATCGATGGCAAAACACGCCTTTCCCCTCTGTCCTTTTCATTAACACGCGGTGAAGTCACAATTGTCGCGGGTCCGAACGGCAGCGGGAAAACAACGCTTTTAAAAGCATTATGCGGAATCCATCAGGCAAGTGGCACCATCCAGGCAATTTCCCGGCGAGGCTACGTGCCTCAATCCCCCGAGTTCATGTTTTTAACTCAGAGCGTTTCCCAGGAAGTGGCTTATTCGGGAATCTCTTCGCTGCAAGAAATCAAAGGGCTGATGAACCGGCTGGATCTCTCAACAATTGCGGATTCACATCCTTTTTCGGTGAGCCACGGCCAAAAACGGCGTGTTGCAGTCGGGGCAATGCTCGCAGACAAACGGCAAATCCTGCTTATGGATGAACCGACAGCAGGGCAAGACGCCGCATCGCTCCAAGAATTATATACGTTGATCGGTCAACGGACAGCAGAAGGCGCAGCATTTGTAATCGTCACGCATGACATGTCGTTCGCTTTGGCGGTCGCTGATTCCGTTGTACTGCTGAAAGATGGTGCGATGACCGGCAAATATTCCGCAGCTGACTTTTGGACACGGGATGACTTGCTGCTAGCCCATCATTTATTGGCTCCGGAAGGAGTGGCGATCCATGAAGCATCTATTGAATGACATGAATCCATCGTTCAAATTTGTCATTGTCACTTTATCGATGATCGTGATGGCTTTCTTTTTCAACCCCTGGACTCCGCTGATTTTTTGTTGCGGCATTGTCTTATTGCAAATCCTATTCAGCCAAACCAACTGGAAACTATGGTTGGTCTGCATGCTTCCTTTTGCTTTTGGCGCATTTGGCTATTTATGGACCACGATCGTTTT
This sequence comes from Planococcus koreensis, assembly GCF_004761975.1. Taxonomy (GTDB): domain Bacteria; phylum Bacillota; class Bacilli; order Bacillales_A; family Planococcaceae; genus Planococcus; species Planococcus koreensis. The sequence goes on along the minus strand of NZ_RQII01000058.1, from coordinate 1,419 downwards.
TGGCCGCGCTTCCAGCGGAACAATTATTTGGTCCTCCGGTTTTTTTGACATCACCGACCAACAATTAAATCTGGCATTGTCACTTTCGTTTCGGGTGCTGGCTTTTTCCGTGCTGTCGCTCATGTTCGCCTTCACTACTGCACCCGTCAAATTTGTCATGAGCCTTATGCAGCAAATGAAGCTTTCACCGAAATTGGCTTATAGCGTTCTAGTGGGCTACCATTTCCTGCCGCTTATAAAAGATGAATTCGTGCAGATTAAACAGGTCCATGAAATGAGAAATGTTGCAGTGAAGAATAGCAGATGGCTCCGATTAACGTCGATTTACGGCATGCTCATTCCGACCCTTGCCAGTTCTGTCCGCAAGGCCGAAAGCGCCGCTTTTGCTATGGAAGCACGTGGTTTTACCGGTGAACCGCGAACATCTTATTTCCGACCGATTCGGATTAAACCCAGGGATTATTGGCTTTCGCTTCTTTTTTCAGCCCTTTTGGCTGCAAGTTGCATCATCGGTGTGTTACTCGAAAAATAACGGCGCGTCTTGCATATTGCAGGCCGTGTCTTTTTTTCTTGTAGGCGTTTTGGTTTTTTTAAAAATACCTTATGTAGTTATATACATTTATTATTTCCAAGACCGTCTTTGTGTTTTTAAAAACGATTGTTCGGATTTTTGCATTTAAGGGTATAGACTATAAAACCCGTTGTGGAGGTGCCTGTGATGCACGAAATCCAATTGCTTGATGAAAAAGACGACCGCGTATACCTTGTTTATATGACCAACCGCCAAGACTCCTTCAAATTGTTTGAGCGGGATATGTCACAGATGATGGAACGCGCCTCTGCCGAAATTTCAATTGGCTATACGAATTTATGGGCCATGAAGCGCATCGGCATAATTGAAAAAGAAAAAGTCTGCTACTTCCCTGACAACGAGCTGCTGATTGAGCCTGCCTTTTTTCAGCAACATGGAAAAATAGAGGTTTACATAATATTTTTATTTGTGAAGTACAATCCTTCCGCCCCTTATATGTTTTCCAAGCGCATGAACATGGAGCCTTACAAGCGTTTCGAAGATGCTGCCGAGGCGGGCTGCCGGCTGATCGAGTTGATGGAAAACACTTACCCTGGCCGCCAATTCAAAGTGCTGTGCGCAAAATTACTTTACGACATCCCTTGGCATTAAAACATCCGAAAAGCCGGCTGCGAGAATTTGGACTGACCCGTTAATTTGAGACACCAGAAAAAACACCTAGGCTGCCATTGTCCGATATTCAATCGGAGAGTGGCAGTTTAATTTTTGGAACGGTCGTATATAGTTGTAATAATACATGTAATCTTCGACTTTTTGTTGTACAATGGCATTGGTTAGACGTACCCCTGCAAGGGGGTAGAATTCTTCCGACTTTAGCGAGGAGTGGA
>NZ_RQII01000057.1 GCF_004761975.1 Planococcus koreensis | reverse complement strand
CAGGGTAGACGCGCCGATAAGAAAGCCACGGGACAGGATTTTCCATGCCAGCCCTCTGGCGAAGACGCCTTCTTTTGGATCGCGCGGTTTCTTTTTCATGACGTCGTCTTCCGGACGATCGAGCCCCAGCGCCATCGCCGGCAGCCCGTCCGTCACGAGATTGACCCAGAGGATCTGAATCGGAACGAGCGGCAGCGGCAATGCGAGAATCATCGCAAACAGCATGACGAGGATTTCTCCGACATTGGACGCCAGCAGATAGCGGATGAATTTGCGGATATTATCATAAATATTGCGCCCTTCGACAATCGCCGCTTTGATGGTCGCAAAATTATCGTCGAGCAGGATAAGAGAAGCTGCTTCTTTTGCGACGTCTGTGCCGGTGATGCCCATCGCAACGCCGATATCCGCCGTCTTGAGGGCAGGCGCATCGTTGACGCCGTCGCCAGTCATGGCGACGACGCGGCCGTTTTGCTGCAATGCCTGGACGATGCGCAGCTTGTGTTCGGGCGTGACCCGGGCGAAAACGGACGCCTTTTCCACGACTTCCTGCAGCTGTTCCGCGGACATCTCGTCCAGCTCTTTGCCTTCCACCGCAATGCCGGCCTCACCGGAAATGTGTAGTTTTTCGGCAATCGCCAGCGCTGTTACCGCATGATCCCCGGTGATCATGATCGTGCGGATACCGGCGTTCCAGCATTCCTGGATGGCGGCTTTCACTTCCTCGCGCGGCGGATCGATCATGCCCTCGAGCCCGATGAACACGAGATCCTTTTCAATTTCCTGTTCAGTGAAAACAAGGGTGTGGGGCGGCAGCGGCTTATAGGCGATGGCCATCGTGCGGAGCGCATTGCTGGCCATGCCGATTACCGCACGTTCCACTTCGGCAGCCCGTTCAGCAGTGAGCGGCAGCTGCTGCTCGCCCCATCGAATCGAACCGCAGTGGGTCGCCAACAGATCAGGGGCCCCTTTTGTCACTGCGAGAAGCTGTCCGTTCCTATCTTTGACAATGACACTCATCATTTTGCGTTCAGAGTCAAAAGGCAGCTCCTGGACCACGGTGAAATTTTCCATGAGCCATTTTTCGCTTATGCCCGCTTTCATCGCGGCCACGACCATGGCGCCTTCGGTCGGATCTCCTTCGATGGCGTATTCCTGGTCTTTCTTAAACACTTTCGCATTATTGCATAACATCCCATATAAAAGGAGCTCATGCAGCGCTGGGACGCCTTGCAATTCGACGAGGGTGCCTGCTTCAAAAAAACGGCCATCCGGTTCATACCCGGTTCCCTCAACCGTCCATTCCTGCCCGCCGCTCCATAAATGCGTAACGGTCATTTCGTTTTCAGTCATTGTGCCGGTCTTGTCCGAGCAAATGACAGAAGCGCTGCCCAGAATCTCGACAGCCGGCAGTTTGCGGACCACTGCGTCTTTTTTGATCATCCGCTGGACGCCAATCGACAAGGCAATGGTGACGACAGCCGGCAGGCCTTCGGGAACCGCGGCAACGGCAAGCGATAAGCCCGCAAAAAAGATCGTGTAAAAATCATTGCCGCGCCATACACCGATGGCAACTACTAACAGCGTCAGCAGCAAAGCGGCGATGATCAGGATTTTCCCGAGCTGCCCGAGCTTGCGCTGCAGCGGCGTATCCATCCCTTCGGACGCCTGCAAAAGCCCCGCAATCTGTCCGACTTCGGTGTTCATGCCGGTACTGACCACAATTCCGACGCCGCTGCCTCTTGTCACCAATGTTCCCATGAACGCCATATTGCTGATGTCCGCCAAGTTCGGGTCGACAATCGCCAGCGATTCGGTCCGCTTCGAAGCAGGCATCGATTCACCGGTCAGCGCCGATTCCTCGATTTCCAGGCTGGCCGCTTCAATCAGCCGCACATCCGCTCCGATCCGGTCGCCGCTGGAGAAACGGATTACATCACCCGGCACAATTTCGCGCGAAGGCAAGCGTGCCCATTTCTCGCTGCGCAGCACTTGGACTTGGGGAGCTGAAAGTTTTTTCAGCGCTTCCAGTGATTTTTCGGCTTTGCGGTCCTGATAGAAGCCGAGGGAGGCGTTGAGGATGACGATCAACACAATCGCAGCCGCGTCAATCCATTCGCCAAGGACGGAAGAGATTACGGCAGCGGCCAATAGCACCACAATCATCAAATCCGTGAATTGGCTGAAGAAAGACAGGAGCAGGGACTGCTTTTTGGCTTCAGCCAATACATTGAAGCCGTGCTTGTCTTGGCGCAGCCGGACTTCTTCAGCGCTCAATCCGTGCAACGGATCGGTTTTGACTGCCTTCAGCAATTGCGCCCGGTCCATCTCGTGAAAATCCATGGCCAACGCTCCCTCCGTTTTCTGGCGTTCAATGGATAGCAGTATCTGTAATAAATTGAATATTCGAATTAATTATAACAGCTCTAGATTCTTTGGACAGCTTTGATTAATGGCAAGGTCCAGCAGTCGAGCGTGGAATGGAATTTAGGGCGGCGTTGACAGGAAAAAAGTAATAATGTAGACTATGAAAAACAAGTGAATATAACCTCACTTTCCGGTGAGGTAGAGGCGCGGGATTTATTAGTCCATAGAAGAGTTTGAGAAGCAAGGATGCTATGGAGAAGGAAAGACCGCCGAAGTTTGTAATAGTTCTCATTATTACTTGCTGGGTCTGCAGTGAACAATTGCAGGACTGCCGCATAGGACTCCCAGTCCGATGCGGTGTGCTATCTCGAAAAGGGAAAAGAGGATTTAGGGCAACTATGCATATAGCGATCTGAGTCTATCTCAGGTCTTTTTTTGTACATAGCTGCCCTTTTTGCTGTATTCAGAACTATTTTACAGAACACACGAGGGGGAGAATGAGAAGATGAAAAAGAAATCAGGGTTGATGTTAACGGCTATGTTGTCACTGGGTATGCTGCTTGCAGGATGTGGGTCGGAAGAAGGCGCATCGTCGGGCGGCGGTTCGAGTGAAGAAGGCAAGACATTTAAAGTGGGGATGGAAGCGGGCTACGCGCCGTTCAACTGGACGCAAAGCGATGATTCCAATGGCGCTGTGAAAATTTCCGGCAATGCGGAATATGCGGGCGGCTACGATGTGGAAATCGCAAAACAAATCGCGGAAGATCTCGGGATGGAACTGGAAATCGTCAAAACGGAATGGGACGGCTTGGTGCCGGCACTGAACTCGGCAAGATTGATGCCATCGTTGCGGGCATGTCCCCGACAGCAGAACGCAAAGAAACCATCGACTTTTCCGATCATTATTACACATCGGAATTGGTGATGGTCGTGAAAAAAGGCGGCGAATTTGAAGGCGCGAGCACATTGGCAGATTTCAACGGCGCGAAAGTCACAGCGCAATTGAACACGTTCCATTACTCCGTCATCGACCAGATCGAAGGCGTATCCAAAGAAACAGCAATGGAAAGCTTCCCGGCAATGCGGGTTGCACTTGAGTCCGGCATAATCGACGGCTACGTTTCAGAGCGCCCGGAAGCGGTCAGTGCTTCCGCTGCCAACGAAAACTTTGCAATGGTGGAATTCACGGACGGCTTTGAAACGTCAGAAGACGACACAGCGGTTGCAGTCGGCTTGGAAAAAGGCAGTGAGTTCACGGAGCAGATCAACGAAACATTGGCTGGCATCTCAGAAGAGCAGCGCCAGGAAATCATGGATACAGCGATCCAAAACCAACCAGCTGCCCAATAAAGCTTAGGCGGTGCCGGCTGCAGCTAAATGCAGCCGGCTTTAAATTTTTTTAGGAGGAAAACCATGAGTCTTGAATGGGTTATCACGATACTTACAAATAACTGGCCGATGTTCCTGCGCGGAGCAGGCATGACGCTGCTGATTTCCATCATCGGTACGCTGATCGGCGCCGCCATCGGATTGATCATCGGCATTGTCAATACCATTCCGATGCCGGAGCGCGGCGTGAAGCGCCTGTTCCAGAAAACAATCAATTTCCTGCTGTCCGCGTATGTGGAATTTTTCCGCGGCACGCCGATGATCGTACAGGCCATGGTCATTTTCTACGGCTCGGCGATGGCGTTCGGCATTGATATGGATGTCTTTACGGCGGCGATATTCATCGTCTCGATCAATACCGGCGCATACATGGCAGAGATTGTCCGCGGCGGCATCATTTCGGTCGACAAAGGACAGTTCGAAGCGGCACAGGCAATCGGCATGAACCATTTCCAGACGATGATGAATGTCGTCATGCCGCAGGTCGTGCGCAACATCCTGCCGGCAACCGGCAACCAATTCGTCATTAACATCAAGGATACGGCCGTATTGAACGTCATCGGTGTGACGGAATTATTTTTCCAGACCAAATCGGTGTCGGGCAATAATTTCCGGTATTTCGAATCGTTCTTCATTGCCTGCGTCTTGTACTTTGTCATGACGTTCACCATCACATTGCTGCTCCGCAAGCTTGAGCGCAAGATGGCGGGGCCGTCCAATTACAGCATGATCGGCGGACTGCCGATGCAAGTGGTCACTCCGGAAGACACGGAGCACAAAATCAAAGAATAAGAAATCCGCAGAAGCAGAAGAGGAGACCTTATGGAAAAAGTAATTGAAATCCAGCATTTAAGCAAATCCTTCGGAACGAATGAAGTGTTGAAAGATATCGATTTCTCTGTCAGCAAAGGGGAAGTGGTATGCGTCATCGGATCGTCGGGATCCGGGAAATCGACGCTGCTCCGCTGCGTCAACTTGCTCGAAAAACCGAGCGGCGGCAAGATCATCTACAATGGAAAAAATATTCTCGATGCCCACCATAACATCCATTCCTACCGCACGAAGCTCGGCATGGTGTTCCAGCAATTCAATTTGTTCAACAACCACAACGTCCTGAACAATTGCGTCGTCGGGCAGATCAAGGTGCTGAAGCGCAAGCGGCAGGATGCGGAAAAGACCGCGAAGAAATTCCTGCACGTCGTGGGCATGGACCAATACGTCAACGCGAAGCCGGAACAGCTTTCCGGAGGCCAGAAACAGCGTGTGGCGATTGCGCGCGCGTTGTCGATGGAGCCCGAGGTCATGCTGTTTGATGAGCCGACTTCGGCACTTGATCCGGAAATGGTCGGTGAAGTGCTGAAAGTCATGAAAGACTTAGCAAAAAGCGGGCTGACGATGCTCATTGTCACGCACGAAATGGAATTCGCCAAAGAAGTCGCAGACCGGGTCGTCTTTATGGACAAAGGCGTCATTGTGGAAGAAGGGCCGCCGGAACAGATTTTCAACCATCCGAAGAAAGAGCGGACCCAGGAGTTTTTGAAACGGACGCTTCGCTAAACCGTTCCAGCCTATCGTTAACACCGAGAACAAAGGCAAAACCCGCAGGGCAGAGAGGTTCAAGAGCCTCTCTGGCTGCGGGTTTTATTGTGCATGCGTTTACTGGTTTTCCAGGTGTTTCTTCTGCAGTGCAGCCAGTTCCTGCAACAATCCGGCTCCGATCGCATCGGCGTATTCGGCGTAAACCGGCGCCAATTTCTCTTCCCACTCGAGCTTGTCCTTTTCGGAAAGTTCGTGTATGCGGATAGCCGATTTTTCTTTGATGAGCTGCAGCTGTTCGGACTCGAGCTTTTGGGCATTTTCGTCGTTCCAGGCAGTGGTTTCGTTCATCGCTTCCAGCAAAATCCGCTGCGTCTGATCCGTTTGCTGGTTCCATACGTCTTGGTCCATCATGACGGCATAACCCAAATAACCGTGGTTCGTGATTGTCATATGGTCCTGGACAGTATAGAATTTCTTCGAGTAGATATTGGAAATGGTGTTTTCTTCGCCGTCCACTTCACCCGCTTCGATCAGGTTGTAAGTGAAGTTGAAGGATTCCTGCTTGGCCGTTGCGCCGAGCAGGTTGAATTGGGATTGGATGATGTCGTTTTGCATGATCCGGAACGTTTGCCCGGCCAGGTCTTCCGGCTTTTCGATCGGCCCTTTATTGCTGGTCAATTGCTTAAAGCCGCTTGGCCAATGGGCAAGCCCTTTGAGCCCGTCTGCTTCGAGCGATTTCAGCAGCTCATCTCCGAGGGGGCCGTGGATACCTTCGGTGATGGCGGCATAAGAAGTAAAGGCGTAGGGCAAATCCAACACGCCCCATTTTTCAGACAGCCTCGTGAGTTTGGAGGTCGAAGGGGCAATCATTTGGACTTGCCCGTCTTTTAAGGCATTGATTTCTTCAATATCCGAATACAGGCTGCCGTTCGGAAAAACGACGATTTGGATGGCGCCGTCTGATTTTTCATAAACCAGTTCGGCGAATTTGTCCGCAGCCTGTCCTTTCGGCGTGTTTTCAGCGACCACATGGCTGAATTTAAAAACAATCTGGCCGCTCAGCCCTTCCTGGTCGTCATCATAAGGCAAAGTCTCCGCTTCGGATGAAATGCGCTGGAAGACCATCAAGGCAATAGCCGCCATGCCAATCAATAAAAGCAGCGCGTATTTATAAGTTTTGTTCACAATTGGCCTCCTCATAAATCCATACCATAAGCATAATCACAAGCCCGTTATCCGTAAAGCGAAAGGAGGCCGGAAGATGAAACAGCTTCCCATCCGGTGGAAAATCATGATCCTGTCCTATGCCGTGGTGATTTTTTCGCTGTTGATCGGCGGACTTGTCATTGCGGTCAATATCCAGCAGACCGAAGAGAGGGAACTCCGGCTGCGGTCGATGAATACGGCGCGGACAGTCGCTGAATTGTCCGATATCAAATCGGCCATCAACCAGCCCGAAGGCTGGAAAGAGATCAATCCAGTCGTCGAGGAAATCCGGACCATCAACGAAGCCGATTACATCGTCGTCATGAACATGGCGAAAATCCGCTATTCCCACCCGGTCCCGGACATGCTCGGCACCATATCGGAAGGCACAGACGAAGAGCCTTCTTTTGCGGAACATACGTATTTCTCGAAAGCGAAAGGGGAGCTCGGCACCGTCATCCGGGCATTCGTGCCGATAAAAGACAGCGAATTGAACCAGACGGGGGTGGTCGTGGTCGGCAACCGCATCCCGAGCGTCCTCGACATCATGTCGGGCCTGTCAAAAGAAATCCTGTTCATCGTGGTCGTGACGCTGCTGTTCGGGCTGCTCGGCTCGATCCTACTGGCAAACCACATCAAAAAGCAGATGTTCCAGCTGGACCGTTTGAAATCAAACGGATGCACGAAGAGCGGACGGCGACGTTCCATTCGATGAACGAAGGCGTCATCGCCATCGACAGCAGCGAAATCATCACGGTATTCAACGAAAAAGCGAAAAAGATCTTTAATGTCACGGGCGAATTTGTCGGCCGCCCGATCCGTTCGGTTTTAAAAGACACCCGGCTGCCGGAAATCGTCGAAAAAAACGAGGCGGTTTACAACGAAGAAATCAAAGTCAGCGGCAAAGTCATCGTCAGCAACCGCATCCCGATCTGGAAAGACGACGAGCTGATCGGAGCCGTCGCCATTTTCCAGGACCGAACGGAAGTGGCGAAACTGGCAGAAGAACTGACCGGCGTCAAAAACTTCGTGGACGCACTGCGCGTGCAAAGCCACGAACACATGAACAAATTGCATACCATCGCAGGGTTGATTCAGCTCGGCAAACCGCAAAAAGCGCTGCAGCTGGCTCACCACGCAGCTGAAGAACAGGAATTGTCCGCTTATTTCCTAAATGAAAAAATCAGGAACGATGCCATTGCAGGCCTTCTGCTCAGCAAAGTGAAAAGGGGGAAAGAGCTGGGAATCGACGTCGCCATTGACGCGAACAGCCGTTTTACCGATTTCCCGCCGGGGTCTGACCAGCATGATTTCGTGGTGGTGCTCGGCAATTTGATTGAAAACGCGTTCGGGTCGTTTGAAAGCACCGACAAAGACGCGAAGCGCATCGACATCAGCATCGAACAATCGCCCAGCATTTGCGCGATTCTGGTGGAAGACAACGGCTCTGGGATCCCGGAAACGCATATGCCCAAGATTTACGAAAAAGGATTCACGGCCAATAAAATATCAGGCACCGGCTATGGCCTGTATTTGGTGAAACAGATTGTCGACAAAGCAAGAGGAACGATTAGCGTATCTTCCCAGCACGGGGAAGGGACATCGTTCATAATCGATTTCCCGATGGAGGAGGATGAACCGCATGGCAATTAATGAAGGGTTTACTGTGTTATTGATCGAAGACGATCCGATGGTCAGGGAAGTGAACAAGGAATTCATCGAAAGCGTCAAAGGCTTCCGCGTGCTTGCGGTTGCGGACAATGGCGAAGAAGGGCTACAGCTGGCGAAAGAGCTGGGGCCGGATTTGGTGATCCTTGACATCTTCATGCCGAAAAAAGACGGCATCAAGGTGCTGCGGGAATTTCGCAAACAGAAAATCGAAGTGGACACGATCGTCGTTTCAGCGGCTAAAGACAGCGACACCATCAAATTGATGCTGCAGAACGGCGCGATGGATTACATCATCAAGCCGTTCAAGCTGCACCGCATCCAGCTGGCATTGGAGAAATACCAGGCCTACCGCGCCAGCTTCAACCGGTCGGAAACCGTGTCCCAAGAACAATTGGATGTCTTGCTGCATGCAGGGCCGGCGAAGAAAGTGGAGACGGGTTTATTGCCAAAAGGCTTGAATGAGTTTACGTTGAACGAAATCATCGTCACCATCCGCGCACAGGAAGTGCCGCGGTCAGCCGAAGAAGTGGCGAGTGCGATCGGCATTGCCCGGGTCACGGCGCGCCGCTATTTGGATTACCTGGAGAAAAGCGGCGTCATTGCGCTGGATGTCCAATACGGTGGAGTCGGCCGGCCGGTCAACCGCTATGTCTACAACCCCGAGTAAAGTGAGACCAAAAAGACCAAAAGAGCCATTATGACCATAAACTTCTCCTCTCTCACTGAAAGCGTTATCATTTTGAAAGAATCAGAAAATGAAGCGACATTCAATTGAGGAGGAGAGCATATGAAAAAGCAAATATACAAGAACCTGACATTCCAAGTACTGGCCGCAATCGCCCTTGGCGTCTTGGTCGGCCTGGTATGGCCGAACATCGGCAAGGAAATGAAGCCGGTCGGCGATACGTTCATCAACGCGGTGAAAATGGTCATCGCGCCGATCATCTTCCTGACCATCGTTCTTGGCATTGCAAAAATGGGCGATATGAAAAAAGTCGGCAAAGTCGGCGGGAAAGCATTCCTTTACTTTGAAGTGGTCACGACGCTCGCATTGGTCATCGGACTGATCGTGGTCAACGTGATCAAACCGGGTGCTGGACTCGATTTCAGCAAACTTGAAAAAGGGGACGTGTCCCAGTACACCGAAACCGGCGCACAAGGCATCAACTGGATCGAATTCGTTACTCACATCGTACCGTCCAATATGGTCGATGCGTTCGCTAAAGGCGACATTCTGCAAGTGCTGTTCTTCTCTGTGCTGTTCGGTGTGGCGCTTGCTACGCTTGGGGAAAAAGGGAAATCGATCATCGATTTGCTGGACAAGCTGTCATTGGTATTCTTCAAAATCATCGGCTTTGTCATGAAAGCTGCGCCGATTGGTGCATTTGCCGCAATGGCCTACACGATCGGCCATTTCGGGCTAACGTCGCTGGTGCCATTGGCGAAATTGATGTTTTCCGTTTACACGACAATGTTCATCTTCATCTTTGTCGTCTTGAACTTGATCTGCAAAATGTACGGATTCAGCTTATGGAAATACTTGAAATTCATCAAAGAAGAAATCCTCATCGTTTTGGGCACGAGCTCTTCGGAATCGGTGCTGCCGCGCATGATGGATAAAATGGAGCGCTACGGTGCTTCGAAATCGGTGGTCGGACTGGTCATTCCGACGGGGTATTCGTTCAACTTGGACGGCACATCGATTTACCTGTCGATGGCAGTGGTATTCCTGGCGCAAGTATTCGGCGTCGATTTGTCGATCGCCCAGCAAATCACCATCATTTTGGTGTTGATGCTGACGTCTAAAGGTGCAGCGGGTGTGACGGGAAGCGGCTTTATCGTTCTTGCGTCGACATTGTCCGCGCTGCAGGTCATTCCTCTTGAAGGCTTGGCGCTGCTGCTGGGGGTTGACCGCTTCATGAGCGAAGGGCGCGCAATCGTCAACTTGATCGGCAACGGCATCGCGACGATCGTCGTAGCGAAAAGCGTCGGTGAATTTGACGAAACGAAACGCGAAGAAGCCTTCACGGAAATGGTCAAACGGAAAAAGCTGGGCACAGCGGTTGCGGCGAATTCAGAAAGCTGAAAATCCAAAACCTTATGCACAAGAATTTCAAACGGCAGGCGTCTCCGGGAAACCGGGAGGCCTGCCGTTTTTTCATTGATCCAGTCGAATGTGGAAATGACGGTATTTAAAAAGCAACTGCGAAAACAACGGCTGGCATGATAGGATAGAAGAAACTACTTAGCGAGCGGTTTCAACAACGAATGGAGGAAACAAAGATGGAAACATTGCCAAATTGCCCTGAATGCAAGTCAGCCTATACGTATGAGGATGGAAACCTGCTGGTGTGCCCGGAATGCGGCCACGAATGGACGCTTGCAGAGGAAGCGGAAGAAACAGCGAAAGTCGTGCGCGACGCAAACGGCAACATTCTCGCTGACGGCGATTCCGTCACCGTCATCAAAGACCTGAAAGTGAAAGGCACGTCATCAGTGCTGAAAATCGGCACCAAAGCCAAAAACATCAAACTAGTCGAAGGCGACCACGACATCGATTGCAAAATTGACGGCTTCGGACCAATGAAACTGAAATCGGAATTCGTCAAAAAAGGGTGAAGTTGTTCCACGTGAAACGGACACAAATATACAACCAAAGAGCCGGCTGCCGAGAAAATTCGGCAGCTTTTTTGGCTGTGCTGCGGCTAGTTTTTCTAGGGGCTTCCTTGTTTGATGAGAGGGATTGGTCGTAAATGTGCAGCAAAAATCGCGAACGTTTGTAAAGTGTTTTGGCACGTTTATGAACGTTCTTTTTTTGGGTTTTTGGCTGTTTTTAGAGCATTCGGAAAGGTGTACTTTTACGAACGCTTTTTTAGCGAGAAATAATTTATCGACTTCTATCTATAAAACTCAAGAATGGTAAAATAAGTATTATAAAGAAGAGACACAAAAATTGAAAGTGAAGGTAAATAGTAGAATGCCACATCCATATGAAAAATATGAAAAATATGAAAATACAGAGCTATGGAAAAAAATAGATCAGGCACTAGATGAGTTAGTTGAAAATCAGGACATCGAAGAAATAACAAAGAGAGAATACATTGTCGGATATATCTGCAAGAAGGTCATAGAAACGAAAGAACTGAAATAACATAGAATATCAAGGATCTGAATGTAACTTACGTGCAGTCAAGTTACATTCAAACCAGTCTATAATTATGGAAAAGAGACAAGAACATGAAAAAAGATTTTTTAAAACAAGAGAAATGGACGATATCACTTTTTCTTCTTGCAATAACAATTGGATATGTTTCAAGTGTCATTTTGATTGGTGGTCCTGTGACATATTCAGCCCCTATTGGTTCATTAACAGGGTTTCTTCTGTTTGAATCATGGAATTACAGACGCTTTAAAAAGGAATGGAAAAGCAAGAAATATCGCGATACTTTTAGGGAATATTAATGCCTGACCAGTTTGAATGTAACTTATTAGGAATTAAGTTACATTCGTTCGTTGTGTATCAGCAGCTTCGATAAATCAGATAAGGGTTATTAAATGGGGGGCTGGAAGAGTGTTTAAAAGAATTATAGGAGTTTTTCTTAGCGCAGTTATACTGGGATTAGGGGTTGCTGTGTTAAATTATGTCTCACTAAACCAGAGAGAATCAGATGTGTATTATTTAGGTGAAGGAGTTTACTTTATTTTAACTCTATGGGTTTATCTACTCTTCTACCTAGTGGTGGTCGTTCCTTCTTCTTGGATAATAGACAAATCCAGAAAACGTTTTAAAAAAACTACAATTACTAATCAATATTTTATTGGGATAGCCCTTTACTCTCTTGCAGGTTTTTTTTTAGGAACAGTTTATAATTTGCTAATGGGATCAACGCAAAATTACTTGAATAATTTTATTGAAACACTAGCATTCTGGTTTATAGCGCTATTTCTTTATTTCCAAGTTTTATGGGTTCTTGAAAGAGGTTTTTTAGAAAAAGTACTAAAGCGTGAAAAATCAGTTCTGTAATTCCTTCAACTAAAAATATAAAACTGAATGTAACTTAGTCCTAATTAAGTTACATTCGTTTCTGAAGTTTATTGGTCACGCCAGAATATAAATAATCGAACGAGAAGTCGGTGAGAATATGGTTGATGAAGAATTACAAAAACAGATTACCGCATTGGTGATGGAACGGAAAATGGAGACAGCTGAACGGTTATTGATCGATTACGTCGAGCAGAATCCCTATGATACCGAGGGATGGAATCGATTAATTGTACTGGAAACGCTCACGCCATTTGAAGATTACGAACAAGCCGCTGACTTTGCTCGGGACGCCTTGTATTACCACCCAACCAATCTGCTTTACTTTATCCTGATTCTTTCTTTTACTCCCTGGTACCAAGGAGAACTGGATGACGAACTCGTGGAGCAAGCCGAAGAAGTGCAGCACAAAGCAGATCCCGAAATAGCATCTATTATTTCACTGCTGCTTGCCGACCATTATCAGAGCAAGGATAAGGCTCATTACGAATTCTTATTAAAACGGTCAATCCAGGACTACCCGTATATTGTTAGAAACTACACAGATTTAGGGCAGCATTATATGGGATATGGAAAAAAAGAACTGGGGAAGGCATTGGTCAAAAAAGGCTTCGCCAATGTAAAATTCGTCTACATAGAGGGTGTAGACAACAACCATGACGATCTGGATATTATCCGGTACATCAATGAAATGATAACGGGAGTCTTTACTACAGAATACAGTTATCGTGACTTAGAGAACTTGTTGCAGAAGTAAGCTGACCATGTTTGAACGACTTTTACTAATTCTGAATGTAACTTAATTGCAAGTAAGTTACATTCAGAATTAAGAATAGAGCTAAGAAACTAATCCTATCCTTGCAAATTCAAACTCTGTTCTAACTTCACAATTTTGTCCCACTTGATCGTTTCAGTTTCTTCGTTATTTATATTTAGGGATTCATAGGCCTCCATCAACATTCTTTTTTTCTCTATAACTGCTGGAGTTATGTCTTTTGTTTTTTTCCGGTACATGGTCAAATGCGCTTCAAAATTCCTCCGGGCCTCTGCTAAGGAGTAATCTCCATTCGGACCTCCATCAATTTTTTCGGGATCGAGTTCATTGTAACTTCCGTCCTCCCAATCACACAGTATACAAATTTCGTCATAAGATCTTTTTTCTAAAGTTGGATAGGCGCAGCAAGGGCAAATTTCTCTCATCATTAGAAGCTCCTTTGTTAGAAAATTTCTTAAGTTTACCACTATTATCTTTATATTAAAAGATTGAAATAAAAAGAATAATAGAGAAAATGCCTTTCCGTTTATTAGCGGAAAGGCATTTATGTTTTTTCTTGACTAGCATTGAACTGGCTTAGCAGAAAAACTGACGGGATACCAATTATGATTTAAAATATCGTTTTCCAAGCTTCCTAAGATCTCATTTAAAAAGAATTAGGCTTACATATCAGAAGCTGCACAAATAGAAATGGAGAGAGGATGCTGATTAAAGTTATCTTCTCTCTTTTTTGTGTAAAAGTTTACTTTTACTTAAGGTTATCTTAATTGTCGTCAATCCTTAGAAACTTTTTATGAATTAAACTCGTTGTTATAAATGACAAGAATTTTCCATCTATTGGAATCTATTGAGTAAGAAATGAAGCAAGAAAATAGTTCGTTTTGGAGTCTAAAATAAAAATATGGGAGGCTTATATTTTGAGCACATTTATTTATATGGTTAGACATGGGGAGTCTCCAAAGGAAGGAAATGAGAGAACGAGAGGATTAACGAAAAAAGGACAAACACATGCTAAGCAAGTAGCTGAAATATTGAAAGCTGAAGAAATTGATGTTGTTATTTCAAGCCCATACCTACGCTCGGTATTAACAGTTGAAAAATTAGCGCATCAAATAGGTAAGGAGGTTTTAGTATTTGAAGACTTAAAAGAAAGAAAATTTTCTTCGGAAGCCAATCGAGTCTCAAATAAGGAATTGCTTCCACTTTTGGAAAGGTCGTTTTTAGAGCCAAATTACGCTTTAGGCGGAGGGGAGTCAAATGTTGATTGTCAAAAAAGGGCTGTAAAAGTTTTAAAAGAACTGTTAACTACCTATGAAGAAAAAAAGGTTGTAATAGGTACTCACGGAGCCGTAATGACTTTAATGATGGGCTTTTATGACGAAAAATACGACCTGAATTTTTTATCTAATACATCAAAACCTGATATCTATAAAATGGAATTCAGCGGGCATGAATTAGTGGATGTTCAAAGATTATGGAGTGAAAGCATGGGAACTGATCATTAAAACGACGTTACTCTACTTCCAGTGATAATTTAACTCCAGACTTTTAAAACTTATAGAAAGATGTGATGAAATGGGATTTTGGTATATATTATTACTTTTAATAGGTATTTCTTTTCTTGTAATAGGTGCTTTAAAGAAAGAAGTTTCGCTTGCTACTAAGATGGTCATAATACTTTTCGTACTTGGTGTCTTCTTTGTCGGTGGCTCACTATTTATGCTTATGCCCGGTAGCGATGAAATCATTTCTGAACTCTTAGAGCTAAACTAGTAGGAAGTAAGTTAATATATGAGGGATTGTCAGAAGCAGTAGTTGTTCTTATAGCGAAATCAAAAGGGGAAAAGCAGTGCTTAATAGCGATGCTTTTCCCCTTTTGTCTGTGTAAGTGTACTTTTACGAATGGTTTTTTCAACAGTTAATTAAAATTAATTATCTTGGATTAAAACGTAAATGTTAAAATATAGAAATTAAGAAATTTAAAAAATCTTGTAACGAAAAGTGGTTTTTACAGATATATAGGGTGAAGGGAGGTAGAAGAGTGGATCAGCTTACGGAAATATATGAACAACATGCGGAGCAAGTAGGTAAATATTTAATCACACTTTGCCGAAATGCAGATGTGGCAGAAGAGTTGACGCAAGAAACCTTTTATCAAGCGATTCGCTCGATTGATAATTATAACGGTGACTGCAAAATGTCGGTTTGGCTCTGTCAAATTGCGAAGCATACCTATTATAAATATGTCGATAGACAAGTAAAGCAAGCGAATCCAATACATACAGCTGAGCAAATCACCTCTTTAGAGCACGACTTAGTTGATAACGAAAATAAAATGGAGCTTTTCCGTATTATTCATTTACTTGACGAGCCCTATAAGGAGATTGTATTGCTGCGGTTATTGGGGGACTTATCGTTCAAGGAAATTGGCGAAATCCACCAAAAAAAAGAAAATTGGGCTAGGGTAACTTTTTATAGAGCCAAGTTAAAATTGAGAGAGCGAGGAACTGTGTATGAAGAATGAATGTTACATTGTCCGTGATTTATTGCCTTCCTATATAGATCAATTGTGCAGTGACGAAAGCAAGCAATTTATCGAACAGCATATGGCTCACTGCGAATCTTGTTCCCACATGTTATACCAAATGAAAGAAGAATTGAATGTCGTAGAACAAAGAGACCTGCCCCTGCGTATGGAACAAAAAAAGCCGTTTGAAAAAGTCTCCAGATTTTTAAAGGCGCAGCTGGACTTTACAAAATTTTTGAAAGTTTCGTTTGGGCTTTCATTATTAATCACTCTGATCCTGTTGGTGTTCGCTTTCACTAATTTGGCAGAGTGGCAGGAGAATCAACAAGAACAACAACGGGTGGAGCAAGAACAGCAAGATATTATGGATAAGACGTTTGCAGCGATACTGGCTCAAGGTATGCCAGACGAGGCAGCTCTCCAATCTGTTTTCGAACAATACCAAGAGCAACTGGAGCACATTGCACTATTCGCCTCTGAAGATACTGAGAATACGCCGACTTGGCAACAAGGGCCAATGACTACATTTCCCGTTGATTATAAAAAAGCTTTGATTGTCGTAGGGGAGAATGGCAATATGACAGAAGCGATTGTTCCAAATGATTATGATATCGGGACGATGGTTATGGCAAATGAGGAATGGGTGGTTCAATTTGAATACAAGGAATCTTATCTACCAACAGTTGAAAATGCGCATCAAATAAAGCATTACTTTCCTACTGTATGGCAATTGTTCTCCATGCCTACCGTATTCACTATAATCACCTTGTTCATTTTCACTATTTGGCTTTATCAAAAGCGAATTATGAAACCGATGGAAACAACAATAGGTTGAATCCTTTTTATCTAGGAAAAAATAGCATCTATTTTAAAATTCCAACTAGTAATGTAGGCAGTTGCGTTTCGTTTACATATCATGAATTTGCAGGAAGCTGCACAAATAGAAAGCGAGAAAATAGGCAGATTAAAGCTTATTTTCTCGCTTTTGGTTTGTAGAAGTATACTTTTATGAACGCTTGGAATTAATTTGAGTCCATTGGAGTTGCTTCTATCTTTAAAATCAGGAAATGGTAAAATAAGTATATAGAAGCCCAGAGAAGATTTTTTATGAAAAAAAGAGATTGTTACATATGAAAATAGGTTACAAGTAGGCGTTCACTTATAGGAAAGCGAAAATAAAACAACGCTTTAAAATGGTCAGTGGAGAAATTATTCCCGTTAACACCTTAGAGTAGGCAAAGAATTAACTCTTAAGAACCGAGGTGTCAAATGAAAAAAGTTTGGATTGCTTATAATGGCATTGCGGTTCTAATTCTTGCAGCTTTGATCGTGCTGGATTATGTCATAAATATCGCTATAGATGTATATCCCGTTAACACCATTTATACTGGGCTCGCCATCTACTTATGCGGGTTCAATATTCTGATTGCCATGCCCATCTGGCTCATTGTCCTGCTGATGAACCGCTCCCGGATGAACCGGAAATCTTTTTTGATAGGGCTGGTTTTATTTTTAATGTTCCTTGGAATGACCGCCTATCCGGTTATGACAGCCATCGGGTATACGGCTTTTTAATCCGATGGTTGAAAGGCGAGATTGTTAACGCTTTATCAAAGTTAAAAAATTTACAAGAATTAGTGAAAGAAACATGGGCTGCCTTTTGAGGTGGTCCTTTTCTTGTTACCAAGATTTATTAATATAATTTCAGCAGATAGGATTTTCTTATGCAATGCTTATCAAGCATAAATGCTGATGACTGTTCAGAATTATCTACTTTGAAAAAGATTCGAGTTTGATGCATTGAATAGTTAATAAAAAGAATGGTAATTAAAAATAAATGAAGCTTTTAGAAATGGCACAGTTGAAGAAAGCCAAGCTACAGACGATTTCCATTTGGAGTATCTTAAAACTCTCTTCTGGGGAATCGTAATATTTTTATACGGGGGAAAATTAGAAGAAATGGCTAACTTTTTCATGACACGAGATATTGAACCATTGGATTTTTATGGTAATATCTATTGAAAGAAGAACTGGAATGATTTGAAGTCATGAAATACTGATTTCATAAGGGGAAATGACATGAAAAAACGCTTATGGCTTTTTCTTGCTATGCTAATCGGTTTAATTGCCATTGGTATCCTGCTGGTTCTATTCATGTTTTACTATGAACCGGCCCCTGACAGAAACGATGTCGAAGAAATGGTAAGCGCAAGCAATCTTGAGGAATTTGGAGAGGTGGAAGGCTCATATCTTCTCACTCCAAGAAATTATGGGTTCTACAATGACGATAGTATTTACATTGTGGAACAGTATCTCCACGAAGGCGGAGATTATGGGAACCGGTATGTTGTCATAAAGGAAGGTATAGCAGTAACGAATGATGATGAACCGGCTGTTGATCAGATTTACGCTAAAGGTGAAGTGCAGGACGGGTACTTGGATGATTTTCAAATACGATCGAAGCATCAAATGATTGTCTATACGGACAATGAAAAAATTGAAGAAAAATGGATTTTCAAAGTGACCTATAAATACGATGGGGTATACTTTTTGTCTTTTTTACTTCCTGAAGAAACCGAAGAAAACCGATTTAATTTATTCACAGAAGGCTATCAACAGTTTTTGGAATTTTAATGAAGCAAGGATTTTTACGTTTTTTGATAATCTTATGCAATTCATGCCGTATGCATCCCTGGCCGGAAGTTGCGTGTAAGGCCTCAATCATTTAGGCGGAAATCTGATATAATTCAGTTAATATCGGCGACTTTAATAAAATGAAATTTGGTGGATAGCATGAAGCAAAAAGAGAAGCGAAGCAGTGATCACAGTGCTTTAAAGAAAACCTTATTGCAATACAAAGAAGAAGCAAACGAAGATCGCTTGCCGCAGCAGGCCTATATCATTATTCAACAAGCGATTCGAAACCTGCAGCTTCAACCCAATGAGGCTTTTTTGGAACGGGAAATTATCGACATGCTGGAAATGAGCCGGACGCCCGTTCGCGAAGCGTTGATACGACTGGAGATGGATCGCTGGATTCGGTTGACCCCTCGAAAAGGCTTTAGTGTTGAACCGATCATCAAAGAAAACATCGAGCAAATTTGCCAAATTGCTGAAGCGCTGGATGGTGTGGCTGCGGAGTTAGCCACTTTGAATATGGAGGAAAAACAGCTCGACATGCTGGATTCCCTTATTGCGCGCCAGGAAAAATGCCTGGATGAAAATAATTTAGAGGCTTATTTAGAGGCAGATAACCAATTTCATCATTTGATCGTTGCGTACTCCCGGAATGAGCGGCTGCAAAATATCATGGACAGCCATTCAGATCAATTGTACCGGGCTCGCTTATTCACCATTAATGAGCGAAAGCTTCCTGTCCGCTCCATCAAGGAACATAAGGCAATCGTAGCTGCCATGCGAGCCGAGGACAGCAAAGCAGCGCAGCTTCTCATGCATTCCCATAGGCATCGCGGCGGACAGGAAATCTTGGCGATTATCGAAAGCAAGCCAATAAATAAGCAAGGAAAATAACGTAAGACGTTTCTGGACAAGAAGCGTCTTTTTATTATGCTTCGAAATTTAAAAAATTTATTAAATGACTATTTACGTTATTTTAATTAATTTATCGCTTTTTATTGACATTAATAAATTTATTAATTATTCTTAAAATAAACAATCATTCGAAATGGGAGGTTTTAAGATGAAGATCATTGATATCAAAGAAAAAGCCGTACCGATTAAATCGAGCATCAGAAATGCGTATATTGATTTTTCAAAAATGAACGTTTCTGTCGTGGCAATCGTCACGGATGTATTTAAAAATGGCAAAAGGGTTGTCGGCTATGGTTTCAATTCGAATGGCCGCTATGCGCCAAGCGGACTTCTCCACGAAAGGTTTATCCCGCGTTTATTGGAAGCGGAAACAAATGACATTCTAAATGATGAAGGCTCAAATTTTGATGCTCATAAAATCTGGGATATTTTGATGACGGGCGAAAAGCCAGGCGGCCATGGGGAACGCTCGGTTGCGGTGGGAACACTGGATATGGCAGTTTGGGACCTTATTGCAAAAATTGAAGAAAAGCCCCTTTATCAACTGCTGGCCGAACGCTATGGCGATGGAAAGCCGGACGATAAAGTGTTTGTATATGCGGCAGGCGGCTATTATCAGCCAGGAAAAGACGATAAAATGCTGCAGGAAGAGATGAAAGGCTATCTTGACCTCGGGTATTCCGTCGTGAAAATGAAAATCGGAAACGGTTTAGAAGAAGATCTTCGGCGAATTGAAGCCGTGCTGGAAGTGGTGCCATCTGGCCAATCGCTGGCGGTGGATGTGAATGGCCGCTTTGATTTGGAGACGGCGATTCGATACGCTGAAAAGCTGGAGCCCTATAATTTGTTTTGGTATGAAGAAGTAGGAGATCCGCTGGACTACGAGCTTCAAGTGGAGCTTGCCAAGCATTATAAAAACCCGATGGCAACGGGGGAAAACCTGTTTTCCATGCAGGATGCCCGCAACCTCATCCGCTACGGGGGAATGAGGCCCGATCGGGATTACCTGCAATTTGACTGTGCGTTAAGTTATGGGCTTGTGGAGTATATGAGAATACTGGATATGTTAAAAGAGCATGGCTGGTCTTCACGCCGGTGCATTCCGCATGGCGGCCATCAATTGTCGCTGAACATTGCAGCCGGGTTGGGTCTGGGCGGCAATGAGTCTTATCCGGGAATCTTTCAACCATTCGGTGGATTTGCCGATGATATTCCGGTTGTAAATGGCTATGTCGGTTTGCCTGACGTTCCAGGGATCGGTTTCGAAACAAAAGCACCGTTGATTAAATTGCTGCGTTCGGTGGCTGAATAATTCCACCCGCCTAAGAATAAAACTTTGCCCTGCACCGCAATTTATAAGTTATCCAATGCCACTCCTGGAAAATCACCATTTCCAGGAGTGGCTATTTGTTTTATTGAGGTATTTTGTGCTCCTCTTTGGAACGGCACTCAGGGTCAATCGATTAAGAATTTGTAATATTATCAGAAAAATAACAAAAAAATGATTATTAATTTTCGTTAACGGGAATTTAAGGGGTGATGGCAGTAAAATAAAACCGGAAAGCAGGGGAGTAAGATGGAAAAGTTCAGTTTGAAACCCGTTCCTCAGAACAAGAAGAAAGAGCCGCGCTCGTCCAGCGGACAGAAGCGAATGGCAAAAATCCTTTTGTCGTTTGCGTTAGTCTCTTCCGCTGCACTTGTCGGCCCAGTAAGTTCGCCAAGTGCAGCGACGGAAGTGGCCAGTTATTACATTGTCAAAAAAGGCGACACGTTCTACAGCATTGCAAAAAAATACGGTTTGGTGGTTGAACAGCTGATGGCAGCGAACTTCACCACAAGCACCAAAATAATCGTCGGGCAAAAAATCGCAATTCCGCCCAAAGACCAGCCGTGGTCTGGAAACCAGGAAAATCTGGATGACAGAAACTATCAGGTGGTAAAAGGGGATACCTTGTATTCCATCTCGAAACGGACCGGTGTTTCAATCGACAGCATCAAGAGATTGAACAACTTAACATCAGACATCATTAAAATCGGGCAAATTTTGACGCTTTATCCGGACACGGGGGTCATATACCGAACTTCTGCCTCGTACACCGTGAAGTCAGGCGACACCAAGTATACGCTGCAAAACAAATTCGGCAACACCATCACTTTGCCAAGTGGTACATTGCAAATACTTCAAAAGCTTAAAGTCTCGGGTGAAGTATTGGAAATCACCACAGAAGAACCTTTCGGATTGGCAGACGGCCGCGTCATCGAAGTGAAAGTGGGAAATGATTATTATGCGATAAACCTGTATCAAGGAAATGATTCCATCCAGCATTTGGCGGATCGGAATGATCTCCGCTTAACGTTCACCGTGGTTCGTGTAGGACCGCGCTATGAAATGGTTTCTTATGCGGTACAAGAATTGGAATGAAAAATGGATTCACGTTTTACTTGCAGGGTTCGCAGCGAGCGAGCAACAACGAAAAAGACAGGATGCCGGCAACCGGACATCCTGTCTTTTTTTGTATTTAGAAGGGCTAACATTGAATCAAGCATAAGATTCGGCAACCGTGAAAATTATCGGCCGTCTATCATGCTTGATCTGCAAGCGCCTGTTGTTTCTGTTTTTCCAAAAAGGCGATTGTGTAAGCGATGAACTCCTTGACGGTGTCTGTCTGGCTGCGTTCTTTATGCCAGACGAGCCCTACCGAACGTGTACATTTGGGTTCCGAGATCTTCAGCTCGGCCAATTGAAGCGTAGCAAGGCGTTTGCTTCTGATTAAAGAGGGGCTGAAGGCGATGCCGAGCCCTTTCTCGACCAGTTCGTAGGTGACGCCCGTTTCGTCGCCTTCAAAGGCGAAGTCCGGGTAAAATCCGGCTTGGGCGCAGAAGTTTTCCGTTAAATCGCGAAATCCGTAGCCAGGCGGCATGACGATAAACGGATCATTTCGGACTTCTGTCAGCTCGATGCTTTTGCGGGCAGCGAGCGGGTGGGTGAGGGGCACGGCCAACAGGATCTCTTCTTCGATAATCGGATACCATTCGATGTTTTCTCCGTGGATGGGAAAAGTGGAGATGCCGACATCGATTTCGCCGCTTTCAAGCTGGCTTTGCATGCGCTGGGCAAATGCCTGGTATTGGCGGAATTGGGCTTGGGGATGTATTTTCAAAAATCCGCCCAATAGTTCGGGTAAGATGGTCGGGATGGTGACCGCTACGGAAATCAGGCGATTTTGTTTTTCGGTCAAAAACGCCAATTCTTTCTCGCTTTTTTGCAGTTCCAGGAAAATCGCGTCAACCGTTTTCAAATAAGCTTTTCCCAACGTGTTCAGGCGGATTTGCCGGCCGGTGCGGTCGAACAGCTGGTAGCCCAGGCGCGTCTCCAGTTTGGCAATCGTCTTGCTGAGTGCGGGCTGGGACACGTTGAGTGCTTGAGCGGCTTTTGTCAGGTGCTGATGTTTCGCCACTTCTTGAAAATACTTTAATTGCAGAAAATCCATGCCTTTTCTCCTTTCCGAAAGCTTTCATGTGCTCAACACATTGTAGTACACCCGGGCCTTATCCGGCAAATACACAAAAAAGCTCCAAGTCCCAATCGGAACTTGAAGCTTTTTGGATGGCATCGGCTTAGACGAGCGAGCCGCCTTCTTTCAGGAAACGCTGGATTCCTTCCGCTGCGCGGTAGGAAAGCGCACCTAAAGTGACTGTCGGGTTGAATGCACTATTGTGCGGGAAAGCGGATGCGCCGACAACAAATACATTTTCTGCGTCCCACATTTGCAGGTAGCTGTTCACTGCGGACGTTTCGGGATCTGCCCCCATGATGACGCCGCCTGTGTTGTGGGTATTGGTGTCTTTATTAACATTGAAAGCGCCTTGTTCTTCGTTTGTCTGGATGATATCGGCGCCGATTTCTTCCGCGATTTTATGCGTGACTTTGGAGATGTATTTCACCAGTTCACGGTCCTGCTCGGTGTAATCGAATGTCATGCGCAGCAAGGGTTTGCCGTAAGCGTCCTTGTACTCCGGATCCAAATCGAGGTAATTATAGCGGTGCGGCATGCTGGCTCCTTGCGATTTCACCGGAAAAAAGCTGTTCGCGTATTTGATCGATGCCGCTTTGAATTCTGCACCCCAAGCTGGAGTGCCTGCAGGGACCACGTTGTTCGCGATCGGGCGGTTGCCGTATTGGGTGACACGGATGCCGGCCCCGTGAAGGAAGTTCAGCTCGGAATGGTCGAATGCATCGCCGACGAAATCAGGGATTTCGATGCCAAGTGCACCGGCGCCTCCATAAAGGTTGAATTCCTTGCCTTCAAAAAACATCATCGAAGAAGCGGAGCTGACCTGGTAGCAATAGTTCTTGCCGATCGATCCGGTTTGGTCGGCGGAATTATAAGGGCGGCCCAAGCCGGAATTCAATAACAGGCGGACGTTGTTGAACACATAGCTTGCCACGACGACCACTTCAGCCGGCTGTTCGAATTCTTCCCCTGTAATCGTGTCGACGTATAAGACGCCTGTTGCTTTAACGCCGTCGTTCAAGATTTCGGTCACATTGGAATGGGTGCGAAGGTCCAAGTTGCCAGTTTGTTTTGCCACCGGAATGACCGTAACGGCAGGGTCTGCTTTGGCGCCGTATTCACAGCCGAAATTTTCGCAATAAGCGCAGTATTGGCAGGCGGCACGCGAAATGCCGTCCGGGTTTTCGTAAGCTTCCGAAAGGTTGCCGGAAGGCAGGATATATGGCGAGTAGCCCAAGTTTTTCGTCGCCGTTTCGAATAATTCCATGATCGGCGTTTTCAGCATCGGACCGGTCGGATAAGGGTTAGAACGGGGGCCATAACCGAATCCTTCCACCGTTTCGCCCGAAATTCCGGCCATTTTTTCGAATGTATCGTAATAAGGTTCAATTTCGTCGTACGTGATGCCCCAATTTTGAAGCGGCATGTCCGGACTGATTTTATCAGCGCCGTAGCGCTCTTCGGTCATCGTCTTGATTTCGAAATCGTAAGGCAGGAAGCGGTAAGTTTGGCCGTTCCAATGGCTTCCGGCTCCGCCGACGCCATCTCCGACGATGAACGTTCCATAATCACGCATCGGCAAGGCGCGCATTTTTTCGTTATTGCGGCTTGTAATGGTTTCTTTGGACAGATCCTGCATCAATTCCTCGCGGTGCTGGTAGCGCAGCTCATCGTGGGCCATCATGTAATCGCTGCTGTTGCGGTCTTTGCCGCGCTCGAGCCCGACAACGGATATGCCAGCTTTGGTCAGCTCAGACGCTACGATGCCGCCTGCCCATCCCATGCCGACGACAACAACGGGTACTTTCGGTAATTTTGTAGCCATAATAAATCAATCCTTCCTGTCATTAATGGCCCATGTGGCTGGTGAGGCTCTCGGGGTCCAATTGAACAAAATCGCTGTTTTGGATTTCCTTTGCAAAGCTTAAGCGGGTGCCTGGGTATTTGCGCATCGCCCAGCCCTGCATTTCTTTATTGCCGCCGTATAGGGGATCGGCATAAACGCCTTCAATCGTCAAACTGCGCAGCAAATTGAAAAAGATGCCCGAACGCACTTTTGAAATTTCAGGTGCTTTGTCTTCGCTGAAAGCCGTCAATACCTCGTCTTGCTGCTCCGCTTCCAAGTCGGCGAAGTTGGCATCGAAGTTCTTGTTGCTGTATGTGTTCAAAGCGGCAAGTCCCATAACGAACAGGTCTTTGCGCAAAATGCGGATTTGGCTGCCTTGGGTTTCTTCTGCTTTGTAAAACGGTCCGGCCATGTATTCCTTGGAATTGATGCCCCATGCGCCAGCCAGTTGGTGGTCGATGTAGATGGCGGCGTTCAATTCCATAGCGCCTGGGCCGTTATCATCTTTCGGGTAAATGCGTTCAGCAGCTGCTGCCGCCAATTTGTATTGGTCGGGCGTAAAGAACATTAATGCCGCTGACGGATTGACGGTCAATGCGGGTGCAGCGGGTGCGGTTTCCTGCGTTGTCGCCGTGCTGCCGCCGCCGAACAAACTGCCAATCGCGCCTCCCAGCACAACGCCGCCGACGGTCAACCCGGAATTTTTCAAAAAGTCGCGTCTGGTTGTCCCTTTTTTGCCAGTTTGCATATTGCTGTTGTCTGCCATGTTAAAACCTCCATTTTCTTCAGCGTAAAGCGGGAACTCTTTAGTTACATCCTCTATCTAAAACAGATTAATCTGATACAAGAAAAATGATTCCGTATGCACAAAATAAGATTATACGCCGATGAAGGCATGAAGAATAATACTTATTTATCCATGAATACATATACTTTTAGTTATGTATAATGAAAAAAAGAAGGTTTCTGCCAAATAGCAGAAACCTTCTTTTCGAATTTGATCAGAAAATGACCATCCAATTATAAGCCAATGAAAAGATCACCGTTGAAAGTGCCAAACTGATTGTGAATAAAAGATATTTTGTCCCTGACCAGCATAAGACAATGATAGCAAGGCCTAAAGAAGCTCCGGCCAAAGCGAACCAAGGAAAGACGGCGTTGTTCAAGAAAAGGAAATAGGCGAAGTCGCCTACCATAAAAATCCCGAGAAGCATTTGGTTGAGCATTCTCAATTCCTCGTCGTTATATTTTGTCATATCATTCACCTGCCTCAATAAAAATTCGATAACCATAAATATATGATTTACAAATCGCTTATGAAGAGTATAATAACAAGTGGAAACAAACGTCAATCACTATTTTAATAAAGTTTTTAACGGTAGAAGCGTTTTTATGGTGAGGTTTACTTTGTGCTGTGTCGCCGAAGTTTCCACATTCAATCACATAGGTGGGTAAGGAATATGGACCAAGAATTTACGCTCGTCGAGCATTTGACAGAGCTAAGAAAGCGGCTGATTGTGGTCGCCATCGCATTTATCGTGTCGCTGGGCATTGGGTTTGCCATCGCTGCAAAAATCTTGAACTTCATCAAAATGCAGCCGACGGCGGTCAATGTCGATTGGAACGTCTTCGGTTTCACCGATGGCATCATGATTTATTTTAAATGTGCGTTGCTGCTGGCGATTCTCTTTACGTTGCCGGTGCTTCTCCATCAAGTTTGGCTGTTTGTAAAACCCGGCTTGTCAGAGAATGAAGCCAAAGGGACATTTTTGTTTATCCCGGTCTCCTTTTTCCTGTTTTTGGCGGGCGTCAGTTTCAGTTATTTCATCTTGTTTCCCATGATGCTGAATTTCATGTCGGATATAAACCAGTCAATCGGGGCAACTGAAACTTACGGCATGAGCCAATACTTTACATTCATGTTCAATTTGATCATTCCGGTGGGCATCGTATTTGAAATGCCCGTGGTCATCATGTTCCTGACGAAACTGGGCATTGTCACGCCCATGTCGTTGCGGAAGATGCGGAAAATCGCTTATTTTGTCCTGGTGATCATCGGTGTGCTGATTTCACCGCCCGATTTCATGTCGGATATCCTGATCATCATTCCATTGTTCATTTTATTTGAAATCAGCATCCTCGTCTCCAGCTTCACCATGAGAAAGATGAACCAAAGGCTCGAAAAAGAAATTCTATTGTAAAGGAGGGAAATCGAATGCCGAATATCGGAGTGCCTGGATTAATTTTGATCCTGATTATCGCGTTAATCATTTTCGGACCAGCTAAATTGCCGCAATTAGGGCGAGCAGTCGGCCAAACCTTGAAAGAGTTCAAAAACTCAACCAAAGAAGTGATGGACGACGTGACATCAGAATTCGAATTGGAAGAAAAACAGAACAACGAAAAGAAAACCGACCTCACAAAAAAATGAACCAAAGGCAGGGGAGAGGCGAACCTGTCCACATTTGAGAACAAGTGAATAGGATGGGCAAGCAGCTTTCTGTTTCCATAGGATGACTCCGGCATTGTGTCCGGGGTCATTTTTTTGTTTCATTGTTAGGAGTTGTTTTGTTCCACGTGAAACAGCTGAAAATAAGAATTTTTTTAACTGTTTTAAAGTGTCCGAATCGGTATACTTTTACCAACACTTATTTTTAAACAATAAAGTAAAGTTGGTGAGTTATGGAGTTAGTGAGTAGAGTTAGAGCGTTTATCGATGGCCAGTACAGAGCACCTAAAGGGTTGATCGGAGCTTATATCGGCGAAAAGATGGTGCTGCAGCATAAGCCAGAGACCTTATGGACAATTGAGTTGCTGAATATTCAGCTGGGAGAACATATCTTGGAACTTGGATGTGGCTCAGGTTACGCGATGAAATTGATTTCAGAAAAAAATGAGGCAGAGATGGTAGTAGGGTTGGACCTTTCGCCTGCGGTAATCCGTTCAGCTGCGATCAGAAATAAAAAAGCGCTGAAGGATGAAAAGGCAAAACTGGTACATGGAAATGTGAATAGCCTGCCTTTCGCAGACGAACAATTTGAAAAAGTATTCAGCATCCATACCATCTATTTTTGGGATGAACTATCGGCTTCCATCTCAGAGATATTTAGAGTCTTAAAACCTGGCGGTGCTTGTGTAATTACGCTGTGTAATGGCAAGGACGAGGAGAAATGGGAAGGAATTGATAACATGATAGGCGATCAATTAATCCCCCTGATGAAGGACAACGGATTTTTAGAAGTGGCATTAATAAAGGGGCCGAATTCAAGACAATTTCACACGGTAGCGGTTTCGGGAAAAAAGAGGATTTAACTGGTATTAATTTAGATGGACCTGCGTAAATCATTCAAAATGACGCGAAGCAAGATTTCTCTTGCCTGGAAAGTAAAATAGAAACCCGATACACTTGCGGCCTTGCAAGCGTGTCGGGTTTTTGTAAACTCAGCAATTCCACTATCTGCAACAGGCTGTCCATTGTACAGAAAGAGAGATTTTAGCGATAATGGAGAATACAAGAGATGGACGGCAAAGGGGCAAAACCATGAATTTTTCGTTGAATGACAGAGTCATAAAAAAATTATGCGGCGATGCCGCTTATAAAAAAGGGAAGGCGTATTTTCTGGCTGGAAAAGTGGAGCTCCTTCCGCAAACGGATGAGCGTGCGGAAGCACGCGTTTACAGCGGCGAAGTTTTCACTGTCACGGTGCAGCCGGATTCTGATGGAACGATAAACGCATCCTGCAGCTGCCCGCCGGTCGGTTTCGTGAAAACTTATTGCCAGCACATTGCAGCAACGCTTCTCGCGCTCGAGGAACGGCAGCAAGCGGAACAGCCGCTGGCAGACCGCATGCTGGGTTTATTCGACAACCAGCCCAAACGACCGAGCGGAAAACAACTGCATTTCGATGCGCGGCAGACGCTCAATGTCGAATTCACGTGCGTGCCGGTGCCGCTTGGGGACGCAGGCAACGGCTTTGGCATCCGCCTGGCAGCGGGAGGAGCGGCATTGCAGGAAATTGCGGAGCCATGGCCTTTTCTCCAGCATGTCGGGCAACGGAAAATCACCGAGTTTGCACCGGGTTCAATTTATAATCCCGAACGCCATAATTTCACACGTGAAACTGATGCGGTGCTGCGCTTTCTGTTGAAAAGCCAGCCGCTTGGACCTTTAACTGAAGAAAAGACTTTATTGATCTCCGCAGCTGCTTGGGAATTGCTGCTGCCATTGCTCGAAGCGGCGCCGGCCGTAAAGTTCTTGCAGGACGGCCGCAGCTACAAAGGACTTCGCTACGGTGAACGGCTGCCGCTGTCGTTTGAAGTGGACCGGGCAGGCGACGGCTACGAATTGGAAGTCAGTGGGCTGGAAGAAATCGAAGTCTTCCGGGCATACGGCTGCGCTTTGGCCGAAGGGCAATTGTTCAAGCTGGCGGAGGAAGACTGCATCCGGCTGGCTGAGTTGAAAGAAATGCTCAGCGGCGAAGGGCCGCAGTACATGGATATTTCCGCGCAGCAGCTGAGCCATTTCATGGAACACGCGGTTCCCGGCTTGATGCGGCTCGGGCAA
Source organism: Planococcus koreensis (assembly GCF_004761975.1). Taxonomy (GTDB): domain Bacteria; phylum Bacillota; class Bacilli; order Bacillales_A; family Planococcaceae; genus Planococcus; species Planococcus koreensis. The sequence goes on along the minus strand of NZ_RQII01000057.1, from coordinate 21,911 downwards.
GTCGATCTAGCGGATACCGTTTCGAAAACCTTGAAAGAAACGCCGTTGACGGCAAAAGTGTTTCTCGACCGGGTCAGCAACCGGCTACTGGCCGGCATCGAATTCCAATACGGCCGGTTCACCGTCAATCCGTGTGAGGAGCAGGAGCATGAATACCGTTCGATTCCCGGCGTACGGCGCCGTTTGGATATCGAACAGCGCATCATGAAAATCATGGCTGACAGCTTGTTCATCCAGACGCCTGGCGGTTTTTTCCTGCAGGATGAAGAGGCGGAATACGAGTTTCTTTACCACACGGTGCACGAGCTGGAAGAACTGGCAAAAATTTTCGCGACGACAGCAGTCAAGCTGCGCGTGCAAAAAGCGCCCAGCATACCGAAAATGCGCATTGAAATAAAAGAACGGACCGATTGGCTGGCGTTCCAATTTGATTTGAAAGGGATTCCGGAATCGGAAATTCAGCAGCTCATGAAAGCAATCCAGGAAAAGCGCAAGTATTACCGGGTGCCTTCGGGGACGCTGATGTCGCTGGAAACGCCCGAATTCTGGGCGCTGCATGAATTCATGGAAGAAATGGACCTAAACGCTGAAGATCTGGAAGAAGAGGAAATCCGTGTGCCGCTGCTGCAGGGCATGCGATTGGCGGAAGGGCTCGAAAAAGGCGGAATCGCGGAACCGGGAGAAGAATTTGCGAAGCTCATGAAAAACCTGGGGAATCCGGACACTTTGGAAGTGGCTGTGCCGGAATCGCTGCAGCCGGTGCTCCGCGATTACCAAAAAGCCGGTTTCCACTGGCTGAAGCTATTGGCGCAATACCGCTTCGGCGGCATATTGGCAGATGATATGGGGCTCGGCAAAACGCTGCAGAGCATCGCGTTCATCGTTTCGGTGCTGCCGGAAGTCCAGGCGCGCAAACTGCCGGTGCTGGTCGTTGCGCCTTCGTCGCTGACGTATAATTGGCTGAATGAACTGAAGAAATTCGCTCCGCAGGTCAACGCGCGCATCATCGACGGCACGAGTGCCGTGCGTGCCTCAAAGCTGAAGGACGTTTCGGATTGCGACCTCGTCATCACGTCGTATCCTTCGCTGCGAATGGACGGCCACCTTTACCGCGACAAGCAATTCCATACCGTTTTTTTCGATGAGGCGCAGGCTTTCAAAAATCCGGTGACCCAGACGGCGAAAGCGGCAGGCGCCATCCAGGCGAAATACCGCTTCGCGCTGACGGGCACCCCGATCGAAAACTCGCTCGATGAGTTATGGTCGATTTTCCGTGTCGTCTTTCCGGAATTGCTGCCGAACCGCCGAGCTTTCAGCGAATTGCGGCGGGACAATGTCGCGAAGCGCATCCGGCCGTTCGTTTTGCGGCGCACCAAAAAAGAAGTGCTCGCGGAGCTGCCGGAAAAAGTGGAGACCACCCAATATTCCGAACTCCAGCCGCAGCAGAAAAAATTATACGCCGCTTATTTAGCGGAATTAAAGCAAGATGCATTGAAGCATCTGGCAAAAGGCAGTTTGCGGAAAAACCGCATCAAGATTCTGGCCGGCTTGACGCGCCTGCGCCAAATTTGCTGCCACCCCGCGCTGTTTGTCGAAGGCTACGACGGCGGCTCTGCCAAATTCGATCAATTGATGGAAATAATAGAGGAAAGCCGGCTTGCGGGACGCCGCGTCTTGATTTTCTCGCAGTTTACACAAATGCTCGGGTTGATCGGCAGGAATCTCAACAAGCACGCCATCCCTTACTTCTATTTAGACGGCCAGACGCCGCCGATCGAGCGCGTCGAATTATGCGACCGTTTCAATGACGGGGAAGGGAATTTGTTTTTGATTTCATTGAAAGCCGGAGGTACAGGATTGAACTTGACCGGTGCGGATACGGTCATCCTCTACGACCTGTGGTGGAATCCGGCGGTCGAACAGCAGGCAGCGGACCGGGCGCACCGGATGGGCCAGCAGAACGAAGTGCAGGTCATCCGCATGCTCGCCAAAGGGACGATCGAAGAGAAGATCAGCGACTTGCAAGAGCGCAAAAAGAACTTGATCGATGAAATCATCCATTCGGGGCAGGACTCCCTGGCCGCCTTGACAGAAGAAGACATTCGGGAAATACTGATGATTAAGTGAGAGGTGATTGGATGATGGACGCCAAAAAAATTACCGAAAAAATAAAAAGCCATAAACCGCAAGTGCTCGGCAGCCGGGATTTCTCGAAATTCTCCATTTTGCTGCCATTGATCGAAAAGGACGGCGAAGTGCACGTGCTGTTCGAAACGCGGGCACATACGCTCCGCAAACAGCCGGGTGAAGTCTGTTTCCCGGGCGGCCGGATCGATCCCGGGGACCCTTCGGCCAAATCCGCCGCGCTGCGGGAAACCAACGAAGAGCTCGGCATCAGTGAAGACGAGATTTCCGAAGTGTTCGCACTCGACTATATCGTGTCGCCGTTCGGCATGATCGTCTATGCCTTTGCCGGATTTATCGCACCATCTGCGACATTCGAGCCGAACCCGGCAGAAGTCGACAGCTTGTTCAGCGTGCCGTTGTCGTTTTTCATCAACAACGGGCCGCGGGTCTACCAAATCCAGTTCGATGTGCAGCCGGAAGACGATTTTCCGTACGAATTGATCGAAGGCGGCCGGGATTACAGCTGGCGCGCACGCGAAATGGAGGAGTATTTCTACCTCTATGAAGACAAAGTGATCTGGGGGCTGACGGCCCGGATTCTTGCGCATTTTATTGACGTAATCCGATAAAAAGCACTGCCGCAGGAGCCGGACGGCCTCGAGGCAGTGCTTTTTTCTCGCTGCCGATATTGACAGAATATATAATCAGTTTAAACTGAATAGAGTGGCATCTTCGCAATCCCCTGCTCTTCAAACCCCCATAATCACCTTGTTTCCAGACGGAACACCTTGCCCTTTCTATTGTAATCATCAAAAAATAGAAGGGAAGAATCCAAGAATGGCTTCAGTTTATTCTGCTGTTGAATGCCCGCATTGCGAAAGATCCGCTATGGAAGATTATTATTATAAAATTAGTGTGGGGTACATTGTCTGCAGCCGTTGCGGATATAATGCTGTTCGATCCTGCATGCCGGAAGAAGCTATAAGATATGGTCATGAAATCCAAGAGAATTTAGGCTATGGCGTCTGTTGCCAGGTATCTTCAGAGGGCAAACGCAATATGATTCTATTCAATTGCTACCCCGATAACTTGGAGGAGTTCAAGCTGGAAATCGAGAACGGCGATCCGGAATTAAAAGAAAGCTATCTTGTCACATTTTTAGACGGCGTCTTTGAGATCATACTTGGAAACCCGCCGGAAAATTTTCATTTGTCGTTTAAGGAGTACAGAGAAAAAATGCATGAAAAGTATGGAGGCTTCGAAGAATTCAGTGGTTTAGTTCCTATAGAAGATTAACAAATGAATGATTAATCAAAACCAATGTCAGGCCTTTTCTCTTAATTTTCTTTATTTTATAAAAAACGCTTTAACTTGGCAGAGAGGGAGTGTATAATTATCCGCATTACCCAATCCCATCCACGATTTCGAAAGGAGTGCCTGACATTGGTAAGTACATTTGAACTTGAAATTGTTAACAGCACGAATAAGAAAGAGAAGCCTTCACAGGATCAGGTGCCCTTTGGGACCATTTTTACGGATCATATGCTCACAATGGAATACTCGTCCGACCAAGGCTGGCATGAACCGAAGATTACGCCGTACGCTCCGATAACACTGGATCCGGCAGCGATGATTTTCCATTATGGGCAGACGGTTTTTGAAGGCATGAAGGCTTATCGCACGGAAGACGGACGCGTTTTACTGTTCCGTCCGGAAAAGAACTTTGAGCGCCTGAATTTGTCGAGCGAACGCTTGAGCATTCCACCGGTCGACGAAAAATTGATGCTGGAATATTTGACGAAATTGATTGAACTGGAGAAGGACTGGGTGCCTTCAACACCAGGTACATCTTTATATATCCGTCCGTTCATCATTTCGACAGAAGCCAATTTGGCCGTAGCACCTGCACAATCGTATAAATTCATGGTGATTTTGTCACCTGTGGGTTCTTATTTCCCGGGCGGCATGAAACCGGTCATCATCCATGTTGAAGACCAGTTCACGCGTGCGGTAAAAGGCGGCACGGGAATGGCAAAGACTGCGGGGAATTATTCTTCCGGCTATCAGGCACAAGCCCAAGCGAAACAAGCGGGTAATGCAGATGTCTTATGGCTCGATGGCGTCGAAAAGAAATACATCGAAGAAGTCGGCAGCATGAACATCTTCTTCAAGATTGACGGAGAAGTGCTGACGCCTGAACTGAATGGCAGTATCCTCAAAGGCATTACGCGCACATCGATCATCGAATTGCTGAATTCATGGGGCATCCCGGTAACGGAGCGGAAAATCTCCATTCAGGAAATTTACCAGGCCTTTGCGGATGGCAAGATCGAAGAAGTGTTCGGCACCGGCACCGCGGCTGTCATTTCTCCTGTTGGAGAACTTAATTGGCAGGGGCGCAAAATGGTCGTCAATAACCACGAAATTGGCGAGCTGTCGCAAAAACTATACGATACGATCACGAGTATCCAGACTGGCAAAGTGGAAGATGCACTTGGCTGGACAGTAGAAGTGAAATAAATAAAATCAGTAAGGCATCGGTTCCTATGGGGATCGGTGCTTTTTGTTTTACAGCGCAACGGCCAGAATCGATTAAAGGGATATGGCGGCTTGCATGGAATTACTTAAAGAGAAAGGGGTTGAACCAATGGAACATGTGACAGAAGGGTTTATACCGGTCAAAGGCGGCAACGTCTGGTTCCGCATCACAGGAGACGGCCCGGGCATTCCGCTCTTGCTGCTGCATGGGGGGCCAGGGGGGATGAGCTCAGAGAAAGATCCGTTGAGGCAGCTGGGATCCGAACGGCCGGTCATCCAGTACGATCAGCTCGGATGCGGCAGATCCGGCCATCCTACTGATACGGAATTATGGACAGTTGAACGCTACGTGGAAGAGTTGGAACATGTGGTCGAAGCATTGGAATTGGAAGAATTCCATCTATTGGGGCATTCGTGGGGCACGATGCTTGCAGCTTCCTACTTGGTGAATAAGAAGCCAAAAGGCGTCAAGAGTGTTATTTTCTCCGGCCCAGCACTCAGCGCGCCGCGTTGGGAAGCGGATCAACGGAGTTGCTTAGAGGAATTTCCAGCTGAAGTCCAAAACATCATCGAAAAGAACGAACGGCTCAAAACGACTGATACAGAGGAATACCAGCAGGCGATGATGGCATACTACAGTAAGCATATGTGCCGCTTGGATCCATGGCCGAAAGAAATGAAGGAAGAGCTGGAGAAGCTGAATTCCCAAATCTACAATTTCATGTGGGGAGCTTCCGAGTTCACCGTAACAGGAACGTTGAAGGACTTTGACGTCACTGGCCGGCTTTCTGAAATCCATGTGCCTGCGCTGTTCACTTGCGGCCGCCATGATGAAGCTACACCTGAAGCAACGGAATACTACGCGAGCTTGGTTCCGGGAGCGGAATTTCAAGTATTTGAAAATTGCTCGCACATGCCGGGGTACGAAACGCCTGAAATATACAGACACAAAATTCGTGAATTCATCAACCGCCATTCTTGACTAGAAGCCTGTCCACTTTTTGTTGTGGATGGGCTTATTATAATAAAACTGAACATTTTAAATTAATTGACTAAAAGAGGTAGCGGAGATAGTATAGAACTTAAGAATTACTTTTTATGGTAGCTAATAAACTTAATTACCTAATACAGTACACTGGAGGTCCAAGGATGAAACAATTTTTTACAGCGATGCTGGCAATGGTGTTATTTTTAGCATTTGGAACGAGCGCTTTAGCAGAAGAGAATTATGATTATGAAAAAGGGTATCAAATTATCGAAAAAGCAAACGGACAAATCGACCGGAAAATTAACCAGGCTGTAGAAAAAGCGGATAAACTGCAGGAAGACTATCTATTGGAGCTGCGCAGAATTGAAGAAGGTAAAGAAGCAGTGAAAATCCAGGAAGAATTGAAAAAGGTACGGGAAGAATTGGCGCAGGCTGCTGATGAAGGCAAAGACACGAAGAGCCACATCGACAAAATCAGCCAATTGGAGTCATCTCTGGCCGTCCAAGAAAATCGGATCAATGAGAAAATCGGGGCGCTTGAACAGGATATTGAAGCATTCAACGAGTCATTTGAATCCGGCCACAGTCAGGACAGTGAGCAACTGAACGGAAAAATCGAGAAATTGAAAAAGCAATTGCTTGGCAAAACAGAAAAAGCAGAAGCGAAAACAGAGCGCTATTTAGAGGAGCTCGACAAAATTATTGAAAAAGTCTATAACGAAACCTTAGAGATGTCTGAGAAAGCCATCGAAAAGGCCGCTGGCTATGGTGTCTTGGCAGAATGCAGCTGGAGATTGGTACAATTTGCACATAAATCCGTTTGGATTGATCCAATTCGGATCGTCGGCTATAAATAAAAATATTAAAGCATTAAAAGTTATTGTATAATTATGAAAAAATAGTTCTTAGGAAAGAGCTCTTTTTCTAATGCTACCGAGGTGATTGGCTTGGAGGGTTTTAAAGTAGGGAAGAACGGCACTGTGCTGGATAGTGTTCAATTAGATGTCTCAAACATCAGCCTGCTCTCACGAGGGGACGGCACGGAAGTCATGCTCCAATTTCTTGAAAAAGACAAACTATTTTATATGTATCCAGCCGATAATTCTGAAGTGATGGAATTCTGTTACATTCTTACCGGCAAGGTGGTTGGGGAAATTGATGGGCAAAAAATAGAGTTTGGCCCTCATGAATACTTTTCTGTCAGTGGAATAAAGGAGCCTGTCCATTTCGAAGTTCTAACAGATACAAGCTTTATATGGGTAAGTACAGAGCCTGTTTTTGTTCACCTCAGCAAGGAAATTTCAGCTCTTATGGATATTGTTAAACAAGTGGAGAAAAAAGATCGGTATACATATAATCATGGAGATCGGGTCGTCAATTATTCCATTAAAATTGCGAAAAAAATGAAGTTGAGCAAAGTTCAATTGGAAAATCTTAATATTGCCGCTTCGCTTCACGATATAGGAAAAGTTTACATCTCGGCAGAAATACTCAATAAACCAACTCCTTTAACCGACGAAGAGTTCAATATAATAAAAAAACACCCATTGGATGGTGCTGAAATGTTAAAAGGGACTGTTTATGAAGAAGCTTATCCTATTTTAGCCCAGCATCATGAACGCCTCAACGGAGGTGGCTATCCCAACGGCTTAAAAGAAGAAGAGATTCTTTTGGAAGCCCGCATTATCGCAGTAAGCGATACATTCGATGCTATGACTGAAGATCGCTCTTATCGCAAAGCTTTCAATGCACAATTTGCACTCGATGAAATTAAAGGAATGACAGATACTCATTACGATAGAAAAGTAGTTGAAGCATTTGAAGAAGTTTTAAAAGAAGAAGGCATAATCAAGTAACTGATATTCATAAGATATTAGAACCGGCTAATGCAGCTGGTTCTTTTTTTCGTTTTTCAAGTCAAAAAAAGATGAACACTCCGCAAATTATGCTATTGTAGAAACAGTTATTTTCTTCGTATTCCGTAATAATCTAAGAAAATAAATCAAAAGAACGGGAATGGTTCCTGGAAGAAAGAAGGATGTTTATATATGGGCGACTTGACCGGTTTCAAACGAGCACGTTTCATTATACTTTTAGGGGCGCTTACATCGCTGATCCCTTTTACAATCGATATGTATTTGCCGGCTTTTCCAATATTGGCAAATGTGTTCGATACCTCAGCTTCATCCGTCCAGCTCAGCTTGACCGCAACTTTGCTGGGGCTGGCTATTGGCCAATTATTTGCAGGTGCGCTCAGCGATATGCACGGCCGCCGCAAGCCGTTGATCATTTCTTTGGCAATATACGTCATTGCCTCAGCCGCTTGTATTTTTGCACCGAATATTTTCATCTTTGTCCTTTTGCGCTTTGCACAAGGGTTTGCGGCTTCAGCCGGACTCGTTATTTCCCGGGCAATAGTACGCGATGTCAGCAGCGGGGCAGAACTGACTCGTTTATTCGCGTTATTGATGGTCGTGAATAATCTTGTGCCGTTGCTTGCGCCGTCTGTCGGCAGCGGAGTGCTTTTGTTCTCCGATTGGAAAGGCATTTTCTTGGCATTGTCCTTGCTTGGCCTGATCTTGCTGCTCATCTCGGCATTCCGGTTGCCGGAAAGTTTACCAGTGGAAAAACGCATCCCGAGCAATCTGCTGTCGACGTTCAGCAGTTTCTCCACCATTTTAAAAAACCGGCAGTTCACCGGCTATGCGTTAGCCCAGGGCTTTTTGATCGGTGGGGTATTCGCTTATGTCTCCGGTACGCCTTTTATTTATCAGAACATTTACGGCGTATCGCCGCAAGTCTTCAGTTTGCTGTTCGGTATGAACGGCATCGGGTTGATCATCGGAAGCTATGCGGTTGGCCGCTTTGCCCATCGGATTTCTGAAAAGCAATTTCTGGAACGCGCCTTATATGCAGCAGTAGCCGCAGGCGCAGTTCTCCTTGCTGTGGTAAGTTTCAATGGTCCGCTATGGGCTGTCGCCATTCCGATTTTCTTTTTCGTCACATCAATTGGTGTAGTCGGAACGGCTTCGTTTACACTCGCTATGGAAAGCCAGAGCAAAGCAGCAGGCAGCGCTTCTGCATTGCTCGGCTTGCTGCCATTCATCCTAGGTGCGGCGACGGCTCCGCTAGTCGGGATCGCTGGAGAAGAAACGGCTGTGCCGATGGGGCTCACGATTTTCACGATGTGCCTTATTGCATTGCTCGCCTATCTTTTCCTTGCAAAGAACGCCGATCAGCAACAGGTGAATGAACGTCTATAAATTCAAGCCAGCCAAAAAGCCGTCCCGCAAAGTCATTTCATCGACTGTGGGACGGCTTTTTCGTTGTCCAAAAAGGCAAAGCCAAAACTTTTTACAAAAGACTTTGTAATTTTATTTTAAAATAATTTACAAAAACCATAAATAGCAGTTATGCGTCCTTAACAATAAAAAAGTATGCTGTTCTTGCAACTAACTTATTGGAGGCGGAAAAATGACCAGCAAACCGTTCAAGAAAAAAGTACTTCCATTCATCATCGCATCAGCAGTCGCATTGTCAGGAATCGCTGTTTCAGTCCCTAGCGCCGAAGCGCAAGCACCTGGAAAAAGCCAAGGGAAAGCGCATAATCAAGGGAAAGTGAAAAACGTCATCTTTCTGATCGGCGACGGCATGGGAACTTCTTATACTTCAGCTTACCGTTATATGCAGGACAATGCGGGAACGAAATTTGCTGAAGGCACGGCATTCGATTCACACCTCGTCGGACAGCAAATGACGTATCCGGAAGATCCGGATCAAAACGTGACGGATTCGGCATCTGCTGCAACGGCAATGTCTGCAGGGATTAAAACATATAACAATGCCATCGCTGTCGATAACGATGAGAGCGAAGTGAAAACGGTTCTTGAAGCCGCGAAAGAAAAAGGCAAAGCAACCGGCCTTGTAGCGACATCTGAAATTACGCATGCAACGCCAGCCTCATTCGGTGCACATGACGTGGCGCGCAAAAACATGAACGCCATCGCAGATGACTATTATGATGAGATGATTGACGGCAAACATAAAGTGGATGTTCTGCTTGGCGGCGGAACAAAATTGTTTGAACGCCAAGACCGTAACCTTACGGAAGAGTTTGAGAAAGATGGCTATAGCTATGTAACCGATCGTGAAGCGCTATTGGCCAATGACGATGAGCAGGTTCTGGGTTTATTCGCTCCGGCGGGATTGCCGAAAATGATTGACCGTGAAGAGTCAGTGCCGTCGCTTGAAGAAATGACGACATCGGCAATTGACAGGCTCGAAAAAGACGAAGACGGCTTTTTCCTGATGGTCGAAGGAAGCCAAGTAGACTGGGCTGGACATGACAATGATATCGTTGGCGCTATGAGCGAGATGCAGGACTTTGAAAAAGCATACGCAGCGGCAATCGAATTTGCGAAGAAAGACAAGAACACATTGGTCATTGCAACAGCTGACCATTCGACCGGTGGATTCTCAATCGGCTCTGATGGCATCTACAACTGGTTTGGCGAGCCGATCAAAGCTGCTAAACGCACACCTGACTTTATGGCACAGCAAATTCTGGACGGCGCGGGTGTAGAAGAGACATTAAGCGAGTTCATCGATTTGGAGCTGACTGACGCAGAAATCAACGCAGTCAAGAAAGCGGCAGAAACGAAAAACCTGACACAAATCGATAACGCAATTGAGGAAATCTTCAACGAGCGCACGCATACCGGCTGGACTACTGGCGGGCACACAGGTGAAGACGTTCCGGTTTACGCGTTCGGGCCATCGAGCGAGAAGTTTGCCGGCAATATTGAAAATACCGACATGGCCAAAGGTATATTCGACTTACTGAAAGCGAAAGTCGAGATCGACGACAAGTAAATTGGAAAAACTGAAAGCATCCCTTTGCCTGTAAAGGCGAAGGGGCTTTTTAAAAGGAGGAGCCGCTATGAAAAAACAAGCCATCTATGTATTCCTGGCATCCGCGCTTTTGCTGGCAGGATGTTCCGATAAAGGGGAAACCCAAATTGCGGAAGCTGCAGCAACGAACGGTGAGGTTCCGGCCTATTACGAAGGCCATGTAGAGAATCCGCAAGTGACGGGAGACCAAAGCCTGCTGAAAGCCGGCCAGAGCATCCGCGATGATAAAGGTGAAATCGTCTTGAACGCATCCAATTCGGAAAGCGGCACACATCAAATCGGCGGCATCGAGTTGACGCTGAGAGAAGCAAAGCTCTTCCATTACAAACCGTCTTATGGCTTGATCGACTTTTACCATTCCTACACGCACGACACGGATTTCCACGTGGTGAAATTCTTTGTGGAAATTAAAAATACGACAGAAAAGCCACTGAATTTCGCACCGGTCGCATTGTTGGAGACGAGTGCGGGCGAAACGAAATTATGGGAAGATGATATTTACCTTGAAGAACTGAACGGTGAAGTGGCACCGGGCGAGACGAAAAAAGGCAGCATCGGCTTTATCGTTGAAAACCCTGACATCGATGCCATCACCATCACCACCAGCGACTTGTTCGATGAAGATGAAAAGAAAATCCAGGCTGCCGAAAAAATTGAGATCGCATTTTGAGCTAAAAACCCCTTTAAAGGGGTTTTTTTTATGAGGAGAATGATGAGAGGAATGCCGATTCAGGTTAATTTATAGAATAATCAGTTTATATTTTGCCATTGTTTTTCCAATGCTTTAGGATACATAGTAGAAGGCAATTCGTTAAGCAGAGGAAAACCTGGAGGTGAATAGGATGGACAAATCATCACTGGATGGCTGGGCATCCGAGCTCCGCAGCGGCGTCTTGGTGCTCGCAGTCCTGAGCCAATTAAAAACGCCTCAATACGGTTCAGCGCTAGTGAAAATGTTGGAGAAGCATGGGTTGTTAATGGATCCTGGAGCATTGCCGCCATTGCTGCGCCGCCTTGAAAAGCAGAAGCTGCTGACAGGCAGCTGGGACCAGACCGGGAACCGGCCGCGCAAGTATTACGCGCTGAGTGAAGCTGGGGCGGAAGCATTCAAGCAATTGAACAGCGATTGGCAGAACGTCACACAGGAACTTCAAGTTCTCATTGAAGGAGATGGCCGCCATGACATTGATTGACCGCTATATCGGAGAAGTCACGCGCAGGCTGCCGGCTAAAGAACGCGAAGATATTGGCCAGGAGCTGCGTTCGACAATAGAAGATTTGCTGCCGGCGGGCTATTCGGAAAAAGAAGAGCGGGAATTGTTGGCGAAGTTCGGCGACCCGGCTGTGCTGGCTGGCAAATACCGTTCGCAGCCGATGTATTTGGTCGGTCCCCGCTTTTTTGACGTGTATCTCACCTTGCTGAAAATCATCATACCCGTCGTCGTGACTGTTGTGGTGGTGGTTTTGATCATCACGACCATTTTTTCCAGTGCCGGTGAAGCTTCAGTGGTCAGCGTTATTGCAGGGCTCATTGGGGATTCGATCGCAGCCGCTTTTGACGTGGCACTCCATGTGTTGTTCTGGGTGACGCTGGTATTTGTAATCATCGAATGGGTGGACCGCACAAATCGCGCGGCCGGAAAACCGCCGCTGCAATTGCCGGAAAAAGGGTGGACGCCTGCTGATTTGGAATCCAGCCCGGAAATGATGCCGAAGAAAAGAACGATTGCGCGGAGCGAGCCAGCGGCCGATTTAATTTGGACCGCCATTTGGGCGTCCGTTTACTTTAACGCGGATAAATTGGTCGGCATCTATGAGGAAGGCTCGAATGGGCTCGAAATGGTGGCGCCGGTGTTCAGCCAAAGCGTTCTCTTGTCCTATTGGCCGCTCGTGCTGCTCGTCATCATTTTGCAAGTGGCCCTGGATTTATGGAAATGGGTGCGCCGGCGTTGGGATATGAAGCTGGCCACGTTCAATTTGGCTGCCCAGGCGCTGTCGGTGCTCGCTTTCTTTCTGATTTTCAGGAATCCCGACATTTTCGCTTCTGGTTTTCTGTCGCGGCTCGAGAATCTTTTCGGATCTTTGGAAGGGCTGAATTGGGTCGTCGGCGGCCTCATTTTTACAGTTGCGCTATTATCGGCGATCGACATTTTCCAAGGGTTCCGGAAAGCCGCGGTACGCGAGAAAATGCCTCTGAAAGACTGGAAAAAAGTATAAAAGCCAGCGGAAAAATACCTTATAATTCACTTCCTGCCTCATTTCGAATAGCATTTTTGCGAAATTCCGCTTCTTCTGTTGTTTTATTGGCAAAGTATTTCGAATTAAAATATCTTCAATTAAAGGAATGAAGCCGCGGTTTGGGGGCATTTATTCCTTCTTTTTTATTATTTGGGAGGGAAAAAAAGGGTCAAATTGATTAAAGTTGAAAGAAAATATTGTTTTTTCAAAATATTATATTTATATTCTGAAAATTCATGTTATCATAGTCGTATCTTAAAACACACAACAGGAGGACACGGCATATGGTAACTTTCTTTGGCGCACTTTTATTTCTTATTCTTGGTTACGTATTTTATTCGAAATTCATTGAAAAGGTTTTTGTGGTGGACGACAATACGCCGACACCTGCCTATACGAAAAGGGACAATTTGGATTTCATCCCGATGAGCTGGTGGAAAGGGAACTTGATCCAGCTATTGAACATCGCGGGGCTCGGGCCGATCTACGGAGCAGTGGCGGGCGCTTTATACGGGCCGGTTGCATTTATTTGGATCGTGGTTGGCTCGATTTTTGCAGGAGCTGTACATGATTATTTCTCCGGCATGATGTCCATGCGCCACGGCGGCGCCCAATTTCCGTCGCTTGTCGGCCGCTACCTTGGCAAGCACATGAAACTTTTCATCAATGGCCTGTCGCTCGTGTTGATGCTGCTGGTGGCAGCGGCGTTCACCGCAGGTCCGGCGCAGTTGATTTCCCAAATCTCGCCGATCAGCTTCATGGTGGCATTGGGGCTCATTTTCTTCTACTTCATCCTGGCGACAATCTTGCCGATCAACCGCATCATCGGCCGCATCTACCCGTTTTTGGGCGGCATCCTATTGTTCATGGCAATCGCGGTGGCGGTGGCGCTTGTATTCTCAGGCAAGCCGATGCCGAACCTGACGTTCTCGAATCTGCATCCCGGCGAACTGCCGATTTGGCCGCTTCTGATGGTGACTATCTCCTGCGGTGCGATTTCCGGCTTCCACTGCACGCAGAGCCCGATTGTGGCGTGCACCATGAAGAAAGAAACAGACGGCCGCAAAATCTTTTACGGTGCCATGATCATTGAAGGCGTCATCGCCTTGATCTGGGCAGCAGCCGGCATGACTTTCTTCAGCGGCACAGAAGGATTGGCAGCAGCGCTTGCAGCCGGTGGACCTTCTGGCGTCGTCAACGAAATCTCCATTTCGCTGCTTGGCACGATGGGCGGCATCCTGGCGATTTTCGGGGTCATCATCCTGCCGATTACGACGGGCGATACGGCATTGCGTTCGTCCCGCATGATTGTAACGGATATCATGTCCAAATTCATGGACATGGAAGGCAAGTGGAAAATATTATTGGTGACGATTCCATTGGGGATTCCGACATTCTTCATGGCGACAATCGACTACACATTCCTTTGGAGATACGTCGGCTGGACCAACCAAGTCGTGGCGACCGTCATGCTATGGACAGCGACCGTCTACCTATTGAGCAATTTCAAATTCCATTGGATCGCCGGAATTCCGGCAAGCTTCATGACAGGCGTCGTAGCGACCTACATCTTCTACGCACCTGAAGGGCTGAATATGGATTACCAGCTTTCCATGATCATCGGCTTCTGCATCACATTGGTCGTCCTGTTATGGTACGCGGCGCAAATCATCAAATACAGAGCGTTGAAAGCCGCTGACGCCGAACCGAATACTGCCTGATTTTCTTCAAACCCCGGATTCCATTGAATCTGGGGTTTTTTGTGGGGTGATTCGGATATTCGGCTGTCTATAAGCTAATTTTTGAACTAGAATCAGGGACGCCACTTGGCTAATGCCGGTTAAAATTCGGCCAATTCATGTTAACGGCCAGCTGCTGCATGTTAAATCAAATTTAGGTCATGTTAAATCAAAATTAATTCATGTTAAGTCCGATTTAATCCTTGTTAATGAATGCGCCCCGATACCGAGGGCGGCGCCCAACGCATCTGGAGCGATTTTCAATATGAAGCTTATGTATTTTTCATTAAGAATATACGCATCTTATGCTTATTTATAAGGATATTGTATAAATAATCAAAATATATTGACTAAAAATGCATAATAACGCATAATAATTCTATTATTGATTTTTGGTTGAGCGGACAACGATTAAAGACAGGGGTGACAGTTTGTGAAGAAGAAGAGGATTGTCGTGAAAATAGGCAGCAGTTCATTGACCAATACTCACGGCGGGCTTTGCATTGAAAAGCTACAGGAGCATGGCCAGGCTTTGGCGCGGCTGAAAGCACAGGGGCATGAGGTGATTTTGGTGTCTTCCGGAGCAGTAGCGGCCGGCTTCACCGATTTAGGCTACTCCACACGTCCGGTCAGCATCGTCGGCAAACAGGCAGCTGCCGCTATCGGCCAAGGACAGCTGCTTCATGCCTATTCAGAGGAGTTCAGGAAGCATGGCATTGTCACGGCCCAATTATTGCTGACACGCCAGAACCTCCTTGCGAAAGACCTTTACCAGAACGCCGGCGCTACGCTGGCGGAATTATTGAAGCGCAATATCCTGCCGATCATTAACGAAAACGACTCGGTGTCGGTTGAAGGGCTGACGTTTGGAGACAATGACATGCTTTCGGCGCTGGTAAGTGGATTGGTGCAGGCACAGATGTTGATCATTCTGACAGATATCAATGGCATTTACAGCGACAATCCACGCAGCAACCCAGATGCCGAACGCTATGACTTCTTATCGGAAATACCGGACCAGCTCATTGAAGAAACGTCGAGCGAAGGATCGATTGTGGGCACCGGTGGCATGAAATCGAAGGTCGAAGCTGCGCAGACCGCGCTTGCGCTTGGCACCCATATCTTCATCGGCTCAGGGAGCGGCCCGGACAAGCTGCTCGATATCGTTGAAGGCAATGGCGACGGGACGTATATCGGAGATGAGCCGCAGGCAACAGTGAAAAATTCAAAGCAATGGCTGGCGCTGCATTCGGTGGCGCATGGCAAAATCGAAGTGGATCACGGTGCAGCATTGGCCATCTCGCAGCAAGGCAGGAGTTTATTGCCGGTGGGCATCACGGAGATCTTCGGACGCTTTACAGCCGAAGAGGTCGTGGAAGTCGTCGATCCTGCGGGGGAAGTCATCGGCCGCGGGCAGGTAAACTTTTCTTCAGAAGAATTGCAGGAAATTAAAGGGCTGTGCAGCAAAGCGGCCCGCGTCATTACCAAAACCGGAAAACGGCAGGTGGTTATCCACCGAAGCCAGTGGTTCAGCCACGCAGGAAAGGGGATCTGATGAATGAGCGGAGTTCTTGAAACAGTTCAAAAAGATAGCCTGATCGAAAAAGGCCGGAAAGCGAAAGCGGCAGCAGCGATCATGGCACAAATGACCACGGCACAAAAAGATGAGGCTCTGAGATTGATTTCGGCGCAATTGCTGAAAGAGCAGGAATTCATCTTGGGAGAAAACGAAAAAGATGTGCAAGCGGGGCGCGGTGCGGGAATGAGCGAATCGCTCATCGACCGTTTGAAGCTGGATGAAAGCAGGCTGGCGGAAATTGCTTCGGCACTGCGCCAAGTGGCAGAGCTTAAGGATCCAGTCGGTGAAGTGCTCGAGCAATGGGAGCGCCCGAATGGCCTGCAGATGGAGAAAATCCGGGTACCGCTCGGCGTTGTCGGCATGATTTACGAAGCGCGCCCGAATGTCACCGTCGATGCGTCGAGCCTGTGCTTGAAAACGGGCAACGCGGTTGTGCTGCGCGGCAGTTCGACCGCCATCCATTCCAATAAAGCGCTTGTCAGCGTGATCCACCATGCGCTGGAAAAAAGTGCGCTGCCAATCGATGCCGTGCAATTGATCGAAGACACCAGCAGAGAGACGGCGGCGCAGATGTTCAAGCTCAATAATTATCTGGACGTACTGATTCCAAGAGGCGGGGCTAAGCTGATCCAGACGGTTGTTTCGAACGCCACCGTTCCGGTGCTTGAAACAGGCGCAGGCAATTGCCACGTCTATATCGATGACACGGCCGATGTGGACATGGCTTTAAAGATTGCGCTGAACGCGAAAACCCAGCGCCCATCTGTCTGCAATTCCTGTGAAACGGTTCTCGTCCATCAAGCATGGGCGGATCAGCATCTTGGGCAGCTGATAGATGCGTTGCAGCAGCAAGGCGTGGAAATCCACGGTGACAAAGCCGCTCAGCAATGGGACGGTGTAGCGACAGCAACCGAGACCGATTGGGCGACGGAATACCTGGGCCTTGAAGTGGCAGTGAAAGTTGTCGACACCACCGGAGAAGCGATCGATCACATCAACACCTATGGTACGAAGCATTCAGAGGCGATTATCTCGGAGACGGATGACAGCATCGTGGAATTCTTCAATAAAGTCGACGCAGCTGCTGTGTACCACAATGCCTCAACCCGCTTTACGGACGGCTTTGAATTCGGCTTCGGCGCCGAAATCGGCATCAGCACCCAGAAACTCCATGCCCGCGGGCCGATGGGTTTGCCGGCATTGACTTCGACAAAATACCTGATCCGCGGCAACGGCCAAATCAAATAAAGCAAAAAAGGAGGTGCCCCAATAGTGATTTGGGGCACCTCCTTGGCGATGAAGCTAGCACAGCGTTGCGACGGTCTTAAATGTCTCGAAGCTAGCGAAGCGTTGAAGAGACAGAGACAGGAGCAATAGTATTCCCTTCACCTACGCTAGAAAATAGGGCTGTTCAATAAGTCTAATATTCGATTTATTGGACACCCCCTTAATACTGGATTTTGGTTTTATTGTGCTTCCACATCATATAGCGGTAGCGGATCGTGCAGCCGATGCAATAGCCCATCAGCGCCACGCCAGAAGCGATCAGCACCATGATGCTGAACACGTAGCCCGCCGTTGTTGCACCGAGCGCAAACAAAAGCAGCGACAGCCCGAGGCAGATTGTAGCAATCCATTGATTGAAGAGCTGCTGGTCGCGGTCTTCCTGGATATACGTGTTCGCGGGTTTTTTCAAAAATCGTTTATTGAACTGGATGACCGGATTCTTCTTGGTGATTAATGTATAAGCGCCGACTAAGAACGGCAGCAAAAGGATCGCTTTATGGAAAACAAGGGCAAGGATGACAGTGAGGACGATGAATGCTTGGTTGGATTGCACAAGCGGTTTTGGAATGGACATACGTTAGCCTCCTTTAATTATTCATTATTATACCAAGTCGTTTAGTGGGTTTAAAGTTAAATGCTTCAGTTTCGAAATATTTTTGTTTATTAAATCAAACCACATAAAAAGCAGGGCCTTTTGAAGAAGAGGCACCTGCTTTTTACATGATCATTTATCAGACTTTTTCTCGCTTTTTGACTTTAGGGCGGAAGAAGCACTTAGGGAAATCGCCAACGCCACGCCGATGATGACAAACGCGAGGTTTTTCTGGACGATGCCGAGAATCAGGAAAGGCAATCCGATCGCTATGCCGGTTCCGAAGTTCAGACGGGCCGCCTTTTCTTTCATTTTTCCTCACATCCCTTCAAACGCTCTTGATATAAGTTACGGGTGGAGAGGGGAAAAGTTCCGGAAATAAGGCACAAAAAAGAACCAGCGTTTTCGCCGGTTCTTTTTTGTTTTACGATTGTACGCCTTCTTCTTCTTGGTAAACAGGAACCCAGCCTTCAGTAGTAACGAAGATGCGCACTGCGACAACTTTGCGGTCGTCAGCCAATGTGAAGTAATGCGTGATGTTTTCAGGAACGGAAATCAAGTCGCCAGGCGTCAAATGGACTTCGAAAAAGCGCTCGTCTTTGCCTTGGATGATAAAGACGCCGTGGCCGCTGACGATATAGCGGACTTCATCGTCTGTGTGGATGTGCTTGCGCTGGAAGTTTTTCAGTAATTCGTCGAGCTTCGGATTGGAATCGGAAAGCGAAATGATGTCTGCAGCCTGATAGCCGCGGCGCTTGGAGATGTCATCAATTTCGGTTTTGAATGCCGCTAAGATCTCTTCTTTTTCAGCGTCGCTGAGGTCGAATTTCTCACGCAAATGCTCCGGCAGTTTTTCAATGTCCCAATGTTCGTAGACGACTTCCTGTTGCTCTAAAAATGCAGCTACTTCGTTTTGCGCTTCGATTGTTTCGTTTGTGCCTTGGATTTTGATGATTGCCATGATAATCTTCCTCTCTTAATGGGATTGTATTTGATATAAAGCGAGCTGGTATTGAAATAAGAACTCGCTGGCTTCCAGTAATTTCTTCGCTTCGAACGGGTCTTTGCCCCATACTGTGATGCCGTGGTTGCGGATCAGCACCGCACCGCTGTCGGCAGAAAGGTATTTCCGGAACTCTTCCGTTAGGTCAGGGATATGGGCGTGATTCGGAATGATGGGAATCGTCAGCACTGCATCTTCTTCCCATAAACCGAATGCTTTGATGAGCTCGAGGCCTTTAAAGTCAATCTTGCCTCGGTCGCCGTAGATTTCGGAAATGACGTTATTGGCGACCGTATGGATGTGCAGGCTGCAGCCGGCCGCGGTCTTTTGATAAATTGCGCAATGCAGCAAAGTTTCAGCTGAAGGCTTCAGCGGCGTCTCTTCCACCGCTTTGCCGGCCGCGTCCACCAACAGGAAATCCTCGGATGTCCGCTTTCGTTTGTCTTTGCCGCTCGCTGTGACGAGAAATTCCAGCGGCGCGTCCTGAACTTTAATGGCCAGGTTGCCGCTTGTTCCCATAAACCAATCGCGCAATGCCAATTCGTCTTTGATGTCTGCGAGCTCCTGCCATCTTTCCTGGAATACGGTCATGACTTCACCCCCAGTTTTTCATCGATGATCGTCATGACGTCATGGAAGTTTTCAAATGGCTTGTACGGGAGGCCGAGCTCTTCGCATTTGCCAATAAGATAATCGCGCGCGATGACGAAATCGGCTTGCTTTGCGGCTTCTAAATCACTGATGGAATCGCCGATAACGATGCTTTGTGCGCCGTCCTCGAGCAATTCGCGAATGATGGACGGCTTGCAGCAGCCGCAGCCTTGGCTCGGGCATTTTTCGTCGCAGCCATGCGGAAATTCAAGGCGGATCGTCTCACCCGAGAAATCCGCTCCGTTGCAATAAACGCCGGAAAAAAGGCCGAACGGTTTAATGAGCGGATGGACAAAAAAGTCGATGCCGCCGCTGACGACATAAAGCGGGATGTCGCGTTCGCGCGTATAGGCGACGAAATCGGCGAATCCTTCACGGATTTGTGCCTGTTCCAGGACAAATTCGATCACTTCATCTTTTTTCGCTGCTGGCAGCAGCGAGAACATTTGCGCCACGCCATCGCGGATGGATATTTCCTGGGACAGGATTCGGTCTTTTATCGGATTCCATCCCGGCGGATCAAAATGCTGCAGGATGGCGATGATGTTGTCTGAGTTGGTGATGGTGCCGTCAAAATCACAGAAGATGACTGTTTTATTCATAGTTGTTACCCCCACATATCCAAGGCTGTTTTTAATTCGTGATGGTGTTTTGCGGCTTCCGCTAGTGACTGACCCTTAAGCACGGCGTCAATTGCCTGGCGGAATGCTTTGCCTCCGCCTGCCGCGCCGTCCGGGTGGCCGTGGACGCCGCCGCCTGCGTTAATGATGCTGTCAGTGCCGAAATCTTCGAACAGCTGCGGCACGAGGCCAGGATGGATGCCGGCTGAAGGCACCGGGAAAGAGCGTTTCAACGGGTTTGCTTTCACCAGCTCTTCGCCAAGCGCCAAGGCCTGGCTCTTTTCGAGCGCAACACTGCCGTAAGGGGAGGGGAACAACGAGAAATCCGCTCCGGCAATGCGCGTCAATTTGCCAAGTGCGAGCGCTGTCGCTAACCCGTATGTTGGAGAAGAAGTGAATGCGCCGCTGAATGCCGGATGGGCCATCAGCGGAAGGCGGATGTCCTTGTCTTCCGCCAATTCCTGCAGTACGTCGAGCCCGTAAGCATGGACATTGAACAGCAGCGCGTCAGCACCCAGTTCGCGCGCTTTTTTCGCCTTGTCGCGCAGAGTGGACGTGCGCCCGGAAAGATTCACTGCATACAAAGTGCGGTGGCCCGTTTCTTCGAATACGCTCTGCAACACGCTTTTGCCGGCGGTAATCCGCTGCTCAAATGGCGTTAACGGATTGTCAAAAAGGATTTCATCGTCTTTCACAAGATCAACGCCGCCAAGCGCCTGCTGGCGGAGTTGGGCTTTCAAAAATTCCAAGTCCCGGCCGATCACGCCTTTGAAAATACTCATCACAAGCGGCCGGTCCTGGACGCCAATCAAATTGCGGACGCCTTCGATGCCGAATTGCGGTCCAGGGAAATGCCCGAGCAGTTCATCGTCAAACTCCAGGTCGAGCAGCTTCACTTCGCCGTCGAGCGACAATTTTCCAAACACCGTCGTCAAGATGGCCGGCAGGTCCGGCGAGAAGTTCGCGCTCGGATACGAGATTTTCGCTTCCGCGCGGATCAGTCCAGGATTCAGCGGATGCGGCGTACCTTCATACTCGGTGACCGATACGACCTCGCCTTTATGTTGTTTTAATTGCTCCTGCTCCAGCAACGGCAAATCGGTCCAAGAACCGATCGTCAAGCCGAGCGCGATGCCTTCCGCCTTTTTCTCGAAAGAACCTGGTTTTCCGTAAAGCTGGTAAGTCGCTGTCAATCTGCTCAAATCATCCACACTCCGTTTAAATTGATCTGTTTTGCTGTGAAAATATAAAAAACCTCTTCAAACAAGAAGAGGTTAATGGGCTTAACAACTTCTTATTTCTCAGCCCGTTAAACGGGCTGCAAGAATTAGCACCGTGTCCATTTGCTGGACCGGTTGCCGGGTGTCATAGGGCTTGTCCCTCCACCTGCTCTGAATAAGAATGCGTATTCAATTGGTTTCGCTATACAAAGTAATTCTGATTATTCCACGATTGAAACTTTCTGTCAATAATTATCTGTAAATTGTGGGTGAAGAAAAGTGGGATATTCGACCAATGTTCCGCAAAACAGCTGCGCTTGCCGCGGGCGAGCGCCAAGCCTCCTCAGTCGCTTCGCTCCCTGCGGGGTCTCGGCTGTCTCACTATCCCGCAGGCGTCTCCACTGTTTTGCTCCATATC
>NZ_RQII01000056.1 GCF_004761975.1 Planococcus koreensis | reverse complement strand
TTTTTTCCTTGTCTCATTTTATTGGGTCACTCTACCGCGATTGCGGGGCTTTTTTATTTGTGGTGAAGCAGAAGATGCGAGTGAGCGGGCCTTGCTGCAAGTAAAATAAGGCTTACTTCAAATGAAATAGAGACGCTACAAGAACACTGAAAATGCCGCAGGCAACAGCTGATTTTCTTCAACTAAACTTGAATTCACCCCTTGAACTTATAAGCAAACACTTATATAATGTGACAAGTACGAATAAAAGAAGGTGAAAAAATGGATTATCTTCAAATGGAGTCATATTTAAAAGCAATCGGCGATCATAATCGCATGCTTATCTTAAAGTACTTGATGACGGAATCGCTGTGCATCTGCGAATTTACGGAATTGATTGATATGACGCAGCCGGCCATCAGCCAGCATATGCGGAAACTAAAGCAGGCGGAACTCGTCACTGAAGAAAAGCGCGGGCGCTGGACGATCTGGTCGCTCAATATCCGCCATCCGCTGTATCCGATGCTCATCCACTTATTGAGTTTGCTGCCGGAGCCGGAGCGGACCGTGGCAAGCTTAGTGGCCGAAGGGAAAAAAGTAGTTTGTGAATAGGGAGTTGTGTTGAAAGTGGATATTTGGTCAGCCAGTTTGATATTTTTGATTACCTTAGTATTTGTAATTTGGCAGCCGCGCGGGCTGTCGATCGGATGGTCTGCGATTGCAGGGGCGCTTGTCGCTTTGCTTGTCGGCGTTGTTGATTTCGGCGATGTCTGGGAAGTGACGGGCATTGTCTGGAACGCGACGCTGACATTCGTCGCGTTGATCATCATTTCGTTGATCCTCGATGAAATCGGCTTTTTCGAATGGGCTGCGCTGCACATGGCGCGCTACGCCAAAGGCAGCGGCATCCGCATGTTTTTGCTGGTCATTGCGCTTGGTGCAGTAGTTGCCGCGTTATTCGCCAACGATGGAGCGGCGCTGATTTTGACGCCGATCGTCCTGGCGATGGTGCGTGCGTTGAAGTTCAAAGATACGATGATTCTGCCATTCATCATGGCATCCGGCTTTATTGCCGATACGGCATCGCTGCCGTTTGTCGTCAGCAACCTCGTTAACATCGTCTCTGCTGACTTCTTCGACATCAGCTTTGCACAATACGCGTTGAACATGTTCTTGCCGAATTTGTTCAGCGTAGGGGCGAGCATGCTGGTGCTGTATTTGTATTTCCGCAAAGACATACCTGCACATTTTGACGAAGGTGCTTTAAAAAAACCGGCCGAGGCATTAAAAGACGTAAAAATGTTCCATCTGTCTTGGGCTGTCCTGGGCGTCTTGCTGGTCGGTTATTTCATCAGCGATCCTTTGGGAATTCCGGTATCGTTCATCGCGGGTGCAGTTGCCATCATCTTCTTGGCAATTTCCCGCAGAAGCGAAGCGGTGGAAACAATGACCGTTTTGAAAAACGCACCATGGGCCGTAGTGTTCTTCTCAATCGGCATGTATGTCGTCGTCTACGGGCTGCGCAACGCGGGGCTGACATCGGTGCTCGCCACGGCAATCGAATGGACGGCGAGCCACGGCTTATTCGCTGCAACAGTGGGAATGGGCTTTATCGCAGCAATCTTGTCATCCATCATGAACAATATGCCGACTGTGATGATCGATGCACTGGCCATCTCCGAAACGAACACGACCGGCGTCATCCGCGATGCGCTGATTTATGCCAACGTCATCGGCTCGGACTTAGGCCCTAAAATCACGCCGATCGGTTCACTGGCAACCTTGCTGTGGCTCCATGTCCTGAAAACGAAAGGCGTGGAAATCAGCTGGGGCTATTATTTCAAAGTCGGCATCATCTTGACGGTTCCGATCCTTTTCATTACGCTGACGGGCTTATACCTGTCGCTGTTATTGCTCAATTAAATCCCGGCACAAAGCCGAAAAAAAGACAAGGCCGAGCGAAATCCGCTCTGCCTTGTCTTTTTGGTTTTTCGATTGGAACTTGGCAATTGGTGAATAGCGGTCAATCCAGAAATTTAGCCATGTAAATTTCGTTGTAAGGCTTGCCGCCGATCATTAATGCTTTCTCGCGAATACCTTCTTCTTTGTAGCCTGATTTCTCATACAGTTTGCGGGCAGCGTTGTTTTCTTCGACAACCGTCAGCTCCAGGCGATTAACACCTTTTGATTTTGCCCAGTTTTCCGCTTTTTCCAGTAAAGAAGTGGCCAGGCCTTTGTTTTGGGCGCTTTTCTGGATGCCCAGGACGATGGCTGCACGATGGGCTGCGCGGGCGGCTGTATTGCCGATGACCATCAAGTATCCGACATGTTCACCGTTCAAGATAGCGATGAAGATAGTGGAATGGCCTTGCTGCTTCCATTCAATTATCTGTTTGCGCATGCTCTGGGTAGATTGGATGCGTTCATCTTTCCCATAAAGCATATACTCGGATTCGCCTTCGACCAGTTTCTGGAGGGCGATCAATGACCGGGCATCGCCGTGTTCCGCTTGGCGGATCAGGAGGACGTCTTCATTGCCGGACGATGAACCGTCGCCTTCAGCTGGATTGATCCGCTCGAAAGTGACAAAGCGGTTCGTCATCACATCACTGACATAATAGCCTGCATCCATCCAAGCGTGGAAATGCTTAGCAGGCGGTTTTGTTTTTTTCCACCAACTTTTGTTCAAATAAGCGGCATTGGGCAATTGCTGCCCCATAATTTGTTCGATTTCAGTAAAAGACAAAGTAATTTTTTGAGATGATGCAGAAGCAAAATAATCGGCCAAAGGGATGTATTTTTTTTCCAAAATTATAGTCAATCTAAACGCTCCTTTCTTGAAAAGAATAAAATTAGTTGTGGTGATTATATCATTTGTCCTATTAAAATGTATATAATTATTTCCTTTTTCTTAAAAATTTTTTATTGTACAAAAAAAGGGGTTTAATTTACTATATTATTTAGTTAATTAGGTATATAGATATAAAATTAAAATGCAGTTTCAACAAAAATCTGTTCTCCAATTCCAGTGAAATCAAGGGTGTTCAAGTTTTCTTAATTGAACAGACAATTAAGAAAGTTATTGTAAAAACGGCTTAGCAAGTACAGCTGCAAATTTTGCGCTTTTGCGGAATTCAATTGTGTTTTGGCTATGCTTCCAGTTGTGTTAAAATTATTTCGGAAACCAACACCATTCAGGAGGCTAAAAAATGTCAAACGTTCTTGTTTTAGGACATAAAAATCCGGACACAGATTCAATTTGTTCGGCGATTTCATATGCATATTTGAAAAAACAGCTGGGCATGCCTGCGGAACCGATCCGTTTAGGGGAAGCCAATAACGAAACTCTCTACGCATTGGAATATTTCAAATTCGAACAGCCGCGCCTTGTTGAAAAAGTGGCAGCTGAAGCTTCACAGGTCATTCTTGTGGACCACAACGAGCGCCAGCAGAGCGCTGCCGATATCCAGGACGTCCAAATTCTTGAAGTGGTTGACCACCACCGCATCGCCAATTTCGAAACGGTCGATCCATTGTACTTCCGTGCCGAACCGGTCGGCTGCACAGCTACGATCATTTTGAAATTGTTCAAGGAACACGGTGTCGAAGTGCCGTCTGATATCGCTGGGCTTATGTTGTCGGCGATCATTTCAGACTCATTGCTCTTCAAATCGCCAACTTGCACAGAACAGGACTTGCAGGCTGCACGCGAACTTGCGGAAATCGCGAATGTTGATGCGGCACAATATGGTCTTGCCATGCTGAAAGCTGGTGCGGACCTTAGCAACAAAACTCTTGAAGACTTGATGTCGCTGGACTCGAAAGAATTCGAAGCCAACGATCACCGCTTTGAAGTGGCTCAAGTCAATGCCATCGATGTCAATGAAGTCATCAGCCGCCAAAAAGAACTGGAAGTGCTGATGAACGAAAAAATTGCTCGCAAAAACTTGGATTTATTCGCATTTGTGGTTACAGATATCCTGAACAATGATTCGGTCGCTATCGTCTTGGGACGCAAGGCGGACATCATCGAAGGCGCATTCAAGTCAAGCGTCGTTGACAACCGCATTTTATTGCCAGGCGTTGTTTCACGTAAAAAGCAGATCATACCGGTCATTACAGAAGCATTAAGCTGATCCCTCCGGGGGTCAGCTTTTTTGATGGACAGCATTTTCAGCAGTGCGCATAGGCAATAGGACGCCGTGTGCTGCGGAAGGTTGCATGGGCGAAGGAAATTGTCCGGTTGTGACTGGCACGGGGCGCCTTCACTTTTCGTGTTGTCCAGATCTGGCGGCCAGATTCTCGGGTCACTTCGGGAATGCCGACAATGGCAAAGAGCGCCATTACCGGCACAACTAAAACCATCTGCTCCTGTCCCTGCAACGCTTCGCTAGCTTCGGGACATGAAAGGCAGTTGCAGCACTTTGTGCTTCGTCGCAAAGTTAAGGCCGAATTTCCTTCGCCCTTAACTTGCCTGTCAGGGCTAACATGGGCATCTCCACTTTTCGTTTTGTCCAGTTCCGATGCCCAGCCCCTCGGGTCGCTTCGGACTTGCCGACAATGGCAAAGAGCGCCATTATCAGCAAGCCCTCCAGCGCCAGTCGGGGCTAACATGGGCATCTCCACTTTTCGTTTTACAGGCAAAAACATTGAGCGGGGTTTTGTTCGTTGTTATAGTAATGCGTGAGGTGAAATTATGAAAATTGAAATTTGGTCAGATTATGTATGTCCGTTTTGCTACATAGGCAAGCGTACGTTGGAACAGGCTTTAGAAAAATCTGGTTTTCATTCACAAGCTGAGATTTCGTTCAAGGCTTATCAATTAGATCCGGCAGCACCAGTCGATTCGACGGTGTCGGCATATGAAAGTTTAGCGGCAAAAACTGGCGCGACTTTGGAACAAGCAAAAGAAATGACGAAAGGCGTTGCGGCTCATGCGCGCTCAGTAGGACTTGAATATAATTTCGACGGTATGATGAATGGCAATACATTAGCGGCTCACCGCTTAGTGAAGTGGGCAGAGGTGCATGGCAAGGACGCACATTTGACGGAACTTCTCCTTCGTTCGTATTTCGTTGAAGGCAAGAACGTCAGCAATAATGGGGTATTAGCGGAAACGGCGGAAGCAGCCGGACTGCCTAAGGACGAAGCGGAAAGCATTCTGGCTTCCGACCGGTTCCACGACGAAGTGGCGGCGGATATCACGGAAGCACGCCAGATCGGCGTACAAGGCGTGCCGTTCTTTGTTATCAACCGCAAATACGCAATTTCCGGCGCACAGCCGCTGGAAGCTTTTGTCGATTCGATCCGCCAGATTGCGGACGAAGAAGGAATCCGTCCGAAGCTTAAGCCGATGGGCCAAAGCAAGACATCGTATTGCACCGGCGACTCGTGTGATTCGTGAGCAGATAAGTTGAATTAACCCTCGTTTTTTATTATAATTTGTTTATCTCAAATTCGAGAATAATAACATTAGTAAAAAGGAGCTTTTTAAAAAATGAATGTATTAGTCGTAAAAGCAAACAACCGCCCTGCAAGTGAAGGGGTTTCAAGTAAAATGTATGAGGTTTTCATGAATGAAATCGGCAACGATATTAATGTCAGCACGTTTGACGTTTTCAAAGAAGATATGCCGTATTTCGGACAGGATTTCTTTGATGCGATGCAAAAATCAGCTCAGGCTGAACCGATGAGCGATCTTGAACAGCGCCTTTTGACGGCTTCTTCTAAAGCAATGGACGCTTTCATGGATGCAGATGTAGTAGTTTTCGCATTCCCATTATGGAATATGACGATTCCTGCAGCTCTTCAGACGTTCATCGATTATATCTACCGTGCAGGCATGACGTTCAAATACACTGAAAATGGTCCTGTCGGGCTTGTTCCAGAGAAAAAAGTGATTATCCTGAACGCACGCGGCGGCATCTACTCTACGCCGGAAATGGCTCCGGCCGAAATGAGCGCGACTTACATCCGCAACATCATGAACTTCTTCGGTATCCAGGATATCAATGAAGTGATCATCGAAGGGCACGCATTGGACCCAGAGCGTGCAAATGAAATTATTGCAGAAGGCATGGAGCGTGTAAGAGACGCGGCCAACAGCCTGCAAACAATCAAAGCGTAATTGAATAGCAAGATAGACCGGAGGCGCATATGCGCCTCCGGTTTTTTTTGCGCCGCAATTGTTAAAAGTGCGCTTGGGCTGCTGATTAAAAAGAAGAGGACAGGGTAGTTATTTAGTAAAACGCTTTTAGGAGGGATAGCATGTCAAAAAATGAACATTCGAACCGCCTGCCAGACCATATGGAATCTTTGTGGAGAACATATAAGGAAGTCCCGAGCTTTCCGGCTTTGCAAGCCAATGAGTCGGCGGAGGTCGGGGTCGTCGGCGGAGGCATAGCAGGGATAGTGACGGCTTATTTGCTGGCGAAAGCCGGGAAAAAAGTGACACTCATCGATGCGGGCAAGTTGATCGATGGCGTCACTGGCTACACAACCGCCAAAATTACGGCACAGCACGGGTTGTATTACTTTCCGCTGATCAAGTTGATGGGCGAAGAAAAAGCGCGCTTGTATTATGAAGCCAATATGGGCGGTTTGAAATTCATTGAAGATTTGGCAGCTGAACTCAATATCGATTGCGATTTGACGCATCACGACGCGTTCCTTTACGCTAATACATCCCATGGCTCGGCGCTGCTTGAAAAAGAGGCGGAAGCATACGAAGCCTTGGGCATTGATGGCGGCTTGGCGAAAACAGAAGCGGAAGTGGACTTGCCATTTAGAGTGGATCAAGCTCTGGTCATGCGCAAACAAGCGCAATTCCACCCGGTGAAATTCCTGGCGAAACTGGTGAGTGAAATTGAACGGCTCGGGGGCAAAATCTACGAAAACACCCGCGCGCAAAAAATACTGAGCAAAGACGATCCGGTGATCCAAACGGAAAATATGTCGCATCTGTCGTGCGACAAAGTAGTGGTGGCGACCCATTATCCCTTCAATGACGCTGATGGGCTTTATTTCTCGAGGCTGTCCGTCAACCGTTCATACGTCATCGCGGCCCGGATTTCCGGCCTGATGCCGAATGGCATGTTCATCAGCGTTGATGCGCCGTCGCGCTCGCTGCGCTATGCAACAGGCATCGACGGCGAGAAATTACTGCTCATAGGAGGCGATGGCCATGCAACGGGCAAAAGCAAATCGCCGACCATGGAACATTACGAAAACTTGGCGCAATTCGGCGATGAGCATTTCGGCATTACGGAAATTCCGTACCGCTGGTCAGCGCAAGATATGACAACACTCGACAAAGTTCCTTATATAGGAAAGATCACCGCAGGCTACGACAATATCTTTGTTGCGACCGGTTTCCATAAATGGGGCATGTCGAACGGGGCGGCCGCCGGCATGCTGCTTGCTGACCATATTTTAGGGAAAGCGAATCCGTATGCGGAGCTCTTCGACCCGACGCGGACGAAGTTGAAAGCTGTCGATGCGCTGAGCTTTATCAAAGACAATAGCTCAGTGGCCAAAGAGTTGGTGAAAGGGAAGCTGCAGTCTTCTTCGAAAACCGTTGATGAGCTGGCGAATGGGGAAGGTGGATTGGTCAAAGTAGGCGGCAAGAAAGCCGGCGGCTACCGCGATGAATACGGCCAGCTGCATTTAGTCGACACAACTTGCACCCATCTTGGCTGTGAAACCCATTGGAACGATGCCGAGCGGTCATGGGATTGCCCATGCCACGGTTCACGCTTCTCCTTTAGCGGAGAAGTGCTCAACGGTCCGGCAGTAAAACCTTTGAATAAGATGGAAGAACCGGGATCCATATAAAAAAGCAGTGCGGAAAAATTCTCCGCACTGCTTTTCAATTTGTTCGGATTATGCAGGGTTTGCTTGCAATTCCAATGAAATCTTGATGTCTTCGCCGACAAGCACGCCGCCTGTTTCAAGCGCTTGGTTCCAAGTCAGGCCGAAATCCTTGCGGTTGATTTTGCTTTGCGCATTGAATGCAACAACTTCAACGCCCCATGGGTTCGTGCCTTTGCCGCCGTATTCCACTTCGAAAGTAGCTGGACGTGTTACGCCTTTGATCGTAAGGTCGCCAGTCAATTCGTACTCATCGTGTTTTTTCACGATATCGTTCGCCGTGAAAATGATGTGCGGGTGATTTTCAGCATCGAAGAAATCAGCTGAACGCAAGTGGTTGTCGCGGTCTTCGTTGTTTGTGTTGATGCTTGCGATGTCGATCTTGAAATCGATCAAAGCACCGGACAAATCCTCTTCGTTCGCTTCAACTTCCGCTTCAAAAGAAGTGAATGAGCCTTTTACTTTAGAGATCATCATGTGTTTTACTGAAAATCCGATTTCCGAGTGTGCTGGGTCTACTGTCCATTTTTTCATGTTATTGTTCCTCCTAATAGTCATATATCTATTTTCAACTATAAGGGCTAGAAATCTCGGTGTCAATAGTCTTTAATTAAAAACTCTTTAATTCGAGATATTTATTTTATCGGTCTTTAGAACGGAACATAGGGCTATCCCTTGTCAAAAGGGCAAGAAAATTAGATACTATTAAAAGCGAAAAGTTTAGAAGGGATTTGCTAGGGATGACGAAAGAAAAATGGTTAACGGATCTTCGCCGCTTTTTGGCTGATGATCACGTGAAAATGGACGAGCCGCTTCACCTGCATACCTTGACGCGCATGGGCGGCCCAGCTGATATTTTTGTGACACCGACAACTGAAGATGAAACAGCATACACTGTTAAATATGCATATGAAAACAATATTCCTTTGCTGCTTCTTGGCAACGGCTCCAATATGGTCGTTCGGGATGGCGGCGTACGCGGAATCGTACTGAACCTGAAAAGCCTGCATGCAATCCGCATTAATGGCACTACGCTTTATGCACAGGGCGGCGCCCATATCAAGGAAGTTTCTAAAGCCGCGGCGACGAACCGGCTGACCGGTTTTGAATTCGCTTGTGGCATTCCAGGCTCCATTGGAGGCGCCATGGCGATGAACGCAGGTGCTTATGGCGGGGAAATTAAGGACATTATCCTCCAGGCGACGGTTTTGACTCCTGAAGGGGACAAGCTGGTGCTATCTAAAGAAGAGATGGAATTGGGCTACAGAAAAAGCATCATAACCAAAAAAGGCTATTATGTGCTGTCAGCTGAATTCGGCTTGGAGTATGGAAGCCAACCAGTGATTGATGCGAAGATGGTCGACTTGACGTATCAGCGTGAATCGAAGCAGCCTTTGGAATTCCCATCGGCAGGAAGTGTTTTCAAACGGCCGCCAGGCAATTTTGCCGGCAAGCTGATCCAGGAAAGCGGCCTTCAGGGGCGTGGATTCGGCGGAGCGGAAGTATCGACGAAGCACGCAGGATTCATCGTCAACAAAAATAACGCGACAGCAGATGATTACATCCAGACAATTGAAATGGTGAAATCGGCAGTGCGGGAAAAATTCGGCATCGATTTAGAGCTTGAAGTGAAAATTGTTGGGGAAGACATGGCGTGACCGATTAGCGGGGCTTTTATAGAGCTCCGCTTTTTTTAATGCCCTAAAATTATGGTATAATAAACCAACGTGAAAAACTGGGGGTTTCCTATGATCGATTTTTCGACGAACGGTTTAATTCTAATGGGGGGCATTTTTCTCCTGGCGGGTGTGCTGATGACCAAAGTGTCTTCACGCGCCGGCGTGCCATCTCTCGTGCTTTTCATGATCATCGGCATGTTCTTGGGCAGCGATGTCACCGGCCTCATTTACTTTTCCAATGCTGAAATCGCCCAATTGGTCGGCATTGTCGCGTTGATCTTCATCCTGTTCGAAGGCGGCCTGCAAGCGAAATGGAAACACATCCGGCCGGTCATGGGCGGTTCGCTTTCCCTGGCGACGCTTGGCGTTATGATCACCACTGCAATCGTCGCAACTACTGCATATTATATCCTCGATATCACTTGGCTTGAAGCGTTCCTGCTGGGGTCGATTGTCGGCTCCACGGACGCCGCCGCAGTCTTTTCCGTATTAGCCGGACAAAACGTCAAATCCAAAATTTCATCCACTCTTGAAGCGGAATCCGGCACCAACGATCCAATGGCGATGTTTTTAACAATTGCATTTATCCAATTAATCATGATGCCTGACGCTTCGGTCGGATCAATGGTCGGCAGTTTCGTGCTTGAAATGGGCTTAGGCGCTGTGTTTGGCGTCGTATTGGGCTATTTGGCTTCCTGGACCTTAAATCGCATCAAGCTGGATGCCTCTGGATTGTACGCTGTGCTGTCAGCTGGCTTTGCGATTTTCATCTACAGCGCCACCGCGATGATGCATGGCAGCGGACTGTTAGCGGTTTATTTGGCTGCATTGGTCATCGGAACTCGCCAATTGACGCAAAGCTATTCCATCATCAGCTTCCATGAAGGCGTCGCATGGCTGATGCAGATCGTCATGTTCGTCCTGCTGGGCTTGCTGGTATTTCCTAGCCAGCTGCTGGATTGGGACTTGATGTGGAGAGGCTTGGTGCTGTCATTCGTCCTGATTTTGATTGCGCGTCCGATCGCTGTATTCGTTTCAACCGCGTTCTTCGACTATTCGCTGAACGAGAAATTGTTCTTGTCGTGGGCGGGGCTGCGGGGCGCGGTGCCAATCGTGCTCGCAACGTTCCCGATGATCGCGGGTGTCGAAAACAGCTACCTGTTCTTTAACATCGTATTCTTTATCGTGTTGACTTCGGCTTTGATCCAGGGTTCGACGATCCCGTTCATGGCCAGAAAATTATCGCTGAACGGCCGGCCGCTCCCGAAGCGGATCCACTCGCTGGAACTGATCTCGATGGACAAGGCCAATGCAGAAATGCTGGAAGTCGAATTGACGGCTAAATCACCGTTTGCCGGCCAGCTGGTGCAAACGATCGGACTGCCGAAACAGACCTTGATCAGTGCGATCATCCGTTCAGGGAAGTTGGTCATGCCGACGGGGACAACGAAATTGAAAGTTGGCGACGTCTTGTACGTTCTGACCGAAAAGAAACAAGTGCCGAAAGTGAAAATGGTGCTTGGAGAAGAAGACATCAATCATTAAGCCCGCAGCTTGCGGGCTTTTTATGTTACAGCAGCGAGTTTATAAAGGAATTTCTTGCGAATAAAGGATTTTTATTCCGGCGGTCGAATGATATAGCATCAGTGAAGAAAAAATGAGGGGGAAAAGCAAGTGGGGAAACAGAATAGAAACCGGAAGCTGCTGAAATGGATTGTGGGAATCGTGGGCGGTTTGGTGGTACTGGCGGCCGCAGCGCTAATTTTTGTAAACGTTTACATAGGGAAGTCGAGCCCGCAAGTGGAAGGCGAAATGGTGGTCAGCGTCTTGGATGGCGGTGCGACGGTGACGCGCGATGAAATCGGCGTTCCGCATATCGAAGCGGAGACGGATGCCGATTTGTACCGGGCACAGGGCTTTGTCCAAGCGCAGGACCGGCTATTCCAAATGGACCTGTCGCGCCGCCAAGCAAGCGGGCGTTTGGCGGAAGTGGTGGGAGCGGCGGCAGTCGACCGGGATAAATTCTTCCGGGTATTCAGCCTGCGCAACGCCGCTGAAAAATCCTGGAGCGGTTATGAACCACAAGCGCAGCAAGTCTTGGAATGGTACGCAGAAGGCGTCAATGCCTTCATGGAGCAAGCGAAAAAGGATGGCAAACTGAGCTATGAATTTGCGCTTCTCGGCTACGAACCCGAACCCTGGACGCCGGTCGATTCATTGACGATTGGCAAATTCATGGCGTATGACCTCGGCGGGCATTGGTCGTCGCTCGCCATCAGGCATTGGGCGCTGAATGAATTCCCGGAAGACAAGGCGAAGGAGATCTTCATCAAATACCCGGAAGATGCGCCATCGATCATCGCGGCAAACAAAAAGCAGCCGGTGCAAGTCGCTGGCCAATTTGACGCTTCAGTCATCCCGCCGGAATTCAATGGCAGCAATAACTGGGTCGTGTCCGGCGATAAGACGGCGAGCGGCTTGCCGCTGCTGGCGGATGATCCGCATCTTGGTTTGTCGACGCCGTCGATCTGGTACCAGATGCATTTGAAGTCCCCAGAGCAGAACGTCAGCGGCGTTATTTTCGCAGGGATTCCCGGCATCATTCTCGGCCATAACGAAAAGATTGCCTGGGGCGTGACGAATGTCGGCCCGGACGTCCAGGATTTGTACATCGAAACGCCGAATCCGGAAGATCCGACGCAATTTCTCTACGACGGGAAATGGGAGCAGGCGGAAATCCGCAACGAACCGATCAAAGTGAAAGACGGCGAAACCGAGGATTTTGAAGTGGCGGTTACGCGCCACGGGCCGATCATTTCGGACGTCTTGTACAAAGACGAAGATCCGGGTGCATCGTTTTCATTGCAATGGACCGCCCATGAACCGACCTTGGAGCTGCAAGCAGTACTGAGTTTCAACAAAGCGTCCAATTGGGAAGAGTTTGAGACCGCGCTGGAGGATTTCCAGGCGCCGGCGCAGAATTTCGTTTTCGCGTCGGTCGATGGAACGATCGCCTATAAAGCGAACGGCCGGATTCCGATCCGCAAACAAGGCGACGGCCAATTGCCGGTGCCTGGCGATTCGTCCGCGTATGGCTGGGAAGGCTATGTGCCATTCGATGAATTGCCGACAGCCGTAAATCCGGAAAGCGGTTTTATCGCGACGGCCAATAACGAAGTCGTCGACAGTTCGTACGAGTACCACATTACGGATTTCTGGGCGCAGCCGTACCGCTATGAGCGCATTGCAGAAGTGCTCGAATCAAAAGATGATCTGACGAAAGAAGATATGATGGCGTTGCAGATGGACCAGAAAAACCTGTATGCGGCCGAATTTTTAGAGGACATGATGGCTGCCGTCCAAGAAGAGACTGATGAACACGACGAATTGTTCAAAATGATGGCGGAATGGGATCAAGTCGACAGCAAAGGGGCTGCAGAACCGCTCGTTTTCCATAAATGGATGAAGCAGCTGCCTGTGACGATGCTGGCGGATGAATTTCCGGAAGATGTCTTTAGCCTCTTGCCGGGCAAAAACCACATCACCGACCAAATGATGCGCGACGCATTCAGCGGCAACGAAGGGGCATGGGTATCGGAATATGGAGGTGCGGGCAAATGGCTGCAGGATTCATTGGAAACGGCTCTTGGAGAAATCGAAGAAGAATTCGGCAGCGATGCCGGCGATTGGCAATGGGGAGACAACCATCAACTGACGTTCCCGCATCCGCTCGCAGGTGCATCGCCGATCTTCGAAGGCTTCCTGAATCCTGATCCTGTTCCGATTGGCGGATCCAACATCACGGTGCAGGCAGCCGGTTTTGATGGCGAAGGCAATGTTGACCACGGGGCTTCTTGGCGCTTTGTCGCGGATCTCAGCGATTTATCAAGCGCCTACCACATTGTCGGACCGGGATTAAGCGGGCACATGAAGTCGGATTTCTTCCATAACCAAGTAGACGATTGGGCGGAAGGGAATTTCCATGAAACGCTCCTTGAAGGGGAAGTGGAAGGTTCGGTCTTAAGATTGTCGCCTGAATAAGTTATACTGAAAGAAAATGATGTGAGGGCGGTAGGCTTGAAGAATTTATTGGCGGTCGGATTCGGCGGAATGGCGGGCTCATTATTGAGGGCGGTTATCTACGAAGGGGTGTCTTCGTTCACTGGCTTATGGATTGTGAACTTGCTTGGCAGCTTGTTGCTCGGCTTTGTTGCAGGGCGCTTCCACGCAAAGTCAGCCCCTTTCCGCTTATTCGTGTCGACTGGTTTGCTCGGCTCGTTTACGACGTTCTCAACTTTCACCGCTGAATGGTTCCGGCTGATGGAACGTTCGTTCACGGGCGGCTTGTTGTTGGCACTCGGAATGACGGCATTTTCTGTTGGAACAGCCGCAATCGGGCTGAAGTTCGGCAGAAAGGCGGTGGCGGGATGATCGGCATCGCGCTTGGCGGATTTTTAGGGGCGATTGCCCGATATGGCTTTTACTTAATGGCCGAAAGCCGGGCCAGGCAGCCGAAGCTAGCGACGTGGCTGGTCAACAGCCTCGGTTCGTTGGCGCTCGGCATGTTTATCGGTGCAGGCAGTGTCTCGCCGTTTTGGATGGTTGGCTTCTTGGGGGCCTTCACGACATTTTCCACGATGGCGCTCGACGCCGTTAAGGATGTTGAAGACGGCCGCCTGCTCGAGGCGGCGTCTTATCTCGGAGCCACGCTCGTGAGCGGCATTGTCTTGTTCAGTGCCGGCTATCATTTATTGCATTGACGCAAAAAGAATAAGCCGTTCCGGCAAAAGGAACGGCTTTTTTCTATGGCTGTCAACAGTTAAAAAGCTTGAAGGAAAGTGCCTTTTTCGATGGTCCGGCCCATGCGGCCGGTTGTGGTTTCGGCGTGAAGCAATGATTGATAGACCGCTTCTTCGGTCGCCTCGATGACGCCTTTGAATAATTCGGCCATCAGCGGATGGTCATCGCGCAAGAGCGTCGATTGGCGCAGCGCCTCCGCTGATGTGTGGGCAATGCGTTCAGCGTTGGAAAACGCGATGATAATGTCGCCGCTGCCATTGTGGATATGGGTTCCGGTGCGTCCGAGCCCAATCGCCGCACGTTTCGCCAGGCGCTTCAGCTGCCGGCTGTCGAGCGGAGCATCGGTGGCGATCACAATGATGACAGAACCGTCCGGCTTTTCAGGAGCGGGGAAATCCGGCTGCCAGTTGGCAATGGCAATTTCCTCTTTAAGGCCGAAATTGCTCAGTACCAAAGCTCCGGTGGTGTACTGTTGCCCTTCAAATTCCGCCATGCGCGAAGCGGAACCGATGCCGCCTTTGACGCCGTAGCAGATCATCCCTTTTCCGGCGCCTACCGCGCCTTGCGCGAAATCTGCTGTGGCGGCGTTGATTGCCTGTTCCGCATGTTCCGGAAGCACGGCCATCAGGCGCATCGAGTTCAAATAGCTGTCGTTGCATTCGCCGACGACGATATTGAGCGAGCTGATCGAATCGCCGATTGCCGGGTTTTCGCGCAGCATCCAGTCCATCGTGCCCTGCAGCACAGCGGCAACGCTGAAAGTATTCGTCAGCATAATCGGCGATTCGAGGACGCCGAGCTCTTCGATTTGCACCAATCCGGCGGTTTTGCCGAAGCCGTTCAACACAAAGCTCGCGGCTGGAACTTTTTCTTCAAACCAATTGCCGGCATGCGGCAAAATGGCGGTGACGCCTGTACACACGGATTCGTCCGCAGACAAGCGCTCTTCGAGTGTTGTGTGCCCGACTGTAACTCCGGCGACATCGGCAATTGAATTCAATTTTCCTTTTTTCAATGAAATCACCATCTCTTTTTTCTTTGATTGAAGTAAAAACAGCAGCCGGCATTTTCACGGGCTGCTGTTTTCCGTTTTACTTTACAATGATCACAGGAGCCTGCACGCGCTTCGCGACTTTGTGGCTGAGACTGCCAAGCACCATCTCCTGAAGGGCATTCAAGCCGCGGCTGCCGATAAAGACGATGTCGTAGCCGGTCTCGTTGGCGTGCTTGACGATGGTCGGTCCTGGGGTGCCATGCAATGTTTTTGTTTCAAAAGCGACTCCAGCGCCCTGAAATACGGCTTCGAGCGGCTCCAGGTGCTTGCGGCGTTCGAAATGGACTTCGTCGCTGCTCTGGCCATGAAGGATTTCGCTGCGCGCTTTTTCATAATCGATAACATACAGCAGCGTGACGGAGGCATCGGGGTTCGCTTTCGCCATCTTCACCGCTTCATGTGCAGCGCGCATCGAATGGTCCGAGCCGTCTGCCGCCACTAAGATTTTCTGGTACATGCAAATTCCCCCTACTAATTGTCCGGATACTCTTAAACTATTCGACGGAAGCTTGCGTAATCCTTCCCGCCGGCTTGTGGCAATCATTCAAACCGAGGTTTGACTAATGGGTGGCAAGGAATTATACTGGCAGTAACAATCAAATATACGTTTGAATGAAAGAAGGAATCGCGATGAGAGAAATATGTGAAGTCACGAAAGTCCATCCGGAAGTAGTGGAAAACGTCCAAAATCAACTGGCGGATTTATCGGAAGTCGCCAATCTCTTTAAAGCCCTAGCAGATGAAACCCGTTTGAATATCGCTTATGCGTTAACAATAGAAGAAGAAATGTGCGTCTGTGATATCGCCGCAGTCATTGGCTCGTCGACGGCAACTGCTTCGCATCATTTGCGCTATTTGCGTGAACGCGGACTTGCGAAGTCGCAGAAAAAAGGCAAGCAAGTCTATTATTCCTTGTCGGACAGCCATGTCCATCAGCTCGTCACAATCG
Source organism: Planococcus koreensis (assembly GCF_004761975.1). GTDB lineage: Bacteria > Bacillota > Bacilli > Bacillales_A > Planococcaceae > Planococcus > Planococcus koreensis. The sequence continues at coordinate 5,833 of NZ_RQII01000056.1, read as the reverse complement.
CCCATGAACATGCGAAAGAAGGTGTGCACGATGCAAAAGACATACCGTCTTGAAAACCTGTCCTGCACCAGCTGTGCAGCGAAGTTTGAAAAAAATATCCGCAGCTTGCCCGAAACGAAAGACGTCATATTGAATTTTGGCGCTTCAAAACTTACAGTTGACGGCAACGTTTCGATCGAAGAACTTGAAAAAGCAGGGGCATTCGACCATATCCGTGTTTATCCTGAACGGGAGAAAGTTGTCCATATGCCATTTTACAAACGGCGCCAGACCATTGAAACGGCCATTTCCCTGATTCTTTTAATTGTCGGGATTGCCATTTCGTTCCGTACTTCTGAAACGGATCCAGCAGCGATTGCCTTGTTCGCAGGATCGATGCTGGTGGGCGGCTACCATATGTTCGGAACCGGCCTCCGCAATCTGGTGAAAATGCAATTCGATATGAAGACGCTGATGACGATCGCGATTATCGGTGCGGCAATCATCGGCGAATGGCGGGAAGGTGCGGTCGTCGTGTTCTTGTTCGCCATCAGCGAAGTGCTGGAGACGTTCTCGATGAACAAAGCCCGCCAGTCCATCCGCGGTTTGATGGACCTTGCGCCAGCGCGTGCGCTGATTCAGCGCGGCGGAGAACTCATCGAAATGGATACAGAGGATATCCGCATCGGCGACGTCATGATTGTCAAACCGGGCCAAAAAATCGCCATGGACGGCAATGTCCTGCGCGGCGAAAGTTCGGTTAATCAGGCAGCCATCACTGGTGAATCGATACCGGCTTCCAAAGAGGCAGGCGATGAAGTATTTGCCGGAACGATGAACGAAGAAGGGGCACTCGAAATCACGGTGACAAAACGCGTCGAAGATACAACGATTGCGAAAATCATCCATCTTGTTGAAGAAGCGCAAGCTGAAAAAGCACCGTCCCAGAAATTCGTCGACCAATTCGCAAAATACTACACACCGGCAATCATCGCCATCGCTTTTTTCGTGGCGCTGGTTCCTGGATTCGTCACAGGTGATTGGCAGTTATGGGTTTACCAAGGCCTCGCAGTGCTGGTCGTAGGTTGTCCGTGTGCGCTTGTCGTGTCGACGCCTGTCGCCATTGTCACAGCAATCGGCAATGCAGCGCGCCAAGGCGTCTTGATCAAAGGCGGCATCCATCTAGAGGAAACGGGCCGCATCAAAGCTGTGGCATTCGATAAGACAGGCACGTTAACAAAAGGCTATCCCGAAGTGACGGATGTGTATGCACAAGAGGGCTACAATAAAGACGAAGTATTGAAAATTGCTGCTTCCGTTGAAGCGATGTCCCAGCATCCGCTGCGCGCGCCATTACAGTGCGTGTTCCGGAGGTCTACAGCATCACGGCTTTTAAATCCGTGACCGGCAAAGGCGTCACTGCTGTGGTGAACGGAATGCCTGTCTATGTCGGCAGCCTCGGCTGGGCAGCGGAATTCGGTTTTGCTGTCCCACAGGCGTACGAAAAACTGCAGGAAAGCGGAAAGTCAGTGGTAGCCGTCTTCTCGGATATGGAATTGATCGGCTCAGTGGCGGTAGCTGATGCAATTCGCCCTGAAAGCCCGGCCATCATCCAGGCTTTAAAGGATATGGGCATTGAAGAAACGATCATGCTGACGGGAGACCACCCGGTGACTGCGCAAGCGATCGCCGGACAAATCGGCGTCACGGATGTCCGCGCAGGCTTGATGCCGGAAGAAAAACTGGTGGCTGTCAAAGAGCTGCAGGGCATCTACGGCCGTGTGGCGATGGTCGGCGACGGCATCAACGACGCACCGGCTTTAGCAGCTTCATCGGTCGGCATCGCCATGGGCGGCGCAGGCACGGATGCGGCACTGGAAACCGCCGATATCGCCTTGATGGCGGATGATCTTGAAAAACTTCCGTATACGATTCGACTCAGCCGAAAAACTTTGCGTATAATAAAGGAAAACATCATTTTCGCATTGGGTTTGAAAATTATCGCTTTGCTTCTGATCATTCCGGGATGGCTGACCTTATGGATCGCCATTTTTGCGGATATGGGCGCGACGCTGCTGGTCATCTTGAATGCCCTTCGCCTCGTGAAAATCCAGAAGTAAAAGCATGTTGGGGGAAATCGCATTGAAGTTGACTGAATGGACGATAGAAGAACAGGAACAGCTCATTGAATTCATGACCACCAATTCTTGGCCGTTCCACGGGCAGGAACATCCGGTGCGGGCATTAATTGAAAAGACGATTGAAGGCGGCGGCTATAAATCGGATCAAGTCCGCACGTTCTGGATTGAAAACGATGAAGGCGAGCAAGTGGGGCTTGTGAAGATTTTTGATTTGCAGGACGATATTCCGCTATTCGATTTGCGGATCGCCGAACCTTACCGCGGCAAAGGCTATGGCCCGAAAGCATTGAAGCTCGTTGCTGATTTCGTGTTTTCGCTGCCGGAGAAGAAAATCCGCCTCGAAGGAAATACGCGGCATGACAATTTCGCGATGCGCAAAGCATTCGAACGCACCGGCTTTGCCAAAGAAGCACATATTCGCCAAGCGTGGTTTTCGCCGAAAGAAAACCGTTATTACGATGCCGTGACTTATGGATTGACGCGCGAAGACTGGCAAGCGGGCATAACGACGCCTGTCCATTGGGACGATGCCTTGGTCGGTGCCAAGAAGCCGCAATTCAATCCGATTCTGCTCGACTTCCCGGATGAATTCGAATCCGAAAGGCTGCTGATACGTGCGCCGAAAAGAGAAGACGCTGAGCAATGCTACGAGGCTGTGCTGCATTCCTTGGAATCGCTCAGCCCGTGGCTGCCTTTTGCGGAAGATCCGCCGGAGCTTGCACGGACAGAAGCGGTGCTCATTGAAGCGGCTGCCAATTTCCAGCTGCGCAAAGATTTGCGCCTTCACTTTTTTTCAAAAGAAACCGGGGAATTCATTGGCTCGACAGGGCTTCACCGCATCAATTGGGAAGTCCGGAAGTTCGAAATCGGCTACTGGGTCGACCACCGTTTTGAAGGCAAAGGCTATGTGACGGAAGCTGTGGAGCGCATTACCCGATTCGCTTTTGAAGATCTTGAAGCGAACCGCGTAGAAATCCGCTGCGATCCGGAAAATGTGCGGAGCCGCGCTGTAGCGGAACGCCTCAATTTTGAGCTCGAAGGTATTTTGCGCAACGACGCCATTTCCAAAAACCGCCTGCGCGACACATGCGTCTATTCGAAAATTAAGCAATAAAAGTTATTTTGTTAATCGATATTCCGCAAAACAGCCCCGCTTTCCTGCGGGCTTGCGCCGAACTAACTCGTGCTGACGCCCGAGTGGATTTCGGCACTTCGCTATCCCGCGGGAGTCGGAGCTGTTTTGCTTCATATCTGAAGATTACTAATTAGTTTAGAAATGGCAATTAATATCTTCCTAGATGAATGAAGTGTTTTGATAATGAGAGAAATCCTTTGAATGAAGCGGAAGGCGGCGACTCCAGCGGGCAAAGCCTGAGCTGAAGGCCCCGCAGGAGCGCTAGCGACGAGGAGACTGAAGCCAGGTCCGCGGAATGCGTCCGCCTGAAGCGAAATGAAAAGGTGATTGAGAGTTTCTCAAGCAATAAAAAAAGGCCGGAGACAAATGTCCCGGCCTTTTCTATGTTTTAGGGCTGTTATAAGCCTTTTCTTCCTGAAATTAAGTTGATGACTAAAATGATAGCCGCAATAATTAGAAGAATGTGGATTAAACCACCAGCAACGTCCATTAAAAATCCAACTAACCAAATAACAATAATAACTGCTAAAACAATCCAAAGTATACGCGCCATGTTTCTTCACCTAACCTTTCTCTTGAGATAGTAATATTTACCCCAGACGTTCTAAGGATAAACATCCAGAATATTAGAACAGCGCAGACTTGCCGGAAGCTCAGTTGTTTCGGCGGTTGCGGTATAGTAAACTGAAGGAAGTTATGTGAGGGAGGAACTGACTTTGCCTACTCCAAGTATGGAAGACCATATTGAAATAATATATGCATTAATTGAACAAAAAGGGTACGCACGTGTATCGGATATTGCGGAAGCGCTGTCGGTACTGCCGTCATCCGTCACCAAAATGGTGCAAAAACTCGATAAAGACGGCTATTTGATTTATGAACGCTACCGGGGCCTCGTGTTGACGCCAAAAGGGCAGAAACTAGGGAAACGCTTATTGAAGCGGCACGATTTGCTGGAGCAGTTCCTGCGGCTGATCGGTGTGGAGGAAGAACGCATTTATGGGGATGTTGAAGGCATCGAGCACCATTTAAGCTGGAATTCAATTGACCGGATTGCGGATTTGGTTCAAACACTGGAGGACCATCCCGAAATGGTTGCTGAATTGGAAAAGCTGAAGAACGACCAAAAAGAAAGTTAAATAGAAGGAGGCTGCATTATGAGTTTGCATCCAGGATTGAAAGCGAATTTAAAAATTAAAGACCGGTCAAGTTCACTATGGGTTTTGACAGATGGTTCTGGCGATGAAGTCTTCATGAACGCATCGGAAATCGAAGAAGGGCAGGAAGTCGGCGAAGAAATCGAAGTGTTCCTGTACCGCAACCGCCAAGGTGGCATCGCGGCGACGCCGATGATTCCGCATATTCTGCCAAGCGTATATGGCTGGGCGAAAGTGCTGAAAGTATCGCCACGCGAAGGCGCAGTCGTGGATATCGGCACGACCCGTGAAGTCTATGTGCTGCCTGCGGACCTTCCGCAAGTACAGGAATTATGGCCGAAACAAGGCGACCATTTGTTCATGACGCTGCGCACAGACCGCTACGGCGACTTGTACGGCCGATTGGCGACAGAAGAGACGGTGCTGGAGCTAAGTGCACCGGCCCCTGAAGAAGTGTTCAATAAAGACTTGAAGGCGCGCGCTTACCGTCTGCTGCCGGTCGGTTCTTTCATGTTGACGGTTCCGGAAATGTACCGTGTCTTCGTCCATGAAACTGAGCGTGAAGAAGAACCCCGCCTTGGGGAAGAGAAGACCGTACGCATCATCGGTGTTAAAGAAGACCGTACATTGAACGGCTCGCTGCTTCCGCGCAAGCAGGAGCGCCTGTCCGACGATGCTGAAATGATTTTGCGCTATTTGGAGGAATCGGGCGGCAAAATGCCGTTCACAGACAAATCCTCACCGGATGAAATCTATGAGATGTTCGGTTTGAGCAAGGCCGCATTCAAGCGCGCCATCGGCCGATTGTACAAAGAACGCCGCATCGTCCAAGAAGAAGGCTGGACAAAATTAACGCCTTGATGCAACCTTTTCAAATTAAAAGCGTATTAATTTGGAGAAAGGGGCAACTAATATGAAGAAAATGATCTCCATCATCACCATCATTCTGGCAATTTCCTTGCTGGCGCCGCAAGCAGGCTCAGCAAACGTAGGTATAAATGAAAAGTTCGGGGTGCCGATCGTGGTTTACGGCGGCAATCTCTCCGATGCTGAAAAAGAAAGCGTTGCGGGCAGCTTGAACGTAGCGGAAGAAGCTGAAGTGGAAGAAATCGAAGTGACCGGGGAAGACCTGATCACTTACATTAAAGACGGCGACCCGCGCGCCCGCATGTACTCATCGGCTAAAATCACCCGCAAGGAAGCCGGCGAAGGCTTGGTTATCCAAATCGTAACACCGGACAACATTACACAAGTCACGTCTGAAATGTACGCCAACGCGATGCTGACAGCGGGCATTGAAGATGCGACAGTGGAAGTGGCTGCACCGAAAGCGGTAACTGGCCATTCTGCGCTTGTCGGAATTTACAAAGCATATGAAGTGAACGGCGAACAATTGGATCCGGAACGGACCGATGTCGCCA
>NZ_RQII01000055.1 GCF_004761975.1 Planococcus koreensis | reverse complement strand
AAAAAAATGGCGGTCAGCGGCAACTACGACGCAGTCATCACACTCGGCACCGTGATCCGAGGGGCGACACCGCATTTCGATTACGTCTGCAGTGAAGTCGCAAAAGGCGTCTCGCGGGCTAGCGACCAATCGGATATTCCGGTCATATTTGGCGTCTTGACAACAGATTCGATCGAACAGGCGATTGAGCGTGCAGGGACGAAAGCTGGCAATAAAGGCTGGGAGTCTGCTGCTGGAGCCATTGAAATGGCGAATTTGATGAAAAAACTATAATCGTTTACTCCAGGCCAATTGCCTGGAGTTTTTTTTGCTTAAAAATCGGATAAAAAGGGAATAACATAAGAACCTAGATATGAGCGGAAACTGGCATCCATGCCTTCCATCGCTTTGGCGAAAAATGGCGGTTCAACCGGAAGGCGAAAAAAGACGAATCTCCCAAAAAGCCTTATAATGAAATGAATATGGCAGAATTTGTGAAGGCGCTAAGGGGGATTTTAGATGAAGGGTTCGGAGAAAACGTTTTACCTGATTCGGCATTGCCAGGCGGAAGGACAGCATCCGCAGGCAGAATTGACGGTGGAAGGGCGCGCGCAGGCAGACAGGCTTGCCCGTTTTTTGCTCAAGTGGAAATTTCTTATATCGTTTCGAGCCCTTATGTGCGGGCAATCGAATCAATTGAACCAACTCTAAAACAGAAGGGGCTTGAGTTGAATACCGACATCCGCCTATCGGAGCGTGTTTTGGGCCTCGGCAATCTGCCTGACTGGCTCGACCATCTGGAGCGGTCATTCAATAATATGGAATTGAAATTGGCGGGCGGCGAATCCGGGAGTGAAGCAGCTGAGCGGGGAATTGCGGCAGTATCTGCGGTGCCGCATCAAAGTATTGTCGTGACGTATGGCAATCTTTTGGCCTTATTGCTCAATCATTGGGATCCGGGCTTTGGGTTTGCTGAGTGGCGGAATTTATCGAATCCTGATATTTTTAAAATTACGCACGACGGGCAATCCGCCATCGTGGAAAGGGTCTGGAACTGAGGCTGTCGAGTGCAACGGAGTGGCAACATTCCGTCAGCGCAGCCGTCTTTAAAGAGGAGGTGGATTACGATGAGAACAAAAGCTATGCCTTATATTGCAATTTTCCTGTTATTATTTCTTAAAGTTATGGCGTTCCGCATCGTAATCTTCGATGCGAAATCCATATTCCATATCGCGTTCGTCGAATTTCCAGTTTGGGCGTTTCTGCTGGCTGTTGCGCTGCTGTTATTCAAGAAACGGGTTTGGCTCACTGCCGGCATTTTCAATCTGCTGGTCTCAGGGGTCTTTTTTGCCGTCGTATTGTACAGCCGCTATTATTCCACAATCCCTTCCTATTATGATTTGCGGCAGACCACCCAGTCGGGCACGGTCGGCACGACCATTTTGCTATTGATCAATCCACTGGATTTTCTTTTCTTCCTGGACGCCGTAATATTAATCGTATTGGCGCGCCGCTGGGGCAAGCTGCCAAAACTCAATTCATTGAAATATGCAGCAGCTGGGCTTGCTGCAATCAGTGTTTTTACAACCGTCTACGCTATCAAGCAACCAATCATTGATATCTCCTTTTTTGCGAAAGAAAATGGCTATGCCCAATCCCAGCTTGTCCAGATGTATAACCACCTTAACGAAAAAGCCCACGCTTCCGGCACTGAAACAAAGTTATCGGCAAAAGAGCTGGAAGCGTTAAAAGGCAATGAATATGTGCCAGTAAACAATCACGCTTCGTTCGGGTTGGCTGAAGGCCGCCACCTGTTCATGATCCAAGTGGAATCGATGCAAAATTTCACTGTCAATAAATCGATCAATGGCCAGGAGATAACACCCAATCTCAATAAACTCATTGAAGAAAGCGCCTATTTCTCGAATGTCTTCCAGCAAATTGGTGCCGGCACAACTTCGGACGCCGAATGGATGGGCAATACCGGTCTTTATGCGGAAGGGATGGCGCCTACCGTCAATGACTTGAACGGCAAGGAAGTGCCTTCGCTTTCACGGACCCTGAAAAAAGAAGGCTATGGTTCTGCTACTTATCACGCAGATGATGTGACATTTTGGAACCGCGACGTGCTGTATCCGGCACTCGGATTCGATGAAGTATTCACAGTCGAAGAGATTCCGGACAAAGACCAAGTGGGCTACGGCCCTTCGGATGAAGTGCTGATGGATTTTGCGCTCGACGAACTGCCGCGGCAGCTGGATACTTATGAACGGGTCTACTCGAATATTGTTATGATGACAAGCCATACACCATTCATCTTGCCGGCAGAAATGCAGCATCTGGAGCTGCCGGCGGAATATGAAGGGACACACGTCGGCCATTATCTCCAATCGATCCGCTACGCTGATGAGCAGATTGGCAAGTTCGTAGAAGAACTGAAAGATCAGGGACTTTATGATGAATCGTTGATTGTCATTTACGGCGACCATTCCGGCATCCATGGATCGCCGCTGTCAGAAGAAGATGCGCTGCTGCTGAAAGATTTCCTTGGCCATCCGTATACGATGAAAGAACGCCTGACAGTGCCGCTTGTGATGGCAGGAGACGGTTTGTTCGAAGGAGAAGAATTCAGCCGTCTTGGCGGACAAGTGGATATTATGCCGACTACGCTCGCCTTGCTCGGTGTGGAGCATGCAACTCCGATGATGGGCCATAATCTGTTCGAGTATGAAAAAAACCTGCTGGCGATGCGTTATTACATGCCGGGCGGATCATTCGTCCAGTCTGAACAATTGTACAAAGCGCCGGGAGCGAAATTGCCAGATGAATTGCGGGATATGAAAACCATGGAAAAACGCGCGAAAAACAGTGCGACTAAAAAGCATATCCGCAATGCGCAGGAAATTTTGAAATATGGCGATGCCTTGCTGAAACCATACATCGACAAGTAACGGTATGCGTAAATCGCATCATTGCTTATACTATTCATAAAGAAGATTTATCAAGGGGGATTAGACGATGGCAAAGAGTTTTGAAGAAGAAGTAAGCCGTGTGATGGATTCAATGTTTGAAAACGAGATGAAAAAAGTCAACGACATGCTTGAGCAGGAGCTGCTGATTTCGTTGATTGGCGAAGTCAATGCCGGCAAATCTTCGACGGTCAATAAAATCATCGGCAAAGATATTGCAAGCACCAATCCAATGCCAGGGGAAACCGTGAGCGTCGACCCGTATAATTTGGAAGGCTTGGAGAATATCAAGTTCATGGATACACCTGGGTTGAACGACCCGAATGACGAAAATCCTAAAAAGACCTTGGAATTTGTCCAGCAATCGGATGTCGTGCTGTTTTTCCTGAATGCAGCAGGGACTGTTTTTTCGGAAAGCGAGAAGGAAAAGTTTGCGGGAATTGAAAAGCATAACAAGGACATCCTGATCGTCTTGAACAAAATAGACGCGGCAGAAGACATTCCGTCCATCATCGAATTTGTCAAAAACCATACGGGCGGCAAATATAAGGTGATTCCAATTTCATCGAAAACAGGAGAGAATCTGGAAACTTTGAAGAAGGAAATCCTTTTTTTGCTCGAAAAGAAAGGTAAAGACCTGCTCTTCGCTAAAAGCATGAAAGAGAAATCAGCCGCTGCGAACCGCTGGATCATCGGTGCTGGCGTTTCGGCCGGCGTCATCGGAGCTTCCCCGATTCCCGGTTCGGACATCATTCCGCTGACCTCGCTGCAAGTCGGCTTGATCATCAAGCTTTCGAAGCTGTACGATAAACCGCTCAGCAAAAAAGCGGCGAAAGACATGATTGTCATCACGGCGACCCAGACAATTGGCCATACACTTTACCGCCAGGCATTGAAATTCATCCCGGGCGCCGGGTCTGTTATCGGCGGCACCGTAGCATCCGCAATGACCCTGGCATTGGGTTATGGCGTAAGATATGCCTACGAGAACAATATTGCCATCGATTACGACATGATCGGCGATTTGTTCGAGAAATACAAAGCGCGCGAGAAAAAGGCGTAGACGCAAAAACCGCTCTTTTACATAGGGCGGTTTTTCTATGTACTTGCGTCTTTTGCCCGCCTGCTTTACTTTAAAAGAAACAGATGCCGGAGGTACAGGATGAAAATATTAGTGGTGGAAGACAATCCGAGCGTTAGTTCCATGTTGGAATTGTTTTTTCAAAAAGAAGCGATTGCCGGTGATTTTGCAGCGGACGGCCTGGAAGGGTTCGCAAAATACAGACAAGGCGATTATGATTTATTGATATTGGACTGGATGCTGCCAGGGATGGACGGAATTGCGTTATGCCGGAAAATCCGGGAACTCGGAGATTCGGTGCCAATCATCATGCTGACAGCCAAAGACAGTGAATCGGACCAAGTCATCGGGTTCGAGATGGGCGCAGATGATTACGTGACAAAACCTTTCAGCCCGCTGACGCTTATGGCGCGCATCAAAGCGGTCATGCGGCGTTCACAAAAAGCGGAAGCGCCGAAAGAAACAGTCCGCACGGAGCATTTTGCGGTCAATAAAGAAACGCGGGAAGTGCAGAAAGACGGGGAACCGGTACAGAATTTGACGCCGAAAGAGTTCGAACTGCTGCTGTTCTTCATGCAGCACCCAAAACAGGTATTCAGCCGCGAACAGCTTCTGGAGCAAGTGTGGGGCTACCAATATTACGGAGACGAACGGACCGTTGATGTGCACATTAAGCGTCTGCGCAAAAAAATAGCAGGCGGGGAACAATTTTTCCATACCGTCTGGGGAGTTGGCTATAAATTTGAAGAATATGCGGATTAATTATTTTTACCAATTGATTGCGAGCCATTTGAGCATCCTGCTCATTGCATTCTTTATATTGAGTTTATTGTTCGTCAATTACGTGGAAGATTTTGCTTACGAAGACAAGGCGGCAGAACTGGAAAGCTATGGCGTCAAGATTTTGCAGGAGCTGGAAGCGCCGCGGCCGGGCACCAATCTTCAGTCCTACGTGTCCATTCTGGAAGCTCAAAACATTAATTTTATCGTCTTCGACCAGCAAAGCCGCATTTTGTACCCGGTTTCCGGGGCATTTCCGCCTGTTGAATTGACGACGGAGGAATGGGACGTCATTGAGCGTGGAGAAACACTTGTCGTCAACCGGGATGTTGAACGATTTGAGAATACCGTAACTTTTGTGGCGATGCCATATGCCGACAATGGCCAATTGGCCGGCGGAGTGCTCCTTGCCTCGCCTGTCAGCGGCACGAGCGAAATGATTGCCGAACTCAATAAGTCGCTGTTAACGACAATACTCATCGCATTGGCAGTGGCATTGCTGCTCAGTCTGCTATTGTCGAAACTGCATGTCAGCCGTTTGAAACGCATGCAGGAAGCTGCGGGAATGATCAGCGAAGGAAATTACGCAGTCAATTTGCCGGAATCCGATTTTGATGAATTCGGCGATTTGTCGAAGGATTTCAACCAGATGGCCAAAAGGCTGCAGCAGTCGAATGAAGAAATTGAAGGATTGGAAAACAGAAGGCGCCAGTTCATGGCGGACGTCTCGCACGAAATGCGTACGCCGTTGACGACCATTGCCGGTGTCATTGAAGGGCTGCGCAATAATATGATTGCGGAAGAGCAGCGTGAAAAAGGCATCCGGTTGGTCAGCGATGAAACGAAACGCCTCATCCGCCTCGTCAATGAAAACCTGGATTATGAAAAAATCCGTTCAAACCAAGTGACGCTAACGAAAGAAGAGATTGAGGCAGAAGAATTGCTTGAAATTATTCAGGAGCAGCTGGAGATGCAAGCGGCTGAAAAAGGAAATCGCATCGAAATAGCCTCAGAACCCGGACAGGTGATTTACGGAGACATGGACCGGCTGATCCAGGTTTTGACGAACATTGTGAAAAACAGCATTCAGTTTACAGCGGATGGGCTGATTTCCTTGCGGGCATACAGCGAGCCGGGCGGTATGGCGATCGAAGTGAAAGACACGGGCGAAGGGATTGATGTCCAAGAAATCGATTTGATTTGGCGCCGCTTCTACAAAGCGGATTTATCGCGCGGGAGCGGCCAATTCGGTCTTGGTCTATCGATCGTTAAGCAATTGGTGACATTGCACGGCGGGGACATCCGTGTGCAAAGCGAGAAAGGCAAAGGTACGATTTTCCTGATCCAACTGCCGCATAAAGAGACAGTTTGAGCCAGTCGGCCAAACTGTCTTTTTATTTCCCTAATTGTTACAGCTTTGGTCATAGTTTATTCATAATTGCTTGTTACGATGTTAGTAATCAGATAGAAAGAGGGCTTGCGAAATGAAAAAAGCGATATACATTGCAATTGGAGTAATAGCTGCATCAGCGATATTCTTGCTGATGAGTTTTGGACAAAACAATGGAGTGGCAAGTGTTAATGGCAAAGAAATCAGCAAAGATGAGCTGTACGCTCAAATGCTGAAAACAAACGGAACTGAAACGCTCGATTTGATGATTTCAGAGGAAATTGTCCGGCAGGAAGCTGAAAAAGAGGATATCACGGTTTCAGACGAAGAAATTGAGGCTGAAATTGCGGTCTACGAAGAGCAATACGGCGGTGCTGAGGAACTGGATTCGGCGTTAGCCGCAAGCGGAATGACAGTTGAATCCCTAAAGGAAGAAGTCCAGACCTATGTGAAGATCGAGAAACTGATCGGCCCAGGCATTGAAATTACGGATGAGCAAATTCAAACTTATTTTGATGAAAACAAGGAGTCACTGGGGCAAAGCGAACAAGTGGAAGCGAGCCACATCCTGACCGCGACAAAAGAAGAGGCGGAAGAAGTGCAAGCCAAGCTTGCTGAAGGCGGAGACTTCGCCGAATTGGCAAAAGAGTATTCGACGGATACAGCAAGTGCAGAGAATGGCGGAGAGCTTGGGGCATTCGGAGCTGGTGAAATGGCCCCTGCTTTCGAGGAAGCGGCATTTGCCATGAAAGTGGACGACATCAGCAAGCCGGTCGAAACGGAATTCGGTTTCCACATTATCAAAGTGACCGGCAAGACAGAAGCTGCTGCAGCTACACTTGAAAACAGCAAAGAAGAAATTAAAGAGCTATTGTTCGAAGAGCAATTGAACAGTGAATACACAACGTGGCTTTCTAAAAAACAGGCGTCTTATGACATTGAAAACACACTGTCAGAAGGAGGAAATTAATATGGGTTATTACAATTCAAGTGAACCGAAGAAAAAACGGACAGGTTACTTTGCTTCCAGCTTTATGGGATTGATTGCAGGAGCGCTTCTGATGGGCGTCGTTCTGCCGGAATTCACGGATGTTGATCCGGCCGCAGACAACGGCGCAACCATTGCTGAAACAGCAAGCGGCGTACAAGGAAGCACGAATATCGTCACTACTGATATTACAGAGACGGTTGAAAAAACTTCAGGAGCTGTCGTAGGAGTAACGAATTTGCAGACCGCACAGCAAAGTCCGTTCATGCCGACAGCCGAGTCGGGCGCACAGGAGGCTGGAGCGGGATCAGGCGTAATTTATAAAAAAACCGGGGATTGGGCATATGTCGTCACCAATAACCACGTCGTCGAAGGTGCGGAAAAAGTGAAGGTGACACTTGCTGACGAAACGGAACTGGATGCGGAAGTGCTGGGCACGGACGTGTGGACGGACCTTGCTGTGCTGAAAGTGCCTTCTGAACAAATTACGACTGTCATCGAGTTCGGTGACTCGTCTGTCCTTAAGGCAGGCGAGCCGGCAATCGCTATCGGCAATCCGCTGGGCCTTCAATTTTCGGGATCGGTGACGACGGGCGTCATTTCTGGAACCGAACGGCTCGTGCCAATCGATATCAATGAAGATGGAACAGAGGATTGGCAGGCAGAAGTCCTCCAGACAGACGCAGCCATCAATCCCGGCAATAGCGGTGGTGCGTTGATCAATAGCCAAGGCCAGCTGATCGGCATCAATTCAATGAAAATAGCACAGGATGCGGTCGAAGGCATCGGCCTTGCCATTCCGATCAATTCAGCCATCCCGGTAATCGAGGATTTGGAATCGAAAGGATCGGTGGAACGTCCGTCAATGGGCGTCAGCATTCTGGATCTGTCCGAAGTTCCGCCGCAAGCACGGCAAAGCGAGCTGAAACTTCCTGAAAACGTGAAAGGCGGAATTGTGGTCAATGAAGTCTCGCCAAGTTCTGGAGCGGACAAAGCAGGGCTCCAGCAATTCGATGTCATCGTCGAGATGGACGGCAAGCCTGTAACGTCGATCCAGGAACTTCGCCAGCATCTATACAATGAAACAGAAGTAGGGGATAGATTGAAAGTGAAAGCATACCGCAACGGCGAATTGATGGATTTTGAACTCGAATTGAACGAAAGCCTTTAGCACAAAAAGAGGATGCGCATTTGCATCCTCTTTTTTGTGCATATCTCTTATTCCGCCGCTTTCATCAATCCATTAATCCCCACATATTCGAAGTGATTCCGAAATAGATCAATGCCAATATGGCGATTGAAAAAATAACTACGCCGACTTGTATCGCTTTGTAATTCTTGATTTTCGGCTCTTCCAGGCCTTCCATGTGGTGCATATGGTGATGATGCGGCGGTGGTTCGACCGGCTCGGCAGTGTCTGGGGTGGTTGGCAATTCCTCTTTTTCCAAAGGTTCCTGCTGATTCATATTGCACGCCTCCCTGCGCCACTCTTGTTGATATAATATTAACAGAAAAATCAAATAATTAATAGTATAAAGATTGCTTTTCAACATTGGGAGACTGCTGAAGTCCAAGCAAATAAAAAACTGATTGCTTGGAAGCAATCAGCCGAAAAGTCCCCACATATCGGAACTTATACCAGTAATAATAAGGATCAATACCAATATGACAAAAATGACGATACCAATTTGAATGGGTTTATAGCCCTTGGTCTTCGGTTCTTCGAGCCCTTCTTTTTGTGCGGGGGGTCCTTGCATTTCCGACTTCTTGGCTCTTGCGTATTCTTCTTCTTTTGGATCCTTTTCTGTCATGTGAATTTCCTCCTCTTTTTATAGCAGATTGATTGAAAAACATCAATAATACAGTTCACTTAAAGAATTTTTCTTCTTCCTTTTTTTCAAGGCTTGTCAATTTCTCTGCCAATTCTTTGCCGAACAGCGGAGAAGACTGTGGATCACGTCCGGTTAAAATCTGATCGCTGCCCCATACGGCGTATTGCTCTTTATCAGAAGCCGGTTCATAGTTCGCGATTTTCTTCATTTCATCTTCAAGGCTGAATGGCAGCAGGCCAACTACTTCTTCAGGTTCGAATTTATTTGGATAGCCTGTCACCTTCAAGCCCTCTAAAATTCCACGGCCATCTTTGGTCTTGGTATAGACGAGCGGTGCGGGTCCGTGGCAAACAGCAGAAACGATTCCGCCCGTTTCATAGACAACGTTGATGACGGCATGCAAATCCGGGTCATGCGCTAAGTCGAACATGGCGCCGTGTCCGCCGACAATCATAATGGCATCGTAATCGCTCGCTTTGACGTCAACAATCGGTGTCGTTTTGTCTGCAATGCCGGAGTCGTATAATTCCTTGTATTTGCCTTCAGGGTCATATTCTTTGCTCAAGCTCATCGGGTCAACAACTGGCTTTCCGCCTTTTGGAGAAGCAAGGCCGACTGTATGCCCTTCTTTTTCCAGCGCTAATACTGGAGCGAACAATTCTTCCGCCCACCATCCAGTTACGTAATTATTTTCTTCATCTGCATATCCGCCAGATAGAACGGCTAAAACTTTTGCCATCGTTTATACCTCCTCAGAGTCTTTATATCTATTAGTCTATTTACCCTTTCAGCCTCTCCTGAAACGTTTTAACAAACGCATTAATGGGAGTGTCAAAGAACTTCCGAATAAGGTTTGTTACTTTCGTAGGAAAGAGTTCTACGGATTAACAAAATCTGTTTCACCTCCTATAGTGTGGGTATTCAGATAATAAGAAAGAAGCACTGGAGAGAAAGGGGAATATAAAATGGCTGATGAAAACAAAGAGCGCGACGAAGAAAAGTATACAAAAGAGGAAAAACGGCAAAAACCTCGTTTTAACGCTGGCGGCAACGACTCGGATTACGACGGAGGGCATCCAGGCGGATATGAAGAGGAACAATCGGATGCTGAAGCTGAAGGAAGCGGATCGTTCAATGAAGGCGGCAACGATTCCGATTACGATGGTGGGCATCCAGGCGAAAAATTTCCATCGAAAAAATAACAGCTGCCTGTAGTTAATCAGCAAGAGCGTTTTGAAGGATACTTGCCCCGAAGCTCTTTGATAAAGAGGCTCATTTGAATGTCCAAAGGGGATAGGAAGATGGACAGAAGAAAATGGATCATGTCGCAGCAATTGCAGGATGTGCTGTTTTTGCATTGGGCGGTTCCCGCAGATTGGCTTTGCGGAATGCTGCCTCCTGAATTGGAATTGGATCTGTACGGTGGAAAAGCATGGATAAGCGCTGTGCTGTTCAAGGCACGCGATACGCATATTCGGGGCATGCCTGCGGTGCCGGGAATGCGGACATTTTTGCAGCTTAACGTCAGGACGTATGTCCGGTACGACAATCGGCGCGGCGTCTACTTTTTTTCAATGGATGCAAACAGTCTGGCAGCTGTTCAGACAGCGTCTCTCGGCAGCTTTTTGCCATACCGACAGGCGCGCATCGAAATGGTTAAGCAAGGAACGCGGATCAGGTTCAAGAGCAGGCATAGTGAAGCGCATGGAATTGAAGAAATTGAACTGGTTTACGAACCCCAAGCAGCCATTATTGAACCTGCCCCTTTAGAGATTTGGCTGACAGAGCGCTACAGCCTATGGACTAAACCTGGAAACAGGCTTTACCGCCTGGATATCGGGCATCTACCTTGGCGCCTTCAATATGTTAAAGGAGAAATTACAGAAAATTCTCTTGCTGGTTTTCTGCCCGAACAATTGCATCGACTGCGTCCGGTAACCCATTACAGCTCTTCGATGGAAGTGTTGTTTTATCCGCCGACCATCGAAAAAAACGTAAAAAACCGCTGAAGCCGAAGCTTTAGCGGTTTTCTTTATTGTTTAGGATGTGATAAAGTCGCCACCGTTGACATGGATTGCCTGGCCGGTCACATAAGTTGAATCTTTTGATGCGAAATAGACATAGGCCGGTGCCACTTCTGAAGGCTGTCCGCGGCGTTCCATCGCTGTTTCGCCGCCGTGCTTGCCGACTTTTTCAGCATCGAATGTTGCCGGGATAAGCGGAGTCCAAATCGGCCCTGGTGCCACGGAGTTGACGCGAATGCCTTTGTCTGCAAGGTTTTGGGAAAGCGAGCGTGTAAAGGCGGTGATTGCACCTTTTGTCGATGAATAATCGATGAGTGACGATGAGCCGCGGTAAGCAGTAACCGATGACGTATTGATGATCGAATCGCCTTTTTGCATATGCGGTACCGCTGCTTGGCTCAAGTAAAACATACTGAATATATTCGTTTCGAATGTTTCCATTAATTGATCGGGCGTAATTGCCAGGAAGTCATCCTGCGGAAATTGCTTGCCTGCATTGTTGACTAGAATGTTCAGTCCGCCAAATTCAGCGATGACGTCATCAACGAGCTTTTGGCAATTTTCAGAGTCACCGATGTCCGTTGCTGATTTGAACGCTTTAGCGCCATAAGATTCGATGGCTTTAACTGTATCCTCTGCGTCATCATGCTCATCCAAGTAAGCGATGGCGACATTTGCCCCTTCTTTTGCAAACGCTACTGCTACGGCACGGCCAATTCCGCTGTCGCCGCCGGTAATCAACGCTGTTTTGCCTTTGAGTTTGCCTGAGCCTTTGTAATCTTTATCATCGTAAATCGGTTCTGGAGACATTTCTCTTTCAGAGCCAGGCTGGTGCGACTGTTCCTGCGGTTCAATTTCTTTGTCGATTTTTTCGAATTTATCTTCTGCCATGATGGATTCCTCCTTGGTTCGGTTAGCTATAAAGTCAATATTCCCGCTGCGCCATCCGCTAAACGCTATAACGCGAAGCCATTCCAAAACTACGAACCGGACTGCCTTTTCCTGAAGAAGATATAAAATAGCCCGACAAGCGCTGACAAGAGGCTGACAGCTGAAGCAATGCCAAAATAAGGCGGCCTGTAAGTGAATTCAACTGCGTTCATACCCGTTTTAATGGGCACGGCGACAAATGCATAATTGGCTTTCAGCACCGTTGCAGGTTCACCGTTTACGGATGCTTTCCATCCGCGCTCATAAGGGATGTTAAGCAATAAATACTCATCCTGCTCAACGTTATCGTAATCGAGCGTGACTGTACTGCCGTCGATTTCGATATTTGCCGCATTTGAAGATTTTTGCGCCTGAGCTTCCAGCACTTCGTAAGCTTCCTCAAAAACCTGGAGTTCTGTCAGCCGGTAACTGCCTTGGGGCAGCCGGATTTGGATCGTGTCATCGGCCGGAATGCGGATGGTCAAGTCGTCGACATATGTCCGGTAGATGGAATCGTTCGCTTTGCGGCTTGTTTCATAGCCGTTCACTGTCAGGATGAATCCTTCACTCGCAGCTTCGTTCTCCAAATGGAATGATACGTAAAGGTCGCCTTCAGTAAATGCACCGTCTTTACGCGTCAAATCGATTCCGCCGGTTTCGCCTTGGACTTCCAATAAGCCATTATCGTATACGGCAGCTTGTTCCTGGATTTGATATTGCTGCGTGTGATCCGCCGTCGACAGCGGGGCAGGGCCGCCGTCGCCGTCCAGCACGATTCCGTTCAGCATGGCGTGTTCCCGAACGAGTGGAGAAGATGTTTCGAGCCCTGCTTCGGAATAAGAGTCAGAAGCGGAACGGGCGAAAGGCAGGTTATTGGTGTTTCGGTAGACGACAAAGTTTTCCGAAGCGGTCAGCTCTTCGAAGCCATAGGGAACATTCGGATCGCCTTTTTCCATGATGGTGTATTTGCCTTGCAGCAGGCTGTGAAGATTGGCGCGGTTGCCGAGTGACGCATAACGGCTGACACTTTCACGGCCCATATCGATTTCCAGATCATATAGGTAAAAATACAATAAATTTTTATTCAGAATGCTGGAATATGCGCTAAGCCCACGGAATTCCTGAACAATCGGTGTATTGTTGCGTACGTCTTCCATCCAGTCGATGCGGTATATCGGATCGCTTTCCTGCGCATGGATTTCTTCCAGCAAACTTCTGATCTCGAGAGAATCATAGCCCCCAGTAGTAAGCAGCTCTTCGTTCACATTTTTTATGCGGCCAGTTTCAAGAATCGTATCGGCCTGATAGAAATTTGCAAACACGACAGCGGAAGCTACTATATAGACGGCCAAGATTTTTTTCAGCAGCGGCCGCGGCCAGCGAATGGCCGCCGCGAGCAGCAGTATGGCTGCCGGCAGTGATAGTGAAACAAATACCGCTTGCCATGATCCAGCGTCAAAACCTTGGTCTATGCGAATAGCCAAGTTGTAGGCCAGCAGGGCAAAGGCGGAAGATGCAATGAGCTGGCGCATGGTGAGGCCGCCAATGCGTTCCAAGCCTGCCGCTACTGCGCCGCCGCTCACAAATGCCATGAAATATTCCCAACGGTATTGCGGAGCGGAGAAGCCGTTGAAAAGGCTTGCCGCAATCGGGCTGTAGTGAAGCAGCACACCGATTAATGCGAACAAAGCGAATAAGCGGAACAAGCGGCTCCGATAGAAAGCGGGAATCGTCCAAAATAGCAAAAAAATCGCTGGCAAAACAATGTAGCGGCTGGTGAACAGGATGTTATCCGTCAAATTCACCCACTCGATGGCTTGTTGGAAAGCTGGACGATGATTGTTCAGATAGGCATAGACCGCTGGCACAAAAGATATTGCACTGATGCCAAGCCCGAGAAGGCCAAAAACAAAAAAAGTGCCGATGGCTTTCCTTTTTGGAATTTCCGATTCAGTTAGCGGGAAAAAAAGGCGCACCGTTATGTATATGGCAGTGAGCATCATATTGATGTATGCAAAATAGAAGTTGTCGATCAGCGAAATGGCTATGGCAAATAGGAACCAGCCAGGTTTTTGCTCCCTGAAAACTTTTTCCACACCAAGAATCAGCAGCGGCAGCCATAAATAGGCGTCAGCAAAGAATTCCCAATACACTGTATGGCGAAAATACATGCCCGACAAGCCGTAAAGCGCAGCGCCAGTAAACGCGGAAAGCCTGGAAATGCCCATATAGGCGAACACTCTGGCAGTAATGAACAAAACGAAAGCCAATCGAATGATGCTGATAAAAACAGCGGCATTGGCCCAAAACAGCACATCTGTCGATTCGATGACGTGGAGACTTTCAAGAGCAAACACCACAGCGGCCGTAATCAGAAAAACGATCGATGTGGAAAAATAATAGGAGAGTTCACTGAACGTCCCTGCGCCAAGGCCGAAATCGAATGAATAGAAAAATTCGCCGCTGCTGTATTGTTCATACAAAAGCTTTTTGAACGGCATCATCTGGGAAGCACCGTCATCAATACCAATCATAAAATGGCCGCGCACCCATTGTGAAAGGAAAACCGCGTGTCCGGCAGCTGACAAAACAAGGCAGCTGAAGAACAAAAGGACATTCGGGTATTTCCACTGCATGTTATCACCAGCTTTCAGGTTATTTGGAACGTGGCGGCCCTTTCATGATTCTGCTCGAAACAAGAAACGTAATCGGCACTGTAAACAGAACGGCCGCGAATGGAGCGATGTTGCTGCTTAGATGCATGAATTCCACAAAAACATAAATGAGGACGGTGGAAACGGACATATTGACTACCTGTGTCAACGGGAAATAAAGATATTTTTTAAGCGTCGGCTTTACTTTGTACGTAACGTAAGAGTTTAAGAAGAACGAGACATTTAGAGAAATCAGAAAGCCGAGGACATGTGCCAGCAGATACGGCAGCCCAGCTCCTTTATGGAGCAGCAAATAGATGCTGTAATAAGTGAGGGTGTTGATGACTCCGACAACGACAAAGCGGTTGAATTCCGTATTCAAGCGCTTAAGGTGCATCGTACTCATCCACATTGCTGATAGCTAAAAGGAATTTCATCTGGCACTTTAATCTTTCTTCAAATGATTTGATACTGACTTCTTCGTTATAAGCTGGAACGACTATGGAGATCAATACCACATAAAGGGCTCCTTTCAGGTAAACGTTCGGTAAATTAGGTTGTCTGTAGTTGTTTACCCATCGCATTTTATTAATATGCAATTCTCTTGCTGCATAAACGAAACTTATTTGCCCGATGAACGTATAGAATAATACCGGCTGTTATTCCGGAGCTGCGGCGGTGGGGGCTTTTCAATCTTAGGAAAAATGCGGCACAAGACTTTTTGATGATTTTGTGCAGGAGCAGCTCATTTTGATGTCCCGAAGCGAGGGATAAAAAGGTGCTTCTTTAACTCATCCTATA
This sequence comes from Planococcus koreensis, assembly GCF_004761975.1. Classification (GTDB taxonomy): domain Bacteria; phylum Bacillota; class Bacilli; order Bacillales_A; family Planococcaceae; genus Planococcus; species Planococcus koreensis. The sequence continues at coordinate 36,424 of NZ_RQII01000055.1, read as the reverse complement.
TATACAAGACGCAGAATTGGTAAAACGGTTCCAGCTGCAATTGGGATTGGAAACCCTTAATAATTGAAATTTTCCGGATTTACAAATAGACTTATAAAAGAGTACATAAAAATGAATGGAGAGTGCAAAAAGAATGGCTATTAACCTGGTAAAAGGTCAAAAGATCGATTTAACAAAAGGACGTTCCTCTCTATCAAGCATTATGGTCGGATTGGGCTGGGACCCTGTTGAAACGAAGAAAAGCGGCGGATTTTTGGGCGGCTTGCTTGGTGGAGGCGCAGGAGGCGGTTCAGAAGTGGACTGCGACGCTTCAGTTATCCTATTGGATGAGAACGGCAAACTGAAAGGCAAAGAAAACCTGATCTATTTCGGCAACAAGAAAAGCAAAGATGGCAGCGTTGTCCATTCAGGCGATAACTTGACAGGAGCTGGCGAAGGCGATGACGAAACGATCCAAATCGATTTGAAAAAGATTTCGCCATCAGTCCACCGTCTGGTCTTCGTTGTCAATATCTATAACGCAAAACAGAAGAAACAGGATTTCGGCATGATCCAGAACGCTTTTATCCGTTTAGTGGACAACCAATCCAAAGAAGAACTTATCCATTACAACCTCACTGAGAATTATGCAGGAAAAATGTCATTGATTCCTGGGGAACTTTATCGCCAAGGCTCAGAATGGAAATTTTCCGCTATCGGTGAAGGCACAGTGGATGCAGATATCGGCTCAATCGCAAACAAATACGCTTAAGGAGTGCATGCGCAATGGCAATCAATTTATCAAAAGGTCAAAAAGTAGATTTAACGAAATCAAATCCGGGTCTTACGAATGTAGTTGTCGGATTAGGCTGGGATACGAACAAATATGACGGAGGCCAAGACTTTGACTTGGATTCATCGGTATTTCTTTTAAACGCAGACGGCAAAGCAGCTTCTGAAGCTGACTTTATTTTCTACAACAACACGATTGGCGCCGCCGGTTCAGTAGAGCATACAGGCGACAACAAAACAGGTGAAGGCGACGGGGACGATGAGCAAGTCAAAGTTACCTTGTCGACAATTCCATCAACAATCGAACGCGTGACGTTCGCGATCACGATCCACGATGCGGAAAACCGCGGCCAAAACTTCGGCCAAGTAAGCAATTCTTACGTTCGCATCGTCAACGGCGATTCCAATGAAGAGCTGATCCGCTACGATCTTGGAGAAGACTTCTCAATTGAAACAGCGATTGTCGTTGGGGAACTTTACCGCCATGGTGCTGAATGGAAATTCAATGCAATCGGCAGCGGCTATCAGGGCGCCTTGGCTCACTCGTCAAAGACTTCGGCCTCGACAGCTGATTTGAAAGCAGAAAAGCAAGGAGGCTGTCTCCTTGCTTTTTTTATCCATTAATTCCGCTATTAATTTTAGGTGCTTGCTGTTGCGGCGGGGCCGGGAGGAAAGAAGTTATGAAACATTTTGGCGTATTGAACGATTCTGATTTAAAAACCTTTTTTAAATATACCCCGGCAGAATTCAACCGAGATGCAGAACGGGAAACATTGGGATTGGCTTTGGGAGCTGCGCTGTACACGCCTGGTTCGAGGCAGGATTTCGCCAATAAGATATTATCCGGACAATACAGCCGCGATGCGTTTGCTGGGTTGACGACGTTGATCGTTTGCCTGGAGGATGCTGTTGCAGACTCGCAGCTATTGGAGGCGGAAGAAAATGTCGTTCAGGAGCTGAAGAAGTTGGAAAAAGCGAAGGTGTTTCAGCTAGAGGCTGGACCGGCTCTTTTCCTGCGGATCCGCAATGTGCAGCAACTCGACAAGATGACGGCTTTATGCGGCACCTCCTTAAGCGTTTTGACCGGCATCGTCTTTCCGAAATGCGAACCGGAAAACCTTTTGGCATTCTTTCCAGCGCTTGACCGCGCCAGTGCGGCGGCAGGGCGCAATTTATACGCTCTCCCGCTTCTTGAAACGAAAGAAGTGCTATATTCCGAAACCCGCAGCCAAGCGCTGCAGGAAATCCATGAAATATTATTGGCGGAAGTGGACCGGGTTTTGACGGTCCGAGTCGGTGCCACCGATTTTTCGAGTTTGTACGGGTTGCGCCGTCCCGCAGATCGGACAATTTACGATGTCCACGTAATCAGGGACTGCTTAGCCGATGTACTGAACCGGTTCGGCAGAGCCGAAGACGGTTTTACCGTGTCAGGGCCTGTGTATGAACATTTCTCTGCCGACCGGCAAGGCTGGCTCGCAAGCATTCCAGAGAAGGTGCTATGGGAAGAAGTGCAATTGGATGCCCTTAACGGTTTCAAAGGCAAAACGTGCATCCACCCGTCCCAAATAATGATCGTAAATGCCGGTTATATCGTTTCGCTCGAAACTTATACAGATGCGGCATTGATTCTGTCTGAAAGCGATTCGCATAATGGCGTACTGCAAAGCCCGACCCGCAACAAAATGAACGAAGTAAAACCGCATTTGAGCTGGGCAAAGAAAATTGCTGCCCAGGCGGAAGTCTATGGGGTGCTGAATGAAAACTTTAAACCAATCGATGTCCTCAACCACATTCGAGCAAGTCAATTATCAAAACAATTATAAATTATGGGACTCTCTGGAATTATTGGTGAAAGTGAACCGATCTTTTCAGGGGCTGCCGGTGGAATCGCTTTTTTCGATGGCTCTTCGGGTCAATAAAAAGCGGCAATTCCTATTTGTCAGCAAGCTGATTGCCAAACACTTAGCGGTCAATCCAGCCGTTGCTTTGGGCACCGGTACTTTGCTGGCTTCTTTGCTGATGGAAAAAGAGAATCTCCCTGCCCCGCCGCAGACACAAAAGCTGGCGCACATGATCGGGAAGGGAGTTCCCGATCCGGCTTTGCTGAAAAAAGCATTGGAGTATCGGGTCGCTTTGCCGGAGAAAACGGTTTTTATCGGGATGGCGGAAACGGCTACCGGATTGGGCCATTCTGTTTTCCAGCATTTTGAAGATGCTTTTTATATCCATACAACACGAGAAAACATAAACGAGCTGGTTCCATCTTTTGTTTTCGAAGAAGAACATTCCCACGCGACTTCCCACAGAGTTTATGCTCCAAAAGGAATGCTCGAAGATGCGGAAGCCATCGTACTTATTGATGACGAGATCTCTACGGGCAATACCTTGATCAATCTCATAAAAGCCCTGGATGATCAATTCCCGGGCAAAAAATATACATCCTTGTCGATACTCGATTGGCGAAATGAAAAACAGCGGCAAAATGTCGGCCAGCTTGAAGTGGACCGAAACATCAGCATCGCAGTCCTTGCTTTAATGGATGGAGAATTCGAACTTCGGCACGGTTCATCGCCTGAAGACGGAGAGCTGGAGAATTTATCAGGAACGAGCGGCGCGCAATTGGAAGAAATCGCATTTGTAAAACCATTGCCGCATCAATCGGCTACGGGGCACAGATATATTCCGCTGACTGGCCGCTTCGGCTTGTCCAGCACTGCCCATCTCGAAATCGCCAGTTGGGCAAAACAGGCTACAGCGCTGGCCGGAGAGCTGACAGCAAATGAAAAGCCGCTGGTAATCGGAATCGGAGAGAATATGTATTTGCCGCTCCGCTTTGCTTTGGAACTGGACAGCCACGCACTTGTCCAAACAACTACGCGAAGCCCGATTTTTGCTTCTGATACCAAAGAATATCCGATCAAAGAAAAAGTGAAATTCAGCTTGCCTGATGCTGACGGGGTGAACCAGTTCCTCTATAACGTGCATAAGCTTGATATAACAACGATATATTTGCTGGCTGAGTCTGTCACATTAGAACAAGACTGGCAGCCGCTGATTTCTTATTTAGAGAAAAAAGCGCCTGTCAAATGGATTTCTCTGACGAACAAGAAAGCGGGGGACGGAGCCTGATGATTGAAGCAGGATTGGTCAAAACAAGCTATTCGAAGGAAGATATCACTTTTTTATTGAAAGATGTAACAGATGATTTTACCGAAAGTACACTTGAAGAACGTGAACAAGCGGTTCAAGCGGGAGCGCATTATGCAGAGCGTCTGCCGATTGAATACGTACCGTCCCAGGAATACACAAAACTGTATCATGCTACGGTCGAAAAAACCAAGTCATATTTGGGTTCTCTGGTGGGCCTTGTGGCGCGCCGCATCCATATGAATGCGGGGACAGATGATATTGTATTGGTTTCTCTTGCGCGCGCCGGCAGCCCGATCGGCATTTTAATCCGCCGATACGCTCAGCAGATTTTGGGCATGGATTGGCCGCATTACAGCGTGTCGATTCTGCGGGATAAAGGCATCGATGAAAAAGCGATGGAAGCTATCTGCGGAAAACATCCAGAAAGCCGCATTCAATTCGTTGACGGCTGGACTGGAAAAGGTGCCATCCAAAAAGAACTGACCAAATCAGTTGCGCTTTTGAACGAGAAAAATGGCTGGAGCCTGAAAGATGATATGGCGGTCTTGGCCGATCCCGGCGCATGTGCCGTGTTGTTTGGTACAAGGGAAGATTTCCTGATTCCAAGCGCTTGTTTGAACGCCACAGTGTCCGGGCTCGTGAGCCGAACCATTTTAAATGAAAAATACGTTGGCAAAGATGATTTTCACGGAGCGAAGTTCTATGCCGAACTGCTCCAGGATGACTTATCCAATGATTTCATCAATCAGGTAACTGCTGAATTCAAGGGAACAGCGGATGCGGTGGAAAAAGCCGCCGAAAGTTCTCCAGCAACAGCAGAGCGGACCTGGCAAGGCATGCGTGAAGTGGAAGAAATCGGCGATAAAATGTACAGTGAACGGGATTACCACTTGGTCAAACCAGGCGTCGGCGAAACGACGCGCGTCCTGTTGCGCCGCAGTCCATGGAAAGTGTATGTCCGGGAACTCGATAATCCGGATGTGCAGCATATCTTGATTTTGGCGAAAGAAAAAGGCATCGAAGTCGAAGAAGTGCCAACCTTATTTTATCAGGCAATCGGCTTGATCAGATCGGGGAAAGAATTATGACAATCCTTTTTGCGAGTGATCTGGATCAGACTTTGATTTATTCCCGCCGATCAATGGGGCTTGATGTCTCGGAGGCAGAGTTGCGTGAAGTGGAGCGTTTTGAAGGCAATCCGCAATCGTTTATGACCGAAAAAAGCCAGCAGGCGTTATGGGAACTGTCGGAATCTGCATTTTTCCTGCCGGTGACAACAAGGACGCAAGCGCAATACGAGCGTGTGACTGGCATTTTTAAGGATGGTGATGCGCCTCGTTTCGCGGTTGTTTCAAATGGCGCCGTCATCTTGGAAAATGGGCAGCCGATTAAGGAATGGTCTGAAAAGCTGCGCCAGCAATGCACCAGTGATAAAACGGTCATCGAAGAACTGATGCCGAAAATAGAGCAGCATTTTTCAGAAGATTGGGTACTGCGTGTGCGCCAGGCCGATAATTGGTTTGTTTACCTGATTGTCGACCGCGAACGGTTTCCGGAAGAGAAATTAGGCGAATTCACGAAGATTTTCCGTGAAATCGGTTGGGATATGTCTTTGCAGGGGCGCAAGCTTTACTTCATGCCAGTCAGCATTACGAAAGCAGGCGCTATGGAATATGTAAAAGAACGTGTCAACGCAAGCTTTGTTGCGGCGGCCGGAGATTCGTTATTGGACCATTGCCTTCTCGAAAGTGCGGATTTGGGGCTATTTGCTGCCCACGGGGAAGCAGTGAAGAGCAGCATTGCGATTTCATCCCATATCGAAGTCACTAGACAAAGCGGCATCAGAGCAGGGGAAGAAATTCTTGAACGCATCGCGAAAGTGGTCTTGCAATATAAATAAAGGATGAGGGGGATTCCCATGGTTCAACTGCATCCGGTCCGCGTGAGAACGTGGGATCCGGAAAAACTGGGTGAATGGCTGGCTAAACCGCTGGTTGCGCATCCGGAAACGAAAGTGGAAGGCGAAACCATAACGTATCCACAGCTGCTGGGGCAATTTCTTGGCATGCCGCTGGATACTGATGATTATTTCGCAGCTATTTATGATTTGCTGGAAGGAGCGGATGGTCGGCTGATCCGCCTTTCAGGCAACTTGAATAAGCAGATTTCAGGAGAGCGTCTGCGCAGCCTTCAGGATTTATTCGAAATGAATAATAAGGAAAAGGGGCTGTCCCCTAGCCGCATCGTAGCCTTCCTGGATGGCAAGGGTTTGCTTCCCCGATTGAAGGACGCGGGCTTGAATCGGCGGATCCGCCTCATCATGATTGACGTGTTGAAGGAATTCCAGGAGCAGTCTGGCGGCAGCACGACGATTTCTTCTTTCCGGCGCGTGGCAACCGATCTCGTGAAATGGACGTTCAACCATGTGGAGCCGGAGCTGGATAAATTGGTGCTTGAAAAAGGTTTGCCTGGATTTTTATGGTACGGGGAAACGACAGAAAGCGAAAAATGGTTTATGAAATTCGCCGCGAAATTCGGCTTCCATCTGATTGTCTACGACCCTGAAGGCAAGCAATGGCTGGAAGATGCTCTCGGTGAGAAAGATCTGCCGTCGCATAGTTTCCAGATAACAGCCGATGAGGTGCCGCCTTTTCCGCTGGAACGGCCGGAGAGAGTTGGGACTGTCGCCTTCCGGGCAACGCAGGAAGTGGACCGGCTATTGCATCACGATGATTCAGGACTGTACAAACCTTTCCAATTCAAATCCTATACAACAAAGTCAGTGCGCTTGAAAACGACGATTGATGAAGCTTTTATATTGGCAAAAGAACGGGCGATGGTTCGGCCCTCATTCGCAGTAGAACGTGGAAGCGTCATCATTCCCGTCGTCTTTGCAAAAGTGATGGGCATTGAAAAAGACCGCAAGCGTTTTTGGGACAATATCCATGGCCTGGACGACCGTGATGACACGCTGCTGGTCCGCAGCTTCCCATTCATCGAAGAGCGGAAAGGCAATCAGCAATTCCATTACCGTGCAGCGCTGGGAAAAGACGGCCGCTTGGATCCGGAAAAGATGAAGACCGCCAATTGGTGGAAATACGGGCGTCTGCCGACAGGTTTGCAGACGGCGTTATGCGAAGCCATCGCGCGCCACGTCGAAAAACCGATGCTTTCCCCGCAATCGGGAGAGTCTCTGGAAGACTTGAAGCTGTACCAGTTTTCGCAATCGATGTCGCTGCCAGATCCGGTCATCAAACTGATCCAACAATTCGACTATCCGCAATTCGTCCCGACGCTCTTGTTTTATAATGAAGAAAAAGACGGTGAATTGAGCCGTGCAGATGCCAATGCGATCGCCTTGATCCACACTTTCGGATTGGATGTAATCATCATCAATCCGCAAGCGCATCAAGACATCGAACGGTGGATCGATGCGGATTTGATCGACACGCATTGGCTGGACGACAGAAGCTACGACGAACCATATAGAGAACCGTCCGTGGTGAAAAAGATGTTCAGAAAATGGCTTTAACCATAAAAGGAGGGAAAGTTGATGAACACGATGCCGAATCATATGGAAGAACAAGAACTAGCAATGCAGAACGAAAACGAACTGAAAGTTCAGCTGAAGAAAGACCCGGAAGTCCTGCAATTGGCTGCAAAAATCAATCCGAAAAACCAAATTGAATTATTGGAGTTTGGACGCGAGCCGGCAAATGAAATTTCGGCATTTACGGGCAAAGTCTTGAACACGGTCCAAGCGAACAGCATGGAAGAGTCCAGTGAGCTGCTGAAGCAACTCGGCAAAATCATGGACAAATTCGACAAAAAAGATTTTGTGGAGAAAAAAGGTTTTCTAAGCAAAATGTTCAATAAAGGCAATAAAGTGATCGAACAATTATTCAGCAAGTATCAAACGATGGGAACGGAAATTGATAAAGTCTACGTTGAAATCACGAAATACGAATCCGAAATGAAGAAATCCACTACAACGTTGGAAGAATTGTATGACAAGAACTTCCAGTATTTTATGGAGCTGGAAAAATACATCGCGGCAGGCGATGTAAAAATCGATGAACTGAAGCAGCAATTGCCGGGCGTCCAAGCCAAAGCAGAAAGCGGCAACCAAATGGCGCTGATGGAATTGAATTCATTGCAGAACGCCATCGAATTGCTGGAACAGCGCGTCTATGATCTGGAGATGGCGAAGCAGGTTTCCTACCAGTCAGCACCGCAGATCCGTATGCTGCAGCGCGGCAATACGAAGCTTATCGGAAAGATCAACTCCGCTTTCGTCACGACAATCCCTATTTTCAAAACAGGCTTGATCAATGCGATTGCCGCGAAACGCCAAAGTTTGGTTGCTGAAGGCATGAATGAACTTGACCGCCGAACAAACGAAATGCTGCTGAAAAATGCCAATGATATCTCACGCCAAAGCGTCGATATCGCACGCATGTCAGGCCAGCCGAGCATCAAGATTGAAACGATTGAGCAGACATGGGAGACGATTATGCAAGGCATGAATGAGACCCGTGCAATTGAAGATGAAAACCGTAAAATGCGCGAACAAGGGCGTTTGCGCATCGAAGAATTACAGAAGAAATACGAAGATACCCAGCGCAAAGCTACTTAATCTGAGGAGGAATTCAATATGACATCGATCAATTTGACTAAAGGCCAGAAAATCGATTTAACAAAGACCAATCCAGGATTAACGAAAGTCCTTGTCGGGCTTGGATGGGACACCAATAAATACAGCGGCGGAGGAGACTTCGACTTGGATGCGTCCATTTTCCTTGCAGCGGAAAACGGCAAATCACGTGGACCTGAAGATTTCATCTTCTACAATAACCTGACAGGCGGCAACGGATCAGTCGTCCATACCGGCGATAACTTGACAGGCGAAGGCGACGGCGACGATGAGCAAGTGATTGTGGACTTGCCGAACGTGCCTGCCGATGTCCATAAAGTGGTGTTCACGGTCACAATTCATGACGCGGAAAGCCGCGGACAGAATTTTGGCCAAGTATCAAACGCTTTTATCCGTGTAATGAACGAAAACAGCAACCAGGAAATCCTGCGCTATGACCTTGGTGAAGACTTCTCGATTGAAACAGCTTTAGTTGTCGGTGAACTTTACCGCCACGGCGCAGAGTGGAAATTCAACGCGATCGGCAGCGGTTATCAAGGTGGACTTGCCGCTTTGGTCAGCGATTTCGGATTAAATTAATCAAAGAGTTTTAACTAAAGGCTGTCCCGTAGGTCATAACACATGGCTTCGGGACAGCCTTTTTCAATTGGGTCTTCGGTCGCAGAGATTCGGGTTCCGAAATATAGGGAAGATGATGCAATATTTTATGAATTGGCATTATTCAACATCGCTTTTTCAATTTATGCTATTCTCGAAAAGAGAGTAATGCGATAAGGAAAGGATGAGTTGGATGATGGATATCGAACAGATCAAGGGAATTCGACGGGCTTTGCACCAGAATCCGGAGCTTGGCGGGGAAGAATGGGAGACGTCTAAACGTATTCAGCAAGAGCTTGAAAAGGCAGGGATCCCATTCAAAACCGGATTTGCGAAAACCGGTGTGCTCGGCATCATTGAAGGAGGCGCAGCTGGCGGCACGGTGGCGCTGCGTGCAGATATTGATGCATTGCCGATTTCCGAGAAAACGGCTGTCGACTTTAAATCCAAGACGGCAGGGAAAATGCATGCCTGCGGACACGATGCCCACACAGCCATGCTGCTTGGCACTGCGTTCAAACTGAAAGAAATGCAAGACCAGCTGACGGGGCGCGTGCTGCTGGTGTTTCAGCCGAATGAGGAATCGACGCCAATCGGCGGGGCGCGTCCGATGATGGAAGACGGTGTATTTGATGAGTTTAAGCCGGATGTCATTTTCGGGCAGCATGTGTGGCCGGATTTGCCAGTCGGCCAGATCGGCATACGTGACAAAGAAATGATGGCGGCTTCCGACCGGCTGATTTTTACGATCAAAGGGGCGGGCGGACACGCAAGCATGCCGCATCAAGGCAAAGATGCCATCGTCATCGCCGCGGAATTCATTTCTTCATTGCAGTCGATTGTCAGCCGCAATGTCAATCCACTGGAATCAGCGGTCTTAACACTCGGCACAATCAGCGGCGGCTATCGCTATAATGTCATCGCAGACCGGGTGGAATTGAACGGCACCGTCAGAACGTATAGCAGCAAAGCCAAAGAAACGGTGAAACGGAGAATCGACAGCCTCGTAAAAGGTTTTGCAGAAGCGTTTGAAACGGAAATCGATTATGAATACATTGAAGGCTATGACGCGACGGTCAATACGCCGGAATGGGCAGAGCTGATCCGCGGCCGCGCTGTTGAAACGCTGGGGGCAGAAGCGGTGCCGGCAGTAGATCCTTCTATGGCAGGTGAAGACTTTTCGCGCTTTTTGGCAGAGTATCCGGGAGCTTTCTACTGGCTGGGCTGTGCACGAGAAGGCGAAGAAAAATCGAAGCCGCTCCATGATCCGGAATTTTACTTCAACGAAGATGCCCTGGAAATCGGCATCAATACGATGGTCGATGTGACGGTTAACGCCTTGGAAAAACTGAAAAAATGATGGGCAGCTGGGCTCTGGCCTTTGCCTTTGCTGCTTGCAGAACCAAGCGGAAAAGAATAATTGAAAACAATTTTTATGCAGTTAAATTTAGAAAATGTTGAATAATGGCAGAATTGATGTATATAATATTGTTTAATTGAATAAAAATTCTTTTACTTCGGGAGGCGCAATATGAAGAAAACAGAAAAAAAGGCTGAAAAGACGGGTATTTTTATCCGCTTCTTGAACGCAATCGAAAAAATCGGAAACAAGCTGCCAGACCCATTCATGATCTTCGTGTATTTGGCCGTGGCCGTTATGGTCAGCTCATTTATTTTCAGTTTGTTTGATGCATCTGTTGTGCACCCGGGGACAGGCGAAACGCTTGCCATCCAGAATTTATTGTCCTGGGCTGGATTGGAATACATAATCACGTCGATGCTGACGAACTTCACGGGCTTTGCACCGCTTGGCACGGTCCTTGCCGTGATGCTGGGAATCGGCTTGGCGGAAAAAGTCGGATTATTGGAAATTGCCATTCGTAAAACGATCTTGAAAGCGCCGGCAGCATTGGTTACCTACGCAATCGCTTTTGTGGGGATCATGGGAAATATTGCATCAGATGCTGCACAAATCTTGATTCCGCCTCTTGCCGCGATGGTCTTTTATAAAATCGGACGCCATCCGCTTGCAGGGCTTGCCGTTGGTTTTGCCAGTGCCGGCGCAGGCTTCACCGCAAATTTATTGATTGTCGGAACGGATGCATTGCTTTCGGGTATTTCGACGGAAGCTGCCGCTATTTTGGACGATCAACTTATAGTGACGCCAGCCGATAACTGGTATTTCAATATGGTTTCTGTTTTTGTTTTGACGATTGTAGCAGGTTTGATTACAGAAAAAGTCATCGAACCGAAACTTGGCAAATATGTAGGGGATACGGTCATTGACGTAAGTGCCGAAGAACATCCCAAAGCGAATAAAGGCTTGCGCAATGCGGGGCTTGCTGCATTGGCTTACCTCGCTGTAATCGCGTTGCTCATCTTTTTGCCAGGGTCATCGCTCCGAAACGAAGATGGCGGATTGATTCCTTCGCCATTTCTGACAGGGATTGTGCCGGTGATCTTAGGGCTTTTCGTGGTCCTGGGTGTAGCCTACGGGAAAACTGTTGGAGTCATTAAAAATTCAAAGGATGCCGTCGGGTTTATGGCTGATTCCATTAAAGACATGTCCGGCTTTATCGTCTTGATATTTGCGGCCTCCCAGTTTATCGCCTACTTTACGTGGTCGAATATCGGAACGTGGATTGCGGTCAATGGCGCAGAATTACTGACGCAAATCAATTTCACGGGAATTTACCTCATTATCGGATATATTCTCTTTACCTCGATGCTGAACTTCTTGATTTCTTCCGGTTCTGCCAAATGGGCGCTGGAAGCACCGGTTTTCATACCATTGTTCATGCAGCTGGGCTATCATCCGGCATTTACGCAAATGGCTTACCGCATCGGGGATTCATCCACGAATATTGTGACGCCGCTGAATCCGTATTTTATCGTTGTTCTTTCCTTCATGCGTGAATACGATAAAAAAGCGGGAATGGGGACATTGATTTCATTGATGATTCCATATACGCTGTCGTTCTTGGTTGTATGGATTATCATGTTCCTGATTTTCTTCTATGCCGGCTTCCAATACGGACCAGGCATTACACCATTTTTGTAAGCAAGACGAACTGTAGACAGATGAAAAGGAGTAGATTCCATTATGGAAAAACTGGTTGGCGACGATTTACAGGAAGGCATGATCAAGTGGCGCAGGGATTTGCATAAGCATGCGGAATCGGGCTTTTTGGAAATGCGTACAGCATCGCTTGTGGCACCGTATTTAGAGTCACTCGGCTATGAATTGAAGTGGGCCAAAGACGTTATGAAAGCTGAAGAGCGCATGGGGGTTCCGTCAGAAGAAATTCTGGATGCCCATTATAGCTGGGCTGAACAAAATGGAGCAGATCTCGACTGGCTGCCGAAGTTCAAAGGCGGGATGACGGGAATTGTGGCGACGCTGCAAACCGACAAGCCCGGCCCAGTGCTTGCGTATCGCTTTGATATGGACGCGCTCGATATCCAGGAAGACATGGCAGAAGGGCATATGCCGTTTGAAAACGGCTTTGCTTCATTAAATGCCTCGAAAATGCACGCTTGCGGGCACGACGGGCATACATCGATCGGCCTCGGGTTGGCAAAAGCGTTGATGGACAATAAAGAAAAGTTGGCTGGAACGATCAAATTGATTTTCCAGCCGGCTGAAGAAGGGACGCGGGGCGCGAAGTCGATGGTGGAAGCGGGTGTCGTCGACGATGTGGACTTCTTCATCGCAATGCATCTGGGGACCGGCGTGCCGACAGGCGAATTCATCGCGGGCAATTCCGGTTTCCTGGCTACAACGAAATTGGATGTCGCGTTTAAAGGCGTAGCTTCGCACGCTGGCGGCAAACCGGAAGAAGGGCGCAACGCATTGACCGCTGCATCTTCTGCAGTTCTTGCGCTATACGGCATTCCGCGCCATTCTGCAGGGGCTTCACGCATCAATGTCGGCGTATTGGCTGCAGGTTCCGGCCGCAACATCATTGCGCCGCTGGCTGAGATGAAATTGGAAACGCGCGGTGAAACATCAGAAATCAATGATTACATCCGATCCCAGGCACTGGCTGTCTTGAACGGGGCAGCTGCGATGTACGGTGTTGAAGTGGAAGTGGACATCGTCGGTGAAGCGAAAAGCAGCATGCCGAGCAGCAAGCTGGTCGAAGATCTGGCGGCGATCGCCGAAGAATCTCCTTACTTCACTAAAGTGACAGCCTGGTCGACCGATGCGGCCGGATCTGAAGACGCTACTTATTACATGGAACGTGTGAAAGAGCTCGGCGGTTCGGCGACTTATTGCATCGTCGGCAGTGATTTGGCGGCAGGCCACCACAACGAGCGCTTCGACTTCGATGAAGCATCGATGCCGGCCGCTGTGGATGTACTGCTGCGCTCAGCATGGAATCTGAACAATAAATAAGGCATAAGAAAAAGACAGGGCAGCGGGCCCTGTCTTTTCTTATGTCTTGTAACTGCCGCGGTCACGTCAGGAATAACGAAAGCTGCGGGAAGACGATGACGATGATCAAAACGATAACGAATATCGCGAAAAATGGCACAACGCCCCTGATGACTTCTTCCACTTTCTCGCCGGTTATCCCACTGACAACAAAGAGATTGAGCCCAACCGGAGGGGTTATCATCCCAAGTTCCATATTGACAACCATGATGATTGCGAAATGGATGACATCAATTTCCAATGCAGTGATGATCGGCAAGAGAATCGGCAATGTAATCAAGATGATTGCTGTCGGTTCCAGGAACATGCCTAGGACGAAGAACAGTAAACTGATAATCAGCAAGAATGTCCATTTGTTAAAACCGCTGTCGCTGACCCATTGCGCAAAGCTTTGTGGAATCTGTTCCGTAGTGAGGAAAGTTCCGAGCACAAGTGCAGCTGCGATGATAAGGAAAATCATAGCTGTGGTGTTGATGGATTCGGTCAGAATGTTGCGGAACTGTTTTAAATTCAATTCACGGTAAACGAATATTGAAATGATCAACGAGTATAGAACCGCCAAGAACGAAGCTTCAGTCGGTGTAACGACACCGGTGTAAATGCTTCCCAAAATAAGAACCGGCATGATCAGACCCCAAAACGATTTAAGTGTCGGGCCCCATCTTTCGTTTAATGGAACTTTCGGCAAACCGCCATAGCCTTTTTTATGGGCAACGATCACGGCATAAATGATGAGAGCTAAACCAAGCACTAGGCCTGGCAAAATACCAGCGGAAAATAATCTTCCGGTAGATTGCTCAGAAACCGATCCGTACAAAATCAATGGAATAGAAGGCGGGATCAAAATTCCCAATGTTCCCGCCGATGCGACCAATCCCATGGAATATTTTTTATCGTATCCTGCTTTGACCATCATCGGAATCATGATGGCGCCAATTGCCGCAGCAGTGGCTGGGCTGGAACCGGAAATCGCTGCAAATATCATACACGTCAACACGGTTACGACTGATAGGCCGCCTTTTGTATGGCCCACCCAAACGCGTATAGCGTCAATCAAATACTTTGAAATTCCGCCTTGCGCCATGATCAAACCAGCAAATACGAATCCGGGGATGGCCATCAGCGTCGTACTGTTGACACCGGTAAACATCCGCTGAATGACGGTGTTCAGAGAAAAATCAACGAGGTACAAGCCGATGATGCTCGACATCGCCAAACTGATGGCAATCGGCACCCGCAATAAAGCAAAGAAGAATAATAAGCCAATGACAATTACTGCTTCCATAGAATATCCTCCCCGTGGGTAACGTCTTCTTTCTTAACGAAAAATTTATAAGCCTTTTCACAGAATCGGATAAACAGCAAAGTTCCGGCAATCGGCATGATCAAGTAGTTGATCCAGATCGGAAAGTTGAGATCGATGGTTTTGATTTGCTGTTCGTACGCGGTCATCACCATGTCCAGGCCAGTCCAGATAACGAAAACACTGAACGAGATGCCGACCACAAGAGTGAAGATTTGTGAAATTTTTCTGAAGGTCGGGCCTGCTCTGTCATAGATGATATCGATGGCAATATGCTTGTCTTCTTTCAAGGCAGTGGAAAATCCGATGAAAATTGCCCAAACCAGCATCATGGTATAAATTTCTGTTGCCCAGCTTTGAGATGCTCCTATCACATAACGCATGAATACCGAATACAAACTGATTCCAATTCCAGCTAAAAATAAAACAGCTGAGAAAGCGCTTTCAATCCAATCTAAGATTTTCATTTATTTTCCTCCTTATCCCGTTCATGTATTTTGGATACGAGATGTTAAATCAAATCATAATATAAGCGTTTTAGAATAACAAGACCAAATAGTAAAATTATTTAAAATATTTAAACGAGGCTTTGAATTTTTATAAAAGATTATCCAGCAATCTGCGGATCAAGGAAATTCAAAAAATGGATTGGAGGTCCCGCATAAAGCCAACAGATTGATTAGAGTAGTTATATTCTATAAAGAGCATCTCAAAGGGCTTTGTGCTTAAACTTTAATCTTTCCCAAAGTGCGAAAAATCTCTGCTCCACACAAAATCCAGCTTTTAAGTGTGGCCGAAAATATATAAATAATGAATAGAATATACAAAAACAACTATTAGAAAATTAAAATTTTTCTTTACAATGTGAATTTGCTGTGATAATTTGGGGTTGAGTTGTATCCAATAATCAAGAATGAGGGGCCCGACTCTAAAACAGCAATAAAAGTTCAATGAAAAGGGAGGCGTTAACGGTAAAATGAAAACCCTTTCAAAAAACGGAATAGGCTGGGGAGCAACAAAGCAAAACAAACATACAAGGGGGAAAAGTACATGAAGAAGGTAACATTATTGTTGTTTTTATTGATGGTCGGCTTTGTTTTGGCAGCTTGCGGAAGCGAGGAGTCGGGCGGCGGGTCGGAAAGCGCGGATGGGGTTCAGGAAACGACGATTAAATTTTCTCACGTAGTAGCTGAAAACACACCGAAGCACCAGGGTGCATTGGCGATGAAAGAGTATATTGAAGCAGAATCAGATGGCAAGATCACAGTTGAAATCTACCCGAACAGTTCTTTGTTCGGTGACCAAGATGAATACCAAAACTTAGTATCAAATAACGTACAATTCATTGCTCCCGATTTATCTAAATTCGTAGGGAACAATCCTCAATTCAACGTTCCTTCATTGCCGTTCCTGTTTGACAACGATGATGAAGCCATCGCTTTCTGGGATGGGGAAAAAGGAACGGAAATTTTGGGAAGCCTTGAAGCAGATGGCGTGCTTGGTTTGAAAATGTGGCCGAATGGCGGAAAACATGTAACGAATAACGAACGCGCAATCACTTCTCCAGCGGATTTTAAAGGATTGAAATTCCGTACACAAGGCGGACAAGTTTTAGAAGCTGTCTATTCAACTCTTGGAGCTGGTTCTGAATCGATTCCATTCAGCGAACTTTACACTGCATTGGACCAAGGCGTAGTTGATGGACAGGAAAATACATTCAGCAACATCGAATCGAAGAAGTTTGATGAAGTACAAGAATTCATGACAATTATGAACCATACACGTGTTGACTATGCGATCTTCACAAACACTGAATTCTGGGAAGGCATGAACGAAGAAACAAAAGCGATTGTTGAAGCTGGCGTTGAGGAAGGCACGAAAGTGGCACGTGAAGAAGCCCTAACGTTGAACGAAAAAGCTTTGGAATTGATCAAAGAACGCGGTGAAATCGAAATCACTGAATTGACTCCTGAACAAGTTGAAGAATTCAAAACGGCTTTGGAGCCAATCTATGAAGAGTTTGAAGAGGAAATTGGCGCTGATGTATATGAAGCGGCAAGAGAAGCTGCGGGAGAATAATGGAATTCATGCCACTATGGCTGGAATTGAAAAAGTTGGCTGTATCCATAGCCAGCTTTTTCACTTTATTGAAACCTTTCAAAATAACTTCAAGACAGGAGAATGAATGTGGATAAAGCAAGATTTGAAAAAGGTCTGGAAATTCGAAAAAGCGTTCTTGGCGCTGAATACGTCGAGAATTCAATCAATAATGCGACGGATTTCAATATGCCGATGCAGGAATTGGTGACGGAATATTGCTGGGGTGAAGTTTGGGGACGGCCAGGACTGGAAAGAAAAACAAGAAGTATCATCAACTTGGCGATGATCACAGCGCTCAATCGACCACATGAATTGAAGCTGCATGTCAGAGGCGCAATCAATAACGGCCTGACACGCGATGAAATCAAAGAAGTATTCCTGCAAACAGCGATTTACTGCGGCGTACCCGCAGCCATTGACAGTTTCCGCTCCGCAAAAGAAGTTTTTGACGAAATGGACAAAGAATAAGCCATTAAATCGGCTAATGAAAGCTCCGCCCAACCCGCACTTGGCTTCAGCACGCAGCAAATCCAAGTGCAGCAAGGCGGGTAAAAATTTTTGCCATTATTTTGGATACAAAATACAACTATATAAGTTGAACTAAAGAAGTAACTTAATAAAAATCGCTCCGGTCGCTTTGGGAAGGGCGAAGATTATTGTCTCTGCATCGCTACGCTAGCTTCGAGACATGAAAGAGCGTTGCTCCTGCGCAAGCTCGTCGCAAAGGCGTTGCCGGAAGTATCCGACACCACCTTGGCTCTTGCCAAAAGCCGAGAAGAACACTCGTCTTCTAGCTTCGCCTAGCCCCTTGACGCGCCTGCGCTAAGATATTTCTCGATATGGAGCAAAATAGCGGAGACGCCTGTGAAACTCTGTCCCTGCATCGCTGCGCTAGCTTCGGGACAAAGACACGGGCCTCGCTAGCTTCGTCCCATGTCTTGCCCGCGGCAAGCGTAGCTGTTTTGCGGAATATTGATTATGACTATTCATTAGTTCAACTTATATAAAAGCTTTGATTAACGGGCTGTAGCCGAAATAAAGCGGAAATTTTGATGGGGCATCAATATTTTAAAGGAGGGGCGCTATGCATTTTCCGCAGCGTGTGCAGATAAACGAAGTCGTGTTACGGGATGGGCTTCAATTGGAGGCGAAAATCGCCAGTCTTGAGGAAAAGAAAGCGTTGTTTAACGGGTTGGTCCAAGCGGGTGTCGAAACGATTGAATTCGGTTCGTTCGTCCACCCGAAGGCGGTCCCGCAAATGGCGAATAGCGGGGAATTATACGACCAGATTGCCGGGGATTCAGCCGATCCAGTATTGATTGCATTAATTCCGAACTTGAAAGGCGCCGAATTAGCAAGTTCCAAAGGTGTGGAACGAGTGAATTTCGTTTTTTCTGCGAGCAATACCCATAACCTGCAAAATGTGAACAAGACGACAGAGCAATCACTGAAAGAGCTGGAAGTGATCCACACTTTCTGCCAAACGAATGGAATAATCATGAATGTGTCGATTGCGACTTCATTCGGCTGCCCTTTTGAAGGTGAGGTACCTTCAAGTAGAATCCACGAGCTGGTCCATAAACTCATCGATCTGAAAATTGATATCGTCACTTTGGCCGATACGACAGGCATGGCGAATCCGCGTCAAGTATCCGACTTGCTGGAGAGCTTGAAAAAAGTTCATCCGGAACAGAAGTTCAATCTGCATTTCCATAATACAAGGGGGATGGGATTGGCCAACATCCTCGCTGCCCTCGAAGCGGGTGCGGACAGTTTTGACACATCGCTCGGCGGTCTCGGCGGCTGTCCATTTGCGCCTGGCGCGACGGGAAATGTCTGCACGGAAGACACGGTCCACATGCTTCACAGTATGGGCATTGAAACAGGTATTTCGTTGGAAGGGTTGATTGAAACTTCCCGCATGCTTGAAAAAGTGGTTGGCCACAATACGCCGAGCTATATTTTGAAGGCGGGGCCTTCAGACAAGAAGTATCCGGTACCGAATAACTAAATGATGAGAATTTGGAGGATGAACATGATGGCAGATTGGCAAACAATCAACGTAAAAGAAGACCATGCTTCGGAAAATGTATATATCCTAGAGTTGAATCGGCCAGAGTCGATGAATTCCCTGAACACCAAAATGGGCAGTGAACTGATTGAGTGCCTCAAGAAACTACAGGAAAAGCCGGGTTTGCGTGTTCTTGTTTTAACTGCTGCCGGGGAAAAAAGCTTTTGTGCTGGAGCGGATTTAAAAGAGCGGAAGGGCATGACAAATGAGCAATGGAAGAAACAGCATGATATTTTTGAGGAAGCTTACGCTTGCCTGCGGAATTTTCCATACCCAGTCATAGCGGCTGTCAATGGCTTTGCGCTGGGCGGCGGCATGGAAATGCTGTTGAGCTGTGATTTGCGCTACGCTTCAGAGCATGCGCAGATGGGTCTTCCAGAAGTGAAGCTCGGCATCATTCCAGGAGTTGGCGGAACCCAATTGCTGCCGCGTGCAATTCCAGTCGGGCTGGCAAAGGAATTTCTTTTTAGAGGCAATAAGATTCCAGCTCACAAAGCGTTTGAAGCGGGCATTCTGAACGGTGTGGTGCCAAAAGAGGAATTGCTGGAAGCGACGCTGTCGATTGCCAAAGAAATAGCTGCAAATGCGCCGCTGTCGCTGAAAGCGTTGAAAAAAGCGGTTAATACTGGACTTGAAACCGATTTGAATACAGCGTTAGTGATCGAATTGGACCAATATTATAAATGCGCGAATTCAGCTGACCGCCAGGAAGGGATTTTGGCTTTTAATGAAAAACGGAAAGCAAACTGGCAAGGGAGATGACTTGAATGCAGGATGTGAAAAAAGGACAGGCACTTGAACTGAGCAAAAAGCTGGCGGCATACAGTACAGCGCTGACATACGATGAATTGCCTGCGGAAGTAGTGGAATTTACAAAGCTCTGCATATTGGATTATTTCGGGTCGGCGATTGCCGGTTCCGGAAAAGCACCCGTCCGAATGATTGCGGAACTAGCCGATGAAATGGGCGGGAAAGATCAGGCACGCCTGTTCACTGGCGGAAAATCATCGGTTTTGAATGCAGCTATGGTCAACGGTGCGGCTAGCCACATTGTGGAACTCGATGATATTCATAAAGGTTCGATTATCCATGCGGCCACTGTCGTCATCCCGGCGGCGCTGGCAATTGCGGAATGGAAGAGATTATCGGGGGAAGACTTGATCACCGCGGTAGTTGCAGGCTATGAAGTCTGTTTCCGGATTGGTGAAGCGGTATCGCCTTCGCATTATTATTACTGGCACAATACAGCGACTTGCGGAACATTCGGCTCAGCAATTGCCGCAGCAAAATTGCTGGGCTTGGATGAAGAGCAGACAATCGCGGCTCTTGGCAATGCCGGGACGCAAGCGGCAGGGCTTTGGGAATTTATCGAAGACGGCGCGATGTCGAAACAGCTCCATACGGCGAAAGCTTCGATGAACGGCGTACTCGCAGCTTTATTGGCCCAAAAAGGTTTTACCGGCCCCCGCAAGATTCTTGAAGGCGATCGCGGCTTTTTCAAAGCGATGAGCGAGGAATATGACGAAACGCGCATTACAGAAGGCTTGGGCCAACAATTCAAAATCATGGAGAATTCATTTAAAATTCATGCATCCTGCCGCCACACGCACCATGCAGTCGACATGCTCATCGACATTTTCAAGGAGCGCAAGCCGTCACTGGAAGAGATTGATTCGGTGAAGGTTGAATCCTATCAAGTGGCATTGAACATCACCGACGATGCAGATCCGCAAACCGAATATGCGGCAAAGTTCAGTCTTCAGTTCTGCTCGGCTTTGGCCCTATTAAAAGGCAGTGCCAGTTTGGCGGATTTCAATGAACAATCGCTGTGGGACGAAGAAGTGCGCGCGCTGATGAAAAAAGTGGAAGTTATTACGGAACCTGGCATCGATGCCAGCTACCCGAAAAAATGGGGAGCGGCAGTGGAAGTTGTGTTCAAAGGGGGCGATTCGGTCAAAATGGCAACCGAATATCCGAAAGGCGATCCGGAAAACGCGGTAACTGCACAAGAGTTGTACGATAAATTCATCGGCATGGCAAGTGATTTTCCAGCTGAAAAGAGAGAGCGAATCGCAAAGAAATTAGTGGATTTGGAAAAAGTACAGAACATCGAAGAGCTGATGGACAATTTGTAGGTGAAGAGGGCGAGCATATGGCTGACAACAATCGCGGACGGTTAGATGAACTGCAAAAAGAGCTGGCCGCGCTGGATCAAAAAGAATTGGATGAAGTGGCGTATGTGTTATCGCTATATGGCGAATCTTCGCGTGTCTCACGCCCGGACATTGTGCCGATGCATTTTCTCGGACGATTCCTCGGCATCGAGCAGCATTCTGATGGGACAGCGGAGATGAAACTTGGCGCGCAGAACGAAAATACGTATGGCGTCGCGCAAGGAGGAGCAGTATACACCTTGGCAGACGTCGCAATCGGCTTCAGCATCCTGAAAACTTTGGAAGAAGGTGAAAAAGTTTTCACGCTGGAGCTGAAAGTGAATTTTATTGAAAAAGGGAAGGGTGCACACCTGCTGGCAGTTCCAGTCATTTTGCGGCGTGGACGCAGTACCGTCGCGGCAGAATGTACGATTACAGACAACAATGGGACGCTTGTAGCGAAGGCGCTTGGGACATTTTATATTTCAGGAAGAAAGTGATCTTGGAAGGAGGGACCTGCATGAAGGAAATCCACTATAAAGACATCGTTGAGGAAGTGGCCGGAATGTGCCAGCGTGCCAATTACAATTTGGGTGATGACGTCTATTCGGCATTCAAAAAAGCGCTTTCCTCTGAGCGGTCGGAAACCGGCAAGGAAGTGCTTGCGCAATTGATTGAGAATGCCGATATTGCACAAGCCGAACAAGTGCCGATGTGCCAGGATACCGGTACAGCGGTTTTCATCGTGGAGCTTGGGCAAGACTGCCACGTGACGGGCGGACTTTTGGTCAATGCCATTAACGAAGGCGTCGCGAAAGGCTACGGAGAAGGCTATCTTCGAAATTCGATGATTTACAATCCGTTGAACCGGAAAAACACCGGCAATAATACACCGGCCATCGTCCATATTGAACTGGTGGAGGGCGATCAGATGGTATTGCATATGACGGCGAAAGGCGGAGGCGCTGAAAATATGAGCGCATTGAAAATGCTCAAACCTTCTGACGGCATTGAAGGGGTCAAGGAGTACATTCTTTCAGTTGTTAAAGTGGCGGGGCCGAATGCCTGCCCGCCGCTGATCGTCGGCATCGGAATCGGCGGCAACTTTGAACGCTGCGCCTATCTGGCGAAGAAATCACTGTTCCGGCCAATCGGCATACGCCATCCAGACCCTGACGTAGCGGCACTCGAAGAAGAGTTGATTGCTTCGATAAACCGTTTAGGAATCGGACCTCAAGGCATGGGGGGCAGTACGACAGCACTCGATGTAAAAGTAGAAGCGGAGTCATGCCATATTGCCGCATTGCCGGTTGCAGTCAATCTGAACTGCCATGCCAGCCGCCACCAGACGGCTGTGCTTTAAGGAGGAAGGCGAATGGTCCAGAAGAAAGTTACGCTGCCATTAACAGAAGAAGATATCGAATCATTGAAAGCGGGTGATCGCGTGCTGCTGTCAGGAATCGTCTATACGGCGCGTGATGCGGCCCATAAAAGGATGGCAGAACAAGAGCGGCAAGGGATCCCTTTGCCGTTCGAAGTCAGCGGCCAAGTGATTTATTACACCGGCCCGACGCCGGCAAAGCCCGGAGAAGTGATCGGTTCTGCGGGGCCGACAACGAGCGGCCGGATGGATTTGTATACGCCGGCATTGCTCGAAAAAGGGCTTAAGGGAATGATCGGCAAAGGCTACCGCAGCGATGAAGTGAAAGAGGCGATCAAGAAAAACCGAGCCGTCTATTTCGGGGCCGTCGGTGGAGCAGCAGCGCTCATTTCCCGATCAATCAAATCGGTTGAAGTGATCGCTTACGATGATTTAGGGCCAGAAGCGATCCGCAAGATGGCGATAGTAGACTTCCCGGTATTTGTCATCAACGATGCGCATGGCGGAGACATTTACCAAGAAGGCGTCGAGAAATACAGAGAGCAATAGAGGAGGACGGATAATGGTGAGAGCAGGGATTATCGGACTCGGCAATATGGGGGGCCGGATGGTTAAACGTTTGCTTGAAGGAGGTGCTGAAGTCGGCATTTACGATGTGAACCAGGAAGCCATTGAAGCGATGGTCAAATTGGGAGCAGAAAAAGCGGAAAGCCCGGCCGACTTGGCACGGAAATTTCAATACATCATCACTGTCCTGCCGAATGTTTACATCGTCCAAGAGACGCTGCAAGGCAATAATGGTTTGATGGATGGCATGAACGGGGAAAGCTTGCTCATCGAAATGACGACATCAATCCCTTCCGTAACGAAAGAGTTGAGTGCAGCGATGAAGGCGAAAGGATTGCGCATGATTGACGCACCGGTTTCAGGCGGCGTCAAAAAAGCGGAGAATGGCACCTTATCAATCATGGTCGGCGGAGAAGAATCGGATTATAAGGAAGCCCTTCCGTTGTTGGAAATGCTCGGGGAAAACATCAATCATGTCGGGGCTGCCGGTGCGGGGCATACCATCAAAGCGCTGAATAATATGATTTCTGCGACTACGCTTGCAGCGACCGGGGAAGCGATGGCGCTCGGTGTCAAGCTGGGGCTGGATCCGGCAAAAATGCTTGATGTCATCAACACCAGCACAGGCAAAAGTTTTTCCAGTGATTTCAAATTCCCCAATCAGGTATTGACAAGAAATTTCGAAGTCGGCTTCACACTGGACCTGATGGTCAAGGATTTAAAGATTGCCATGAGCATGGCTGAGCAGGAAAGTGTGCCGATGTTCATTTCGGGTGCTTCGTTTCAGCTATGGAAAAAAGCCTGGACCGAGGGCCGTGGAAGCGAAGACCATACGGCTATCATCAAAAGCATCGAAGAAATGTTCAATGTAGAGATAAAAGGATGACTGAATCCCTTCGTGCCCAACACCGTGGATTAGTGTTAAAATTACTTCATCATTCTTAATTTGAAGGCGTTGTTGGCATACCAGCAATGCTATGCCACAGCCGATTTAGAAGAGAACAGTATTTGAGGGGTGCCACATGGAGAAATTCAGATTAACGGAACAAGACAGGGCTACATTGCAATTCAAGGTTACGACAAAGCTGCGTGAGCTAATTTTAAAAGGCGAATTCAAAATGGGTGAGCGCTTGATGCAAGAAGAGTGGGCGAAAAAGCTTGGCGTCAGCCGGATGCCTCTCCGCGAAGCTTTGCGCCAGCTGGAAGTGGAAGGCCTTGTCAGAATTGAGCCGAGAAGAGGCGCGATTGTAACGCCTGTTTCGATTGAAGATATTGAGGAAATCTATCAGCTCCGTGCTTTGCTGGAAGGCGAAGCAGTGGTTAAGGCGCTGCCTTTCCTGGGCGAGGAAGAGATTAACGAGCTGGAAAACATATATGGGCGCATGCTGATGCTGAAAGCGGATGAGCACGATATGGAAGAATTCATGGCTTTGAATTCCGATTTTCACCGCATCATCCGTGAAGGGTGTCCGTGGAGACGAATCCAAGGGTTTATCGAAACGCTGTGGAAAGGCATTCCGCCATATACGCCGAGCTTGCTGGCAGACCATTTGTCGGAATCGCATAAAGAGCACGGCCAAATGCTTCAAGCCATCAAAGATAAAGATGCTGAAAAGCTGCGGCAAGTGACCGTGCAGCATATTCTGCGCACAAAAGGCAATTTGATCCAGATGATCAGCGACAAATAATTGTTCGATCCAGAATGTTGAAATAGCGCTTAGGGAAAAGGGGGAAATTTCATGAAGAAATTGGCTATTGCCGTAATACCAGGAGACGGAATCGGGAAAGAAGTCGTGCCGGAAGCATTGCGTGTCCTTGATGCTGTGGCAGAAATTCATGGCGGCCTTGAATTCGATTACAGCCATTATCCGTGGAGCTGCGAATATTATATTGAGCATGGAGAAATGATGCCGAAAGACGGGCTGGAGCAAATCAGCCAAAGCGACGCAATTTTTCTTGGGGCGGTTGGGGATCCAAGCCTCGTACCGGACCACGTCTCTCTTGCGGGGCTGCTGCTGAAAATCCGTCGGGAATTCCAGCAAGTCATCAACGTCCGGCCAGCGAAAATGCTGGAAGGCATGGTTTCACCGCTGAGCCGGCCCGAAAATTTCGATATTATGATTGTCCGTGAAAACAGCGAGGGCGAATACAGCAGCATTGGCGGCCGGGTCCATAGCGGCGAAGATGAAGTTGTTGTCCAAAATGCCGTCTTTACTAAAAAAGGCGTTTCCCGTGTCATGCAATACGGTTTTGAAATTGCGCAACAAAGAGGCGGCAGTTTGACCAGTGCGACCAAATCGAATGGCATTGCCCATTCGATGCCATTTTGGGACGAAGTATTTAACGAATTATCCGCGAACTATCCTGATGTTAAAACGAATAGCGAGCACATCGATGCGCTCTCCGCATTTTTCGTCACGAAGCCACAAACACTGGATGTGGTGGTGGCAAGCAATTTATTCGGTGATATCCTCAGCGATATTGGAGCGGCAATCATGGGCAGCATCGGCATCGCGCCAGCTGGCAACATCAACTTGAACGGGAAATTTCCGTCTATGTTCGAACCGGTGCATGGCTCGGCTCCGGATATTTACGGAAAAGGCATCGCGAATCCGATCGGACAAATCTGGACGGCGAAAATGATGCTCGACCACCTCGGTGAACCGGAAATGGGTGCCCTGGTGTTGCTGGCTATTGAAGAAACGCTGCAGCAAGGCATTAAAACAGGCGATATCGGAGGCAATTCGAATACGAAAGAAGTGACCGATGCTGTCATAGCAGCGCTTAAAAGAAAGTCCAACTAAAATCAGCAGGAGATTCGGCAGTATTTATCATCGGAATTGATAGATGGGCAAGCCGAATTTCCTGTTATCTATATTTACAATAGTCGGAATTTTTAGTAGTATTAGCTTTATACTTATATTGTATCCAATATCCACAGAACTTGTTAAAATTCCATTGTAAAGAAAGCGCTCTCATTAGATTTGGTTTTGCTGTCAAGAATTGCAATTGAAAGAAAGTGGGAAACGAGGTGGAAAAGATGTCCGATAAAATGGCGTTCGATTCCGATATAGCACAGGAATATGATAAAGGCGTGAGGCGGACATTGCCGACGTATGACCAGTTATTGCGGTTATCGCATACGTTTCTGAGGTCCAAATTGGAGGCGGAAGCGGCTGTTCTAATAGTAGGCGGTGGAGGCGGCAATGAACTGAAAACGTTCGGACCGCCAAACCCCGAATGGTGTTTTACTGCAGTGGATCCGTCAAAGGCGATGCTTGAAGCCGCGCGCATGAAAGCGCAGCAGAACGATATGGAGGAACGGACAATCCTGATCCACGGAACGGTCGAAGATGTTCCGGAAGAAAAGCTTTTTGATGCGGCGACTTGTCTGCTGGTCCTTCATTTCGTAGCAGAAGTAGAAGATAAGCTTATGCTGCTGAAAAAACTGAGATCACATTTGAAACATGGCGCGCCTCTTGTGCTGGCCAGCAAATACGGTGACCCGCAAGACGAGGAGTTCCAGGAGCAGGTGGCATTATGGAAAAATTATTGGCTAGATATGACCAATTTATCAGAGGAGAAAGTCGAGAACTTGATGAAAAGCACATTGGTGGAAGCCTCGATTCCGGAAGAAAAGCTGCGGGATTTACTGATGGAAGCCGGATTCCAAAAAATCACGAAGTTCTTTAAAACCAACCATTTCGGCGGCTGGATTTGCTATGCCGGTTGAACAGCAGCAAGGAAAGGCGTGAAGTGCCATGAAAAGATTCGCCATGAACGATTATAAGGCGTTTGCATCTTTCACATTTTCCGGCGCTGTCTTTTTGCTGTTATTTTTCGGCTTGCCGGATGCATTTTCACACGACGCAAAAGTGATGACGGCAATCATCGTCTCGGGCATCATTTTGTGGGCGTTTGAACCCGTGCCGATCGGCTTGACCGCTTTGATCATCCTGCTCGCCATGCTCATATTAAAAGCGGCGGACTCAGCGGTTGTCTTCAGCGGATTCGCTTCACCCGCAACTTATTTGATCGTGGCGGGCATGATGCTTGCAACGGCAGTCAATGAAACCGCGTTAATCAGAAGGATGACCTATTGGATTTTAAAAAGATGGGGCAGCAGCCCGGAAGGATTGCTTGGCAGCATCATCATCATCCAGCAACTCCAGGCATTTTTCATTCCTTCGACTGCAGTTCGGTCGGCTCTCATCCTGCCGGTGTCTTCGATGATCATCGAAACGACACAGGCAGGGGCAGGAAGCAATTTGCGGAAGATGATCATGCTCGGTGTAGCGTTCGGCGGCATCATCAGCGGCACGTCCGTCATGACCGCCGCCATCGGCAACATTCTCACGGTTGAACTGCTGGACCGCTTTGCAGGAATTAAAATTACGTATTTCCAATGGTTTTATTATACCTTCCCATTATGGATCATCCTGATTCCAGCAATATGGCTGATGTTGCTGAAAACTTTTCCGCTGCCTCCGGAACAACGCTCTTTTCCGGCAATCCGCGAAGAGATGGGCGATAAACTGAAAGAGCTTGGCCCAGTTACGCCGGGCGAAATCCGCGGTATGCTGATTCTTTTGTTCATCGTCATGTTATGGCTGACCGAACCGATTCACGGCATGCACCCGAGCCTGCCCGCTTTGATCGGGGTGGTGCTGATGGCATTGCCAAAAATCGGTGTCGCGGACTGGGAAACCGTCGTCAAGATCAATTACAATACCGTGCTGCTGATCAGCGTCACGCTGTCGATGGGCTATGCATTTGCCGACTCGGGCGCAGCCGGTACAATCAGCGATTATTTAAGCGTCGGATGGTTTACCGGCTTGCTGCAGAATCCACTGATGGCAGTGGTGACCGTTATTTTATTGTCCCAGCTATTCCATAAACTGATTTCCAATGTCGCGACCGCTGTCGTGGTTCTGGTGCCGATTCTGATCAGCGTGGCGCAGAACGCAGGCATCGATCCAATGGCAATCGGATTCACGACCGGGCTTACATGCCTTTTCGGTTTTGTGCTCATTGTCGAGTCGATGCCGAATCTATTGGCGCACAGCACCGGAATGATCAAACAGAAAGATTTTTTGAAGCCTGGCTTATACGCAACAGCGATATCCATCGCCGCTACCATTCTAGTCGCCGCAACTTGGTGGCAATGGATCGGCTTGGTATAGCGTCAACTAGAACCGAAATTCAAAAGGAGGGAAAGTCATGTTGCCTTTACAGGGAATTACAGTGGTTTCACTCGAACAAGCCGTGGCCGCGCCGTTTGCGACGCGCCAGCTGGCGGACTTGGGTGCGCGTGTCATTAAAGTGGAAAGGCCGGGGCCGGGGGATTTTGCCCGCGGCTACGACAAGACGGTCAAAGGGTTATCAAGCCATTTCGTCTGGACAAACCGTTCGAAAGAATCGATTACGCTCGACTTGAAGCACGAAGAAGCGAAGAATGTATTGGATAAACTATTGTCGGAAGCCGATGTCTTTATCCAGAATCTTGCGCCGGGAGCGGTGGACCGCCTCGGCTTCAGCGCACAGGAACTGCAAAAGAAATACCCGAAGCTCATCATCTGCTCCATTTCGGGCTACGGGACTTTCGGGCCTTATACCAATAAAAAAGCTTACGATTTGCTGATTCAATGCGAAGCGGGGCTCGTGTCGGTAACCGGAACGGAAGAAACGCCTTCAAAAGCGGGGATTTCCATCGCGGATATTGCTGCAGGCATGTATACGTACACGGGCGTGTTGACAGCGATCATTTCTCGCTACAAAACAGGGAAAGGCGCCATTATCGAAGTATCGATGCTCGAAGCGCTGGCTGAATGGATGGGCTATCCGCTGTATTATTCTGCTTACGGAAAATCGGAGCCTAAGCGGACAGGAGCGAGCCACGCCACCATTTATCCATACGGCCCATTCAAAGCGGGAGACGAAAAAATGGTGTTTCTCGGCATCCAGAACGAGCGCGAATGGGTGCAGTTCTGCAAAGAAGTCTTGAACAAGGCCGAAATCGCAGTGGACGAACGCTTCAATAACAATTCCAACCGCGTCGCGAACAAAGATGCGCTGCGGGCGATCATCGAATCGGTCTTCCAACACATGGACTCGGATGCTATTATCGGGTCGCTGGAAGGAGCGAAAATTGCCAATGCCCGCTTGAATACCGTTACCGAATTGGTGGACCATCCGCAATTGCAGGCGCGCGGCCGCTGGCGGGAAGTGGATTCGCCAGTGGGTATGCTGAAAGCTTTGCTGCCGCCAGTGACATCAGATGAATTTGACACGGTCATGAACCCGGTGCCGGCGGTCGGAGAACACACCGCGGCTATATTAGAAGAATTCGGTTTTGACTATGAAGAAATGCGTCCTTTTACAGAGGCAGATCAAAAGAATTGAAAATGGGAAGGGATGGGGAAGAAGATGGCGGGTTTAAGTGTGCAGGAACGGGAGCATTTGCGTGGGGAAGTCCGGAATCTATGTTCGGCATTTCCGAATGAGTATTGGAGAAAGTTAGATTTGGAACGGGAGTATCCGTATGAATTTGTCGACGCACTGACGAAAAGCGGTTATCTTTCGGCGCTGATTCCAGAACAATACGGCGGCAAAGGCTACGGTATGACGGAAGCGACGATCGTACTGGAAGAAATCAATCGGTCGGGCGGCCACGCAGCAGGCTGCCACGCGCAAATGTATACGATGGGTGCATTGCTGAAGCACGGCAGCGAAGAACAAAAAAGCAAGTACCTGCCGGGCATTGCAGACGGCAGCATCCGCTTCCAGGCGTTCTCTGTGACAGAGGAAGCGGCAGGTTCCAATACGACAGCGATTCAGACATTTGCCGAGAAGACCGATGGCGGCTATATCGTCAATGGCCATAAAAACTGGACAAGCCGTGTCCTGCAATCGGATTTGCTGATGCTTCTGGCTCGCACAACGCCTTCTGAAGAGTTGGGCGACAAGAAAACCGAAGGCTTGAGTTTGTTCCTTGTCGATTTGCGGGAAATCCGCGAACAACAGCCTGAGACGTTTGTGACAGAACCGGTCCGCGCCATGTTCAATTACGCGACGAACCAGGTTTGGTACAAGAACATGAAGATTCCTGCAGATTCCTTGATCGGTGAAGAAGGAAAAGGCTTCCGCTACGTCCTCGACGGCATGAATGCCGAACGTACGCTATTGGCGGCTGAAGCGATTGGCGATGGCTATTTCTTCATCGATAAAGCTACTGAATACGCCAATAGCCGAGTGGTATTCGACCGCAAAATCGGTATGAATCAAGGCATCCAATTCCCGATTGCCAAAGCCTACGCCGCCATCAAAGCTGCAGACCTGATGCGCTATGAAGCAGCACGCAAATACGACGAAGGCGAAAAGTACGGCGAACAGGCGAACTTGGCGAAATACTTATCGAGTGAAGCGAGCTGGCAGGCAGCTAACGTCTGCGTGGATACGTTCGGCGGCTATGGTTTTGTCGATCAATACGACGTAGAGCGCAAATTCCGCGAAACGCGGATGTATCAAGTGGCGCCGGTCAGCAATAATATGGTGCTGGCGTTCCTCGGGCAGAACGTGCTCGGAATGCCGCGCTCTTATTAACAATTACACAAAAGCGCCCGGCCATTTGTTGGCGGGCGCTTTTAATTTGCACATTGCTGTGTGATTATTTGGTTGCAGATGGCTTGACGCTTTGTGGAATCGGATTGGTGTAAGGCTCTTTTGACCGTTTTTGATGATGTTCTGCTTTGGCCTCTTCAAGTGCTGAGCCGTTTTCGAAAAGGTGGATGGCAGCCTCCGCCATCGTACGCGCTGCAAGCAATGTGCCGCTGTGGGCGAACGTGCTGAGGCCTTGCGTGACCATCTGCCATGTATGCAACGGTGTGCCGAGTGCACTGGTTGCAGCAGTCAATTGAGCGGTCGGCACCACCCAGCTGACGTCCGAGACATCGGTGGAGCCAGGCATCGTTTTGTCGGAAGGCTCGTAGCTGGAAATGATGTCCGACAGGAACTTCCCTTCAAATTCGCTTCCATCGCCGCTATACCCGAAGCTTTCCATGCCGCCGACGAAATTTTTCTTTTCACCTTCAGACAAACTGTCCCAGATGCCTTCCGCGAACGTTTTTTCTTCTGCTGTCGGGTGGATGGGACCGGCTGTCTGCAGCTTATCAAAAAGAATGCTTTCAAGAACGCGGTTCGGTTCATAATTGGAGCAGGCTTTGTCAAACACGATGGACATCTCGGTTTCTGTCATCAACGCTGCCCCTTCCGCGATTTTGCATACACGCTTGTAGATGTCATCCACTTGCGCAACTTTCGGTGCACGGAGCAAGTACAGGACTTCCGCTTCCGATTGCACGACGTTCGGGGAAATGCCGCCGCTATTGGTGATGGCGTAATGCATCCGTGCTTCTGGAATGACATGTTCACGCAAGTAATTGACGCCGACGTTCATCAGTTCAACGGCATCCAACGCACTGCGCCCGAGATGCGGCGAGTTCGCGGCATGGGAAGCGATGCCTTTAAAGCGGAAATAAACCTGATAGTTTGCCAGGCTCGATAAGCTCATGATGGTGTTGACATAAGAAGGGTGCCAAGTGAACGCCGCATCGAGGCCGTCAAAAACGCCTTCGCGCACCATGAACGTTTTGCCCGAACCACCTTCTTCAGCAGGGCATCCATAGAACACGACAGTCCCTTTAATATCATTTTCCTCAAAATAAGATTTAACGGCGTAAGTGGCAGCAAGCGATCCGGTGCCAAGGAGGTTATGTCCGCAGCCATGGCCATTGCCGCCCGATTCCAGCGGTTCCTGGGAAACGCTGTGTGCTTTTTGGCTGAGCCCCGCCAATGCGTCAAATTCACCGAGAAAGCCGATAACCGGTTTTCCTTTGCCGAACGATGCGGAAAAAGCGGTTTCGATTCCGCCAATGCCGCGTTGCACTGTAAATCCTTCTTTCTCGAATTCATCCGCCAAATAACGGGAAGATTCGAATTCCAAATAACGGGTTTCGGGATGCTGCCAGATGAATTTGCTGATTTCCTCAAAACGGTTCCGGTTTAAAGCCAGGTAGTCCTCAATTGAAAATGCATGGGCCATCACATACGCCTCCTTCTGAATTATCTTTCAAGTATAACAAATTCAGTCCGAGAAACTTCAGCTGGCTGTAAAATGCTGCGTTCCCCCTATCTAAAGAAAAAATTTTATTCATCGATTGGAGCCTTAAGGCACAAAGGATTGCCTGAAATGAAAACGGTTCCAAAGAAAGCTGAAAATTTAATATATATTGACAACTTAAATCAATTTGTTATGATGAATTCAATTAAAGATTCAAATAACTATTTTGATGGAGACAAGCAGACGGCAGAGGAATCTCAAGAGAGCTGATGGGTGGTGCAAATCAGCGGTTCCGGCAGTAGGCAGCACTCCTGAATAGATGGGCTGAACTCCAGTAGGCCCTTCCGGCTCGTGTCCGTTACGCATGTGAACCAATGAGGCTGTTCCACGGTGGAGCAGCGAATTAGGGTGGTACCGCGAATTGAAGGCTCTTCGCCCCTTACATTTTTATGTAGGGGGTGGAGAGCCTTTTTTTAGGTCCAGCTCCGGATGCTGATGTTCCGTATACCGTTTTGAATACGAAAGGGGAATGACCATAATGCTGACAGATCAACAAATTTTAAGAATCCCAGGGCCATCGCCAATACCGCCGAGTGTTGCCCGTGCCATGAGCCAACCGATGATCGGCCACCGCGGCCAGAGCACTTCCGATATGATTGCGGATATCCGACCGAAATTGAAGAAAGTTTTCGGCACGCAGCAGGAAGTCATGATTTTGACCGGAAGCGGTACGGCCGGCCTTGAAACGGCAGTCGTCAATGCGGTTGCACCCGGCGAAGAAGTCGCGGTCATCGTGACCGGCGCGTTCGGCGACCGTTTTGTGAAAATCTGTAAAGCTTATGGACTGACAACGCATATATTCGAAGTGGGATGGGGCACTGCGGCAAATCCACAAAAAGTGAAAGAATTCTTGAAAGAAAAACCTCTTGTAACGGCAGTGTTTTCGACGTTCTGCGAAACATCAACAGGTGTTTTGAATCCTATAAAAGAATTGGCAGCAGCAATCAAGGAAGTATCCGATGCCTTGGTCATTGTAGACGGGGTTTCCTGTGTAGCCGGCACCGCGACAGAAATGGATGAATGGGGAATCGATATCGTCGTTACCGGTTCCCAGAAGGCATTTATGCTGCCGGCCGGTTTGGCCTTTATCGCTGCCAGCGAGCGGGCGTGGGAAAAAGTGAACGCCAATCCGCAGCCGCGCTTCTACCTCGATTTGGCGAAGCACCGGGACAATATCCTTAAAGATACAACGCCCTTCACACCGGCATTATCGATTTTATTCGGCTTGCAGCAGGTGCTTGAGCTGCTGGAAGAAGAAGGGCTCGAAAACGTCTATGCCCGCCATACGCTGATGATGAACATGACGCGCGCGGCATTTAAAGCGCTGGGCGTGCCGCTTTTGACAACGGACGCGGACGCTTCTCCGACCGTGACGGCAGTCAAGCCGGAAGATTTCGATCCGGAAACGTTCCGCAAAGTGATGAAAACCGAATTCAATCTTGAACTTGCAGGCGGACAGCAAGAGCTGGCAAAGAAAATTTTCCGCATCGGCCATATGGGTTATTGTTCGCCCGCAGATATGCTGCAGGCCATTGCGACGATGGAAATCGGCATCGTCAAAGCAGGGAAGAACATTGAACTGGGCACCGGCGTGCGTGCAGCACAACAAATTTTCTTGGATGAAGGGAAGTCTGCGCAATGAATTATAATATCTTGATCAGTGATCCGTTAAGTGAAGATGGCATATACCCGCTGCGCCAAGCAGACGGCTTTGATATTACGATCGAGACCAATATGACGCCTGAGCAATTGGGGGAGCGCATCGGTGATTTTGACGCGTTGCTTGTCAGAAGCCAGACCCAAGTGACCCGCGCCATCATCGAAAAGGCGAAGCACTTGAAAATCATCGGCCGTGCCGGTGTCGGCGTTGATAACATCGACCTCGAAGCTGCGACGGAACACGGCATCATCGTCGTCAATGCGCCAGACGGCAACACCAACTCAGCAGCTGAGCATACGATGGCGATGCTGATGTCGATGGCCCGGAAAATTCCGCAGGCGTATTATGCGCTGCGCAACCATAATTGGGACCGAAAATCGTTTGTCGGCGTCGAATTGAAAAACAAGACGCTTGGCGTCATCGGACTCGGGCGCATTGGAGCGGAAGTGGCTGCACGCGCCAAAGGGCAGCGGATGAACGTCATCGCGTACGATCCGTTCCTGACACCTGAAAAAGCGGATAAGATGGGCGTCGATTTCGGCTCGGTCGAAGACGTGGTGAGAGCTGCGGATTTCATCACCGTCCATACGCCTTTATTGAAAGAAACGCGGCATCTCATCAATGCGAAAGCTTTCGATATGATGAAGCCCGGCGTGCAGATCGTCAATTGCGCCCGTGGCGGCATCATCGATGAAAATGCTTTGTATGACGCCATTAAAGCAGGGAAGGTAGCGGGAGCGGCGCTTGATGTCTTTGAACAAGAGCCGATGGTCGATTTCCGGCTGCTCGACTTGCCGGAAGTGGTGGCAACTCCGCATCTTGGCGCAAGCACGATAGAAGCGCAGGAAATTGTCGCTGTTGATGTCAGCAATGATGTCATCCGCTACTTTACAGAAGGCACCGTGCGCAATTCGGTCAACCTGCCTTCTGTGCCGAAGGAAATCATGGCGCAGATCGAACCGTATTTTGATTTGCTGGAACGCTTGGGCATTTTCTTGGCGGATTTGGCAGACGGTACCGCCCAGGAAGTGAATATCCAGTATTCAGGTGAGTTGGCAAACGTCGAAGTCGGGCCGCTGACGCGCAATATGCTGAAAGGCCTTCTGAAACGCTATTTGGGCGAAATCGTTAATGACGTCAATGCCATGTATTTTGCCAATTTAAAAGGCGTTACTGTAAATGAAAGCAAATCGACTGCGGCGAAAGGCTTCACGAACTTGATCACCGTGGAAGTCAAGACGGCCAACGGAACGCGGAAAGCAGCTGGAACGCTATTGAATGGCCAAGGCGCACGTATCGTCAAAGTTGATGATTTTCTTGTTGATGTTGTGCCAAAAGGCAACCTGCTCTTTATCCGCCACAATGACCGCCCGGGCGTTATCGGCCGCGTCGGAACATTGCTGGGACAGGAAAATGTCAACATTGCGACGATGCAAGTGGGGCGTTCGAATGCTGGCGGAGATGCAATCATGATGCTGTCGATCGACAAACCGGCTGAGCAAAGCAGCCTCGACCAGTTGACGGAATTGGCGGAAATCGAAAAGGTGACCGCAATCAATTTATAGTATTTTAAAGGACAGTCGAGTATAGAGCTGGCATCATAAGAAAAAGAGGCACATCGGAAATAATACCGATGTGCCTCTTTGCCGCGATTTTTATAGGTGTTCCTGTTCCAGCAATTGCAGCAATTCCTCCAGGTGCGCGATTTCATAGGTAGGTTTAATGGTGTCATGGGGAGCTTTTCCTTCACGGTTGACCCAAACAGAACGGATGCCTGCCCCTTCTGCACCGATGATATCAGTCATCAGGTTATCACCAACCATCAGCACATCTTCTTTTGCATAGCCGAATTTTGCCAACGCATATTCGAAGATGCCAGGATCCGGTTTGCCTTTGCCGAAATCGCCGGAAATGACGATATGGGCAAAATAAGGCACGATTTCAGGCGTAATTTCAAGTTTGATATTCTGCAGGCCAGGAGAACCATTCGTTAGCAGCAGAAGGTCATATCGTCCCTTCAGCCCTTCCAGTACTCTCATCGTTTCATCGTATAGGACGGGATGTTGTTTGCGTGCTTCCGGAAAATGGTCCGCCAGCTGCTGCCCAAGAGCGGGGTCGTCGATGCCGATGCGCTTCAATCCGCCGGTCCAGGCGGAACGCCGGTACTCCGGAACGATTTTCTTCATTTCCTGGAAATCGGTGCCTGCATCATCGAAAGTTCCCCATAGACCTTCGAATGGGTTGATGCCGATCATTTTCGTGAAGTTATATGTCGGGTAGGAAGCATACAATTCACTCGCTTCTGCGCGAACCGCACTTTCAAGGCCGGTGCAATCCGACCCGCTGAGGGACTCTGCCATTTCACAGGTTTTCTGGAACGCCAGCTCTACGCTTTTTT
>NZ_RQII01000054.1 GCF_004761975.1 Planococcus koreensis | reverse complement strand
TCGCAAACGAGGTTCTTCAAACCTCGTTTCCTGCGGGGTCTTCAGCCTTCGCTGTCCCACAGGAGTCTTCGTGGCCAGACCGGTTGTCAGCATGTAGCTTTAATTGAAGAGAGTAAACAACTCATCCATTTTTGCATAAGCAATCTCTCAAGGATTCGGAGCGCAATGCGGCGACTCCTGCGGAAGAACGGAGTGGTGAGACCCCGCAGGAGCTTGCGACGAGGAGGCTCAGCGCTTCGTCCGCGGAAAGCGTCCGCATGGAGCGCAGAATCCAGTATACCTAAGATGCAATGATTTCATATTCTTTAATTAACATAAGATTCATTTATCTAATACCTGAAAGCACTGTTTCCGAAAGGGGAAACAGTGCTTTGTTTAAATCACGCCGACACTTTCCGTCTTAATGTCCGTGATGAACATATGGCCAGGTGCATGGGTGATCATGAACGGCGGTTTGATATGGGCCGCGACTGCTTGAGGCGTGACGCCGCATGCCCAGAATACAGGAACTTCCCCTTCTTTGACCGTGACGCTGTCGCCGTAATCCGGCTGGTCCAGATCGGTGATGCCAATGCTGCTGGGATGGCCGATATGGAGCGGAGCACCATGGACAGTTGGGAAGCGGCTCGTCACTTGGACTGCGCGCACCAGATCTTTTTCCGCAACGGGCCGCATGCTGACAACCGTTGGTCCTTCGAAGCGTCCGGCTTTGACAGTCGGAATCGAGGTTTTGTACATCGGGACATTGCGGCCTTCCTCGTTATGGCGCATGGGTATGCCGTTTTTCACCAGTGCTTCTTCAAACGTGAAGCTGCAGCCGATCAGAAAAGCGACCATGTCGTCCTGCCAGAGTTCAGTGATGTCGGTCGGCTTCTCAGTCAATTCCCCGTTCCGGTACACATGGTAGCGGGGGATATCGCTGCGCAGATCGGCGGAAGGCGCGGACAGCGACGGGGTATAGGAACCGGGATCTGTGACATCGATCAACGGACACGATTTCGGGTTGCGCTGGCAGAACAGCAGAAACTCGAACGCCATGTCTTTTGGAAGGATGACAAGATTCGTTTGAAGAAAGCCGTTTGCCAAGCCGGATGTCGGTTTGTCCCAATTGCCCTGGCGGATTGCCTGGCGGATTTCATCCGTTGTGGCGTTCATCATATCATTCATCATTTATCCTCTCCCATCTCAAAAATTGTCGGTGGAGTACGGCTATCCAGCCCCTGCATTACAAGTCCTGACCCGTGCCAATTCCATTGGCTGAATATAGTGACAGTTTAACATCTTCTCTTTGCTCCGCCTAGTCGCCAATAGATGCAGGGCGTTTATGGGGCAAAATAATGGACTGGAGCCAACGGCGAATAAAACTTCTGGCAACGGCAAATAATGCTAAACTATTCTCATAACGAGTTAGAAGTGAGGGCAGCCATGGAAAACTTTTTTGATGCAAGGTCCGACTATCCGTTCCAGGTTTTTTCCACGAGCCATTTGCTGGCGTTAAGCGGAGCCCTCTTCGGTTTCCTTTGTCTTATTCTGATGAAAGATCGGCTGCCAGTGAAAGCTCAGTTGTTCCAGCGGATGCGCTGGCTATTGTTTTCCATTCTTTTAATCTCAGAAGTTTCCTACCAGTATTGGGCCATTACGCAGGATATTTGGAATTTCAGCATCCACATGCCGCTTCATTTGTGTGGGATCGCTTCTCTTGCTGCGATGTTGGGGTTATTGAGCCTGCGGCCATTTTGGATAAAGCTCTCATTTTTTATCGGCATCTTTCCGGCTTTCCTGGCCTTGGTGACACCCGAAATACCTTACGATTATCAACATTTTCGGTTTTGGTTGTTCTTTATCCAGCACACCGCCATTTCCTGGGCTTGCCTGTTTTTAGGCTTGGCTTTTCCAAATATGATCACCATCCGGACGGTGTTTTTGGTATATGCCTTATTGCTTGTGTACGCCGCAATCATCGGTTTTCTGGTGAATCCGCTCACGGAATCCAATTACCTCTATTTGGCTCGCCGGCCATCTACCGTTTCTCCTTTGGACTTTTTCGGAGACGGTGTTTGGTATTACATCAATCTGTGTTTGGCCGCCTTGCTGCTGTTTTTTATGCAGAACTTGCTGTTCCACAAGCTCTTTAAAAAAGCGTAGTTTCTCAACTTGAATTTGAGAAACTACGCTTTTTTGATTTATCCCTTATTGAAATAAGCAGCTTAAGAAGAATGCACTTCAATTGTCCGCCGCAGCTGATCCAAAAACTTCTTGGATGCATTCGAAAACACTTGATTCTTTTTCCAGACCACATTTAAATTGGCTTCCATCCCCGGTTCTAGCGGTTTGAAGCATAGCTGGCTGTCGCCCGTTGTATTAATGAGTTTGTCCAAGCCTAATGCGTAGCCAATATTCTCCTCGACCATCAAGGCGGCATTATAAATCAGGTTATAGGTGGCAACCACATTCAAATCCTGGATATTCTGGCCGAACCAGCCGCTCAACTCATTGCTGACAGCTGTTTGCCGTGAAATCAATAACGGTTTATCCAGTAGATCATTCGGATGGATGGAGGGTTTATTCGCCAAAGGGCTGTCTTTGCGCATCAACACTCCCCATACATCGGTAGCCGGTATTTTCAGGAAATCGTATTTTTGTTTATCTGCAGGTTCGATCACAACGCCGAAATCCAGCAGCCCGCTGTCGAGTTTTTCAGCGATGTCATCGGCATTGCCGCTATACAAATGAAATTGGATGCCTGGATGCTCTTCAAGCAACGATTTCAAGGCTTTCGCAATCAAGTGCATGGCGTCTGTTTCGCCGCCGCCAATGTAGATTTCGCCGCTGATGATTTCTGCAGACTGGTTAAAATTAGCTTCCGTTTTATCCACTAATTCAACAATCTCTTTCGCTTTCTTCAACAAGAACGCGCCTTCTTCTGTCAACGTGATTTTCCGGTTGCCTCTGATGAATAAAACGGTGCCGAGCTCTTTTTCAAAATCACTCAATTGCCTGGACAACGACGGCTGTGACACATGCAAAAATTGGGCTGCGGCCGATACACTCTCGTGATTCGCCAGCGCAATAAAATACTTCAACAATCGAATTTCCATAACATTCCTCCTATAGCTATAAGCTATATCAAGCTATCTGATATAGGTATTTGTTATCTGCATCATAGCATCTTATGATTGGACTAGAAAGACCGATTAATCGAAGCAGAGATGGAACATGACAATTCAAGTAAATTGCGGCTTGGTTTTAGATGTAAAAAACCAAGCGCTTTAGAGAAGCTCTACAACTCAGAATCAATGATGGAAGTGAAAAAAACTATGGAAAAATCAAAAAAACTGCTGATATTCATCTTGGCCGTTGGTGTTTTCGGCATCATCAATACCGAAATGGGGGTCATCGGCATACTGCCGGATTTAGCCGATCGGTATGGCGTCAGCGTTTCTGCCGCAGGCTTGCTGGTCAGCCTTTTTGCGCTGGCCATTGCGATCGCTGGGCCAACGATGCCATTGGTGTTTTCGCGCATCAATCGAAAAACTGTGATGTTGATGGTCCTGGGCATCTTCATCATCGGCAACATCATTGCGGTCTTCACCACAGATTTCACGATTGCTTTATTGGCGCGGGTCATCCCAGCCTTTTTCCATCCCGTTTATGTCTCCATGGCTTTATCTGTGGCGGCTGCTTCTGTCAGCGCGCGGGAAGCACCAAAGGCGATAGCGAAAGTGTTTATCGGTGTGTCCGCAGGGATGGTTCTGGGAGTGCCAGTGGTCAGCTTCATCGCCAATGCGGTTTCGCTGGAAGCGGCAATGTCCTTTTTCGCCATCGTCAACATCTTTACATTTATCGCTACGTGGCTATACGTTCCTTCGATGCCGGTGCAGGAAAGAATATCTTACGGCGCACAATTGAAGGTATTAACCAAAGGAATTACGTGGCTGTCTATTGCCGCCGTGCTTTTCTTGAACGCAGCCATATTCGGTATCTATAGCTACCTGGCCGAATATTTAGAAGTTGTCACGAATATGTCAGCCAATGCCATCAGTGCAATGCTGCTTGTCTATGGTTTGGCCAATATTGTGGGGAACGTCATGGCAGGCAAATTGCTTACAGAATATCCGATCCGTTCCGCAACGATTTTTCCCATTATGTTGACGGCTGTCTACCTGCTCTTTTTCTATGCAGCCGAATTTGCAGCGGCAACAGCTGCACTTATCGTGATTTGGGGAGTTTTGGCAGGGATTGGCGCCAATCTCAATCAATACTGGATCATGTCTGCCGCTCCAAAAGCTCCGGATTTTGCCAATGGGCTTTTCCTGACTTCTGTTAACTTAGGAACAACTATTGGAGCCAGCGCTGCAGGAATCGTCATTGCGCAATATGGAACGAAATACATTTTAAGCGTGGGTGTTCTGTCGTTAGTAGCGGCGTTTGTCTGCATTGTGCTGCGGAACTCCTTTTTTAAAACGGATAGGGAGGCTGAGTGAAATGAAAAATTGGGTGGCATTCACTTTGGCTGTGATGATCTTCTTTGCCTTGGCAGCATGCGGAAATGGCAATAGCGGAAATAACGATTCCACTAACAGCCAGGCGGCCAATGAGTCGGCTGATGAACAAAAGGAAACAAACGAACAAGAGGATCCATCAGAAAAAGAGCAAAAGGAACCAGGTCGTGATTCCAAGGAGGATGATGAGGTGAGGGGTTCAGAACAAAGAGTAAGCGTTGCTTTTGACGGCGGGGAGATCGTTGTGAAAATGGGCGATAATCCAACGAGCAGAGCGTTTCTGGACCAACTTCCTTTGACAATGACTTTTGAGGAATACGGTGGATTTGAAAAACTGAGTTACCCGCCTGAAAAACTTCCTACAGAAGGGGCGCCTTCCGGGCATGTCCCTGCACGCGGCGACTTTGCCTATTATTCTCCGTGGGGGAACGTCAATATGTATTACGGCGATTTCAGTTATTCAGCAGGGCTTGTCAAACTGGGAGAAATTGAGTCAGGTGTAGAATTGCTCGACAACATCGATGAAGATTTTACCGTTGTGATCAAGAAAATGGATTGACTTGTTATTGTTTCAAAGAGGGGCCGCATGGAAACATGCGGTTCTTTTTTATTGGCATGGCGAATTTTCATTTAATTTTCTTTTAACGGGCATAGGATGGTTTTTATATGGAGGTGAAGATCATGTTTACAACACCGTTGCATCCGATTTTAGTGCATTTCCCGATTGCCTTAATAAGCCTCGGGATTGTGACGCAGTTTCTGGCTTTATGGAAAAAAGACTTCTTTAACAAGGTTACTTTCTTATTATTGTCCACAGGATTTGTGATGGGGATTTTTTCATACTTGAGCGGGGAAGCAGCAGAGGAGTTTGCAGAAAATAGATGGGGCGAAGGGATTGAAACGTACCTGGAACCCCATGAAACTTACGCTCTTGCGACTTTGATTATTATCGGCGTCGTCCTTGCTTTAAAGGTGTTGGCCCATTACAAAAAAATACCCTTTGTCCTGCCCATCGTTCTCATCTTATGTATTGCTGGCGGAACTACGCTCACTTTAACGGGGCATTATGGCGGAAAGATGGTTTACGAACAAGATCCAACGAACGTGCAGATCAATGATGGTGATTAACTCAAATGAACTACAGGGATGCAAGACAATAGCAAAAGCGCAGTTTCTCAATTTGAAGTTGAGAAACTGCGCTTTTTTCAATTTATCCATTATTAAATTCAACATCCTAAGAAGAATGCATTTCAATCGTTTCCGGCCTGCTAATAAACCTCGATTTGTCCCATCATGCCATTGTCTTCATGTTCTAAAATATGGCAATGGAAAACGAAGACGCCTTTTTCAGGGAATGTGACAAGCAACTTCACCCTTTCACCGGGCTCGACCCGTACACTGTCCTTAAAGCCTTGTTCGTTCGGTGCGGGCTCTTTGCCATCGCGTGAAATGATCTTGAATTGGGTGCCGTGAATATGGAAAGGGTGGATCATGCCGCCCATCATATCGGGCTCATTATAAACTTCCCATACTTCCGTAACGCCTTGTTGCTGGCGCAAATCGATGCGGTCCGGATCAAAGGTCTTGCCGTTGATCGTCACCATTTCCATCATGCCGAACAACTCAATTTCCTTCGTGACCGGCATTGTTCTTTCCTCTTCGCTCACGAATGGCTCATCCGCGGTCCACATCTGAGCTGAACCAGCCGGAGCACCATCGAGCGCTACATCAAACGGCAGCAATTCGACGCCTTCGTCGTTGATGATGGCAAGGGATTCTTCATCAGTCATTGAAGAAAAATCAATGAGAATTTCAGCGCGCTCCGAAGCGGCTAATGTCAGCGCATCGGTTTCAACCGGTTCATCCAGCAAGCCGCCATCCGAGGCAATCTGCGTAAAGCTTGCGCCATTGCTTAAGCGGAACGTGTAATTTCGTGCATTCGCTCCGTTCAGTATACGAAAGCGCATGACGGGCTGGGTGACGGTCAGTTTTGGATTGATCGTGCCGTTGACGATGGAAATATCGCCTAAGGTTCCGTCAGGGTTCATGAGCCGGTTATAGTCCAATTGCTTGTTTTCATCAAATAAACGGTCCTGGAAAATGAGCGGAATATCATCGACTCCGTACTCATTCGGAAGCTCGGAAGTGGAACCGGATGACTCATCGATGAGCAGCATCCCGGAAAGGCCTTTGAATACTTGTTCAGCCGTCGAGCCGTGGACATGCGGATGATACCAAAGGGTGGCGGCAGGCTGATCGGCTTCCAATGTGATGATGCGGCTGTCGCCAGGCTGGATCTCGCCGTGCGGTCCGCCATCTATTTCACCGGGAACTTCGAGGCCATGCCAATGGAACGTTGTCGGTTCATCCAAATTGTTTGTGATTTTGACGTCGACACTTTCGCCTTGTTCCAGTTTAAGCGTCGGACCCAGCAGATCGCCGTTATAGCCGAAAGT
Source organism: Planococcus koreensis (assembly GCF_004761975.1). GTDB lineage: Bacteria > Bacillota > Bacilli > Bacillales_A > Planococcaceae > Planococcus > Planococcus koreensis. The sequence goes on along the minus strand of NZ_RQII01000054.1, from coordinate 89,379 downwards.
GTCAGTCGAGATGCCTTCGAAAAATTCAGTGCTGCCTTCCTGGGCGGTAACTTCGTAATCAAATTCCTGGCCTTGTTGCTTTTCCAATACTGGTGGAATCGGCAACTCAGTCACTCCTTCAGAGGATTCGAGGCTGGGAATATTCCCTTGGCCCATCATGCCTCCGCCCATACCGCCCATGCCTTGATTTCCGTCGTTTCCGCCGCCCATATGCCCATTATTCATCGGCGAGTCCTGTTGTGATGGCATGTTATTTTCATTGTCGCTGCAGCCCACTAAGATGAAACTTAAAGCGAATGAATATAACAGGATCTTTTTCATTGTCCTTCGCTTCCTTTCAATTCTTCTGTTGCAGCCATTTTTACATAAAGATGTGGGTTTTGTGTGGAGTTTAGCAAGTATATGAAGCAGCGGATAAATTTTCACTCAACTTTCGTTTAACGAGCCTATGATGGATTTTATAAACGAAAGGTGTGGTGGTTATCATGAAAACATTCAATAACCGTTCAATCAAAAAAGGTATGGCAGCCCTTCTTCTGTCGCTTGTAGTGGGAAGTTCGGCTGCAGCGATGAACATGGCGCAAGCTGACGGACATGATGCCGTCGTCACTGATGTATCAATGGCACCCGGGCAGGATGAAACGGAAATGAACTTCTCCTGGTATGCGCCCGAAACGTCAACGCCGGGCGTATTGGAAGTTAGACGCGTCGATGCGGAAGGGACAACTCAAACTGTAACGGCTGAGCTGAAAAAAGGGGCGAGCGGATTTTCCGGCAACGAAGCACAAATTACTGGCCTTGTGGCCGAAGCACAATACGAATACCGCATTGGGGATGGAAAAGGCCATTGGTACGAAACAAGCACCTTCTCAACCCGCGATACCGAAAGTTTCAATTTCCTGTTGATGGGCGACCGCAGATCGGTTCGTCGTGGTTCTTGTCGAAAGACCGCAATAATTGGACGGATACATTGGAAAAGGCCATCAGCAAATATCCGGAAACGAGTTTTATCCAATCTGTCGGAGACCAAGTGGATGATTCGGAATCAGAGAAGGATTACAGCGCATACTTCGCGCCGGACATCATGAAGCAACTTCCTGTCGCAACAACCATCGGCAATCATGACAATGCAAAATACTATGGCTACCACTTTAATGTTCCGAATGAGACGGAGCTGGAGGATCCAGGAAATGCCGGCGGTGATTATTCATTCACGTACGGCGATGTGTTGTTCATGAATTTGAATACCAATAGCGGGAACACCGAAGAGCATGTGCAGTTCATGGAAAAGGCGGTTGAAGACACAGCAGATCAAGCCATCAAATGGAAAATTGTCGTGTTCCACCATTCCATCTACAGCGTCGGCGGGCACGCAGAGGAAGAAGAGATTCTGAAGCTGCGGGAAGGGCTTGTGCCGGCAATCGATGCGCTTGATATCGATGCTGTCTTGATGGGCCATGACCATTCCTATGCAAGAACCCATCAGATGGAAAACTTCAAACCGCTGAAAGGTGAAACGGTTAAAGGGGATGCGGCCAAGTCTCCGGAAGGAACCGTCTACATCACGGCTAACTCATCAAGCGGCAGCAAGTTCTACGATTTAGCGGATGGCAAAGAGCCGTATGTTGCGGTCAAAGCACAATTGGAAGTGCCGACGTTCACCAATGTGGCGATCACGCCGGACAGCCTGTCCTTTGAAACATACCGGACCGACACGATGCAAAAAGTCGATGCCTATCAAATCAACAAAGAGTAAGGGGGGGGGCATCCAAGAAACGAGAAGCACAGAGGGCTGTTCTTTAGCACTTTGTGCTTTTTTTTGCGTTCAATGCAGAGGATTATAACTAAAGAAATAAAAGAATCTTTTCTATTTACAATTATCCGAAAAAGGAATAAACTATTAAAAAGTTTCCTTTAGGAAAAATAATTCAACTAACAACAAATAATGTCAGGAGGGAATAAAATGGTTTCTGCACTCGTATTAAAAAATGTCCACGTCTCTTACCACGGCAAACCGGCGATTCAAGAAATTGATTTGCGGGTTGAACAAGGAAATATATTAGGGATCATCGGGCCAAACGGTGCCGGGAAATCGACTCTTTTGAAGGCGTTATTGAATCTCGTGCCGATTGACAAGGGCAGCATCGAGATATTGGGAAGCACGTTGAAAGAAAACCGCAAGAAAATCGCGTATGTACCGCAGCGCAGCGAGTTTGACTGGGATTTTCCCATCCACGTGCTGGATACCGTCTTAATCGGCACCTATCCAAACCTGGGGCTATTCAAGCGTCCAAAGAAAAAAGAAAAAGACTGGGCTTACGCGTGTCTGGAACAAGTAGGGATGGAGAAATTTGCAGACCGGCAGATCGGGGAATTATCAGGGGGACAGCAGCAGCGTGTCTTTCTCGCGCGAGCACTGGCGCAAAATGCCGATCTGTTCTTTTTGGATGAACCTTTTGTCGGGATTGACGTTTCCAGCGAAGAAACGATCATCCATCTCTTGAAAGAGTTAAAAGATCACGGGAAAACGGTCGTGGTCATCCATCATGATTTAAGCAAAGCAAATGATTATTTTGACCAATTGCTGCTGCTGAACAAGCAGGTCATTCATTTCGGAAACCCGCAGGAAGTATTGCGTCCGGAAATCATCCTGAAAGCGTACGAACGGGAATTAGCTTTTCTGCATGAAGTCGGGGTGGGTTGATCATGGCTTTTATCGAAGGGATCATCCAATACGACTTTTTGCAAAAGGCCTTGATGACTTCCATCATGGTCGGCGTCATTTGCGGCGTCATCGGCTGTTTTATCATTTTAAGAGGCATGGCGTTGATGGGCGATGCGATTTCACATGCCGTGCTGCCCGGAGTGGCGATCGCCTACGCACTGGGCATTAATTTCTTCTTCGGTGCTGTGTTTACAGGGGTGTTAACCGCAATCGGAATCGGCTTTGTCAGCCAAAACAGCCGCATCAAACAAGATACATCAATCGGCATCATGTTTACAGCTGCCTTTGCGTTAGGCGTCATCCTGATTACGGTACTCGAAAGCAGCACGGATTTGTATCATATTTTGTTCGGCAACGTATTGGCAGTCCGGCCTTCGGATATGTGGATCACGCTCGGCACCGGGGTGCTGGTATTGGTGTCGGTTTATATCTTTTACAAAGAGCTTCTCGTCACATCTTTTGATCCGACAATGGCAGAAGTTTACGGGCTTCCCGTGAGGCTCATCCATTATTTCTTGATGACGCTGCTGACGATGGTGACCGTCGCATCACTGCAGACAGTCGGCATTGTACTGGTCGTAGCGATGCTTATCACGCCGGCGGCAACCGCTTATCTGCTGACAGACCGTTTATCGGTGATGGTTTTTCTTTCCGCCGCAATCGGGGCGAGTGCTTCTGTCATCGGACTGTATTTCAGCTTCACTTATAATTTGGCATCAGGTGCGACGATTGTGCTTGCAGCGACGGCTCTCTTCTTTATGGCTTTCCTGTTTTCCCCTAAACAAGGCGTGGTTTGGAGAAAACTGAGTGCCAAGAAAAAACAGGCCAATGCACCAATTTAAATTTTACAAAAGAGGAGAATAGCGATGAAAAATAATAAAAAGTTTTTGTTTATTAGCCTGTTCTTCCTGCTTATGCTGGCTGGGTGCTCAAGCAACGAAAGCAGCTCAGCGAATGAGCAAGGAAGCAAAATACAGGTAGTCACCACTTACTCCATTATTTACGACATAGTCCGCAACGTAGGAGGAGACCGCGTGGAAATTCACAGCCTGGCTCCGATCGGCTCCAATCCGCATGAATACGATCCGCTGCCAATGGATGTCCAAAAAACCACCGATGCCGATGCCGTCTTCTATAACGGCTTAAATCTGGAAGCCGGGAATTCATGGTTTGAAAAACTTATGGATACCGCTGGCAAATCAGGAGACGAGGCTCCCGTATTTGCATTGAGCAAAGGGGTCGAGCCGATGTTTCTGACGACTGAAGGAAAAGAAGGCGAAGAAGATCCCCATGCTTGGCTGGATGTGCAAAACGGCATCAAGTATGCAGAAAATGCACGGGATGCTTTCGTCAAAATAGATCCGGAGCATGCAGCAGAATACGAGGAGAATGCGGAAGTCTATATCAGTGAATTAGAAGCGCTTCATGAAGATGCCATTGACCGGTACAGCGAGATTCCGGAAGACAAACGCATTCTTGTCACGAGCGAAGGCGCATTCAAGTATTTCAGCAAAGCGTATGATTTCCAGGCAGAATACATTTGGGAAATCAATCAGGAAAACCAAGGAACGCCTAAGCAGATTACGCGCGTATTGGATATCATCGAAAAGCAGAACATCGAAGGCTTGTTTTTAGAAACAAGCATCGATCCCCGCAGCATGGAGATGGTATCAAGGGAAACTGGCGTGGAGATCAAAGGGAAAGTGTTCACTGATTCGATCGGCAAGCCAGGAGAAGACGGCGATACGTATATCAAAATGATGGAATGGAATATCGATACGATTTTGAATGGGCTGACTAACTAGCAGATATGATTTGAGCTAAAGAAGTTAATATTTTTATGCCGCTCCTTCGCAAAGAAATATCCTAAAATGGAGTAAAACAGCGGAGAAAACATTACTACTCTTACAGCGCTTCGAGGAAATCCATTTCCTCGAAACGCTGTTTTTTTGTCCATGTACTTTTGAAATATGCTGATCTTTACGAAAAAACAATTACTTGAATAGTTAAAATAATACAGAAATATTTCGTAAATAGTAAAAATTGAAACATGGCTGTAATCTGGGGCGGAGGTTTAGCTGATATACTTAGAAAATTAAAGCTTTGGAAAATGAATTCTACAAAAATCAATCCTATAGCAATTAATTGATTTTTATACATAAGAAATAGACTGCGACATAATCGTCAATCGTATGGAGCAGCATCAGAACGATCTTGGAAGGGGAACAGATACTTGATTTCGAAATGGATGGTGACCAGTTTATCTTCAGTATTAGCTTTATCGATTTTAATCCCTACGGCTAATGCGGAGAACCTGGATAAATTAGAAGAGAAAAAGCAAGAAGCGCAGCAGCAGCAAAGCGAGCTGAATTCAGGCATCAATGAAAAAGAGGGGCAGCTCAATCAGAATGCTACGAAATTGGAACAGCTTGCCGGGAAAATAGCGGATTTGAATACCCAGATTAACGAAACAGAAGCAAAGATCAATCAGGTGCAATCCCAAATTGATCAAACAAAATCCGAAATCGATGAATTGAGAAAATCGGTTGAGGAGCTTGAACAAAAGATTGCTGAGCGTACAGAATTGCTCAAGGAACGGGCACGTGCCATCCAATTAAGCGGCGGATCGGTCGATTATCTCGATGTCCTGCTGGGCGCGAATAGTTTCGTTGATTTTATTGACCGTTTTTCTGCAGTCAACACGCTGATTGATGCAGATCGCGAGATTATGCAAAACCAGGCAGATGACAAAAAAGCATTGGCCGAACAAAAAGCGCAAGTTGAAAGCAAGCTCAATGAGCAGGAAATACGCCGTTCGGAACTGGTCGGGTTAAAAGCTTCTTTTGATGGACAGAAAAAAGAGCAGGCCGGTCTGGTAAAAGAGCTGGAAGCCGAACAGCAAAGATTAGCGACAGAAAAAGGCAGCCTGGAAATTAAATTCAGTGAAGTGATCGAAATCAGCGAAGATTTGGAAAAACAAATCGCTGATGAACAAGCCCGCTTAGCGGAAATTGCAAGAAAAGCGGAAGAAGAACGCCTGCGCAAAATAGCCGCTGAAAAAGCTGCTGCTGAAGCACGGGCGCAAGCTGCTGCGGCAGAGGCACGCGCAAAAGCTGTGGCAGAAGCTCGAGCACAAGCAGCTGAAGAAGCGCGTGCTCAAGCAACAGCAAAAGATGAAGCAGAGGCACTCGCTCAAGCGGCAGAAGAAGAGGCATTAGCGAAGGCTGCGGCTGAAGAAGCACGCGCTGCAGAGGCTCGGGAAGCTGCCAACAGATCCAAGGCTTCAGCTGCTCCCGCACCGAAAGCAGCAAGCCCTTCTGCAAGCCCAGTCCCGGAAGCGGCAGTTGCGCCTGCACCTGCACCATCTTCTAATGCGATGTTTATCAGACCCGTTGCTGGGCGTTATTCATCCGGCTACGGTGGACGGGATATCGGAGAAGGCGCTGAATCGCATTTAGGGCAAGATATAGCGAATGCTACCGGCACACCGATTTCCGCTTCAGCATCCGGCTATGTTTCTTTTGCTGGCGTGATGGGTGGATACGGAAACGTCGTCATTCTTACCCATTCGATCAATGGCCAATCCTATGCGACTGTTTACGCTCATATGAGCGCCATCAGCGTATCCGCTGGCCAAGCCGTTTCACAAGGCCAAACGGTCGGTTTGCTTGGTTCGACAGGACGCTCGACCGGCCCGCATCTGCATTTTGAAATTCATATAGGTTCATGGAACGGGGCGCGGTCAAATGCGGTCAATCCGATGAATTACCTGCAATAATTGGGAAAACAGCGTGCTTGAATTCAAAGCATGCTGTTTTTTCTTTTTGGCCTTGGTTTTGGGAAATCCCCCAGATTGTAGTAGGATGGTTAGTAACTAAAACATGAAAACCTCCACATTAAATCCGTCCAACGATAAAGAACAATTAGTTTAGCGGTTCTGGCAAAGGGAGGAAATTCGGATGTTGATAAGGAAGAATAAAACCTTATTGCTCTTTTCGGTGTTGATCGCGGTGATGGCTGCTATTTCCTCTTGGGGCGGGCTGTTCGTTGACGGGCTTTACCGGGACAATGAGCTCGTAGTTTCTGCTTGGCAAGGCAATGATCTCGTGACCTTGTTTGTCGTGGTGCCCATGCTGCTGGTTTCGCTGTTCTTTTCGCTGCGCGGTGCTAAAAAAGGCCGGCTCTTCTGGATGGGCTCGCTGTGGTATATGGTCTACAACTACATGTTCTATCTTTTTGGCGCTGCTTTTAATGCGTTCTTTTTGCTCTACGCAGCGTTGTTCGTGTTTTCAATCTGCACACTTGTTTTGGCGTTGCTCCAAACCGATGTGCAGGAATTCAGCCGAAGCTTCAGTGAAAAGCTCCCCTATAAAACAGTCAGCCTTTTCATGCTGCTGTTTGCGGCATTGCTCGGGGGCATGTGGATTGCATTGTCGCTCAGTTTTGTCTTTACGGGGCAGGTGCACGAAAGCATTACCCAAACCGGCCACCCGACTGCCGTTGTCTTTGCTGTCGATTTGACGCTGCTAATCCCTTCGATGATTGTTGGCGGGGTATTGTTATGGCGAAAAAATCGTTGGGGACCGGTAGTGGGTTCGGTGGTACTCGTGAAAGCCACAGCGTATGGATTGGCGTTAATCATCATGACAGCCATGAGTTACCGAAATACAGCTGTCATAGATCCGTTTATCCCATTATGGGTTGCTTTAACTTTGGGTTGTTCCATTGCATTGGTTTTATTGATGCGGAATATAAAACGATAAATAAATTCGTCTCTTCATAAAAGAAAGGGGCAACTGAAATCCATTTCCGAGGCCAATTGGTCTAAGGGAATGGATTTTTTAAGTGGAAGCTGAATCGAATAAAAAATCACAATACTTCATTCTTCTCTCACATTTTCTGTGTAAAGTGGACAAGCGGCAAATGAAAAAATCTAAAAACGGCTTTCTTGCGTTAGTTCCATAGAAACGTATCGGACGTCGATCCGTTTACGTAAAAAGCACCCAACGCCACGGGAAATGAGGAATACATAATGAAAAAAGAAGAAACAAAGACGGCGGCTGCGCCGGACAAGCAAAAAGGTAGCGCTTTCCACAAAACGGTGTGGAGGTGGCATTTGTATGCCGGCCTTCTGTTTGCGCCGCTGCTCGTACTGCTGGCTGTAACCGGGTCCGTGTATTTGTTTAAAGCGGAAATTGAAAATGTTCTTTACCAGGACTATTACGAAGTGCCCGTACAAGGCGAACGCGTCGCGGTGTCTGAACAAATCGATGAAGTCAGCCGGCTGTATCCGGAAGCGGTGATGACGAAATACCGGCCGGGGGAAAGTGATACTCGGTCAAGCGAAGTGACCATCACCGCTGACGGAGAATCGCTGACGGTGTTCATGGATCCGTATACAGGAAAAAGGATCGGGGAACTGAATAACGAAGACCGCATCATGGACAAAATCGAAGAAATCCACGGCGAACTGATGGCCGGGACGCTTGGCGACCGCATTGTCGAGCTGGCTGCCAGCTGGGCGGTGGTGCTGATCGTCACCGGTTTGCTGCTGTGGTTGCCGAAAAAGAAAAACGGCATGGCCGGCGTATTGTTTCCACGCTTGCGAAAAGGGCCGAAACTGCGGCGGCGTGATCTGCACGTCGTACCCGCTGTCTGGCTTTCTGCCGGCTTGCTGTTTTTGATCATGACCGGCTTGCCGTGGTCGGGCTTATGGGGAGCGAATTTCCAAGCGATCACGACAAATACCGGGGAAGGCTACCCGCCTTCTGTATGGGTAGGCGATGCACCGTCATCAGGCGTCGAAACGCAAGCAATCGCCGAAGTCCCATGGGCAGCCGAAACGCTGGATGTCCCGTTGTCGTCGGTGGAAGGGTTTGTTCCGGTGTCGTTGGACCAAGTGGTGGAAACCGCGGAGCGTGAAAACATCCACCCGAGCTATTCGGTGTTCATTCCGCAGGAGCCGGAAGGGGTTTACACACTTTCCGTCTTCCCGCCAAAAGCACAGGATGAAGCAACGATGCACATCGACCAATATTCCGGCGCGGTGCTGGCGGATTACCGCTACGACAATTACGGCGTCATCGGGAAAGTGGTCGCTTGGGGCATCACGCTCCATAAAGGATCACAGTTCGGACTAGTAAACCAGCTGGTCAGCCTGTTCATATGCCTGGGCATCATTTTCGTAGCCATCAGCGGCTTTTACCTATGGTGGAAGCGGAAACCCGGTACAGGGACAGGCGCACCGGCAGCACCTGCATTGTTCAAAACAAAATCGTTTTTATTCATCATGATAGGGCTGGGCATTCTGTTTCCGTTGGTCGGTCTGTCGATCGTCGCCGTTTGGCTGTTCGACTGGCTGGTCATCCAGCGCATCCCGTCCGTCAAAAAATGGCTGAACGCATAAGCGAACGAAAGGAGGAAGGCCGAATGAAGAAAGTGGGATGGATCGTGTGGGCCAGCATCGGCTTGCTGTTGTTGAGCGGCTGTGCGCTTCGCGGCGACGCGGCGGATCTGTACAAAAAGGAAACGCCGCTGCAAGTGGAAGTGAACGTGCCGGAAGAAATTGCAGCAGGCGGCGAGGTCCCATTGGAGGCCACGTTGAAGCAGAACGGGGAATTGGTGGAAAAAGCGGATTACGTCCATTTTGAAGTCTTGAACCAAGACGGCTCGGTGCACCAGCCGATGGAAGAAGCCATTGCAGCAGGCGGTGGTTTGTATAGCCTGCCCGTAGAATTTGAAAACGACGGCCTGTATTATTTCGTCGTGCACGCCGGAAACAACGGCTCGCTCGTGAGCCCGCAGCACCAGTTTATCGTCGGTGAATTGTCGGACAAGGAAGTGGAGAGTTTAAAAGAAGGGCCGCCGCCGGAAAAAGAAGGCAGCGGGTCGCACCATTAAGATCATCTGAAATAATAAAACCGCCGAAACCTTCGCTAATGGCAAGGTTTCGGCGGTTTTTGTGCTGTGGAATGATGCAGGTTCGTGCAGCGGAAAGTTAAAAGATACCGAAAAAATCAGTGGAAAGTACGACGAAGGCCAGAGCCAGGGCGAAAACCAATTGCGAAATCGTATACAGATAGGCATTCGGGTTCTTCGCGTATTTCCACTCCATGACCGCCCGGATTGTTTCAGTGATGAAGACCAGTACAAACAATAGGAACCAGGTCTCCAAGAACAAATAAGTCTCTTCATCAAGCCTCGTTGCATTGATAAAACCGCCGATCAGCATCAGGAAAATGAACAAAATCCGGATGCTCCAGTCGATTTTGCTGTGGGCATCATTCACGTGGTTATGGGAGAACGCTTTTGGCCGCTCCACTTTCAAGAGTTTGCGCATGAGTGCATTGAACAGGAACATCGCTAAAGACAGAACGGCAATTAACAAGAGCAGCTTTAACCAGAACGATGATTCAAATGCATACAGGATCATTCACCTCCGTGATCATATAAGATTCTATAGTTTAACTTTAACATAAAATTCCAAATAAGATGATTAGATTAGGTATTTGTATAGCTGCATTCAGATACAGGGAAATTGAATTTATGGGTATTATTGGTATGATTAAAGTTGAAGGAAATCAGAGTTCAGGAAGGGTGATTGTATTTTTTATCCGTATAATTTATATGCAGGGATAATTGCAGCAATCATATATTGTTTTGTTTTTTGGAAGCTAAGCAATTTGGGGAGATACCGAATTCCTTTGTTCATTTATGCTGTGCTGATGCAAGCGGCTTTTCTCATTGCATTCGCAGGGTTTACACATTATTTTAGAACGACTGAAAGTGTGGATAGGGATTACTTTGATGTGTTTGCAAATGGCATCTTTGTTTTTTATTTTTTGTTGATGATCCCGCTGGTGGCAGCGTTGTGCATTCATACCTATAAGGGGATTCAGAAACTAACAATTGGAAAAGCGTCGAAAATAATCATGATGATTTTATTTGTTCTTCTTTGTTTAGTGATTTCAGTATTTGGTGTCTACGCGCACTTCTTTTTCTATTATGGATTTGCCCCTTGATGGTTTTGAATACAACCAAATACGAAAAATACTGCTCTTTAAAGCAGCTCCAACAATTTCAAAAAATCAATTTCTTTGCCAAAAAAGGTTTGACAGCATTTGGAATGTCCTTTACTATTGAATCCAAGCCAACACACAACTTCATATGGAACATTATCAAGAGAGACCGAGGGACAGGCCCGATGACGTCCAGCAACCCCCAGCACGAGCTGGGAAGGTGCTAAATCCTGCAGAATGATTTCATTCTGAAAGATAAACCAATTCCATTTACGGTGCCTCTTTCTCTATGAAAGGGGCACTTTTTTATTGGCAGGAAAGAGGAGGGCCATCATGATCCGCATAGAGAACTTATCAAAAGACTACAAAACAAAAACTGGCCTGGTGACCGGCGTCGACAACGTCACGCTGACTATCAACGAAGGCGAAATTTTCGGCATCGTCGGCTACTCGGGAGCGGGGAAAAGTTCGCTGCTGCGCTGCATGAATTTATTGGAACAGCCGACAAGCGGCGATATCGAAGTGGACGGTTTGAACTTGACCCACCTGCGCGGCGAAAAGCTGCGCCAGGCGCGGCTGAAAATCGGCATGATCTTCCAGCATTTCTATTTGATCAGCCAAAAGACGGTCGGCGAAAACGTCGCATTTGCGCTGAAAGCGGCGAAGCGGCCAAAAGAAGAGTCGGCGAAACGGGTCGACGAACTGCTGGACATGGTCGGGCTGGCGGATAAGAAAGACGTTTATCCGGCACAGCTGAGCGGCGGGCAAAAGCAGCGCGTCGGCATTGCACGGGCGCTGGCGAATAATCCGTCGGTCCTGCTTTGCGATGAAGCCACCTCCGCATTGGACCCGAACACGACGCTGTCGATCCTGCGGCTGTTGAAAAAGATCAACCGGGAACTGAACATCACGATTGTCCTCATCACCCACGAAATGAACGTCGTCAAAGAAATTTGCGACCGCATGGCGGTCATGCAGGACGGCAAGGTCATCGAAGAAGGGGAAGTCTACGACATCTTCTCGGATCCCAAAACCGATTTGACGAAAGAGTTCATTTCTTCGGTCGTGTCGTTCGATGTGCCGCAGCCGATTCTGGATGCGTGTACAGGCAGCATCATCAAAGTGCAGTTCAAGGGAGCGGTTGCCGGAGAAGGCGTCATCACCGATACCGTCCAGCATTTTGATGTCAAAGGGAACTTTCTCCACGGCACCATCGAATATATACAGGAAAAGCCGCTCGGTTTGTTCTTGATGGAAATCGAAGGGCAACCGGACAACATCCGGAGGGCCATTACGTATATGGAAGGCCGTGGCGCAAAAGTGGAGGTGATTCAAAATGGGATTTGATTTTCAGCATATGCTTGAATTATGGCCGGATATTTCAAAAGCATTCGGCGAAACCTTATACATGATCGGCGTGTCGCTCGCGATTGCCATTGTCGTCGGATTGCCGCTCGGCATCGTGTTGTTTGTCACCGACAAAGGACTGTTTCTGGAAAACCGAGTGATCAAATCGATTCTCGGATTCACCGTCAACATGGTGCGTTCGATTCCGTTCATCATCCTGCTCGTCGCATTGATCCCGTTGACGAAGCTATTGGTGGACTCGACAATCGGGCCAGCGGCAGCAAGCGTATCGCTCTCGGTCGCAGCCATTCCGTTTTTCGCCCGCATCGTTGAAACCTCGCTGCGGGAAATTGACAAAGGCGTCATTGAAGCCGCGGTTGCGGTCGGCGCCACGCCATGGATGATCATCAAAGATGTATTGTTGCCGGAAGCGAAGCCGGGCATCATCCAAGGCGTCACGATCACGATCATTTCGTTGGTCGCCTATTCCGCGATGGCAGGAGTCGTCGGCGGGGGCGGCATCGGCGATTTAGCGATCCGCTTCGGCTATTACCGCTACGACAATACCATCATGATCGTCACCGTCGTCATCTTGATCGTTCTCGTCCAAATCCTTCAGCAACTTGGAGACTGGACGTCAAAAGCAATAGACAAACGATAACAAAAGGAGAGAAACCCACATGAAAAAAATCATCTTACCAGCTATCCTGCTCGTCCTGCTTGCCTTGCTTACCGCTTGCGGCGGTGGGGAAGAATCGAACGCTGACAGCAAATCCATCAAACTCGGCGGAACGGCTGGCCCTTATAGCGACATGCTGAATGAGGCATTCAAACCCGCTCTTGAAGAAAAAGGCTACGACGTGGAAATCGTGGAATTCAGCGATTACATTCAGCCGAACAACGCGTTGGACAACGGCGACCTCGACGCCAATTTGTTCCAGCACTCGATCTACCTGGAAAACTTCTCGAAAGAAAACGGCATGGACCTGACTGGCCTGATCACTGTGCCGACAGCGCCGATGGGCATTTATTCCAATGAATTTAACTCAATCGAAGAAATCAAAGACGGCGCAACAATCGCCATCCCGAACGACCCGGTCAACGCGGCACGCACGTTCCTGGTGTTGCAGGACCACGGCTTGATCACGTTGGATCCGGCAGCGGAAGAATTGACGGTTTCTGAAAAAGACATCGCTGAAAACACGAAAAATCTCGTGTTCCAGCCAATCGAAGCAGGCGGCTTGCCGCGTGCCGTTGAAAGCTCGGACTTGGCAGCTGTGCCAGGAAACTTTGCATTGGCGGCTGAAATGGATCTGCTCGATGCGCTGGTGCTAGAAGACATGCCAGACCAATACCGCAATTTGGTTGCGGTCAAAACAGAAAACAAAGACACGCAATTGGCCAAAGACTTGGTGGAAATCGTGGAGTCTCCGGAATTTGAAGCGTTGATCGATTCCGATTTCGAAGGCTTCGGCAAACCCGAATGGATGGAATCTCGCTAATCAAGGAGGGGACAGGATGGAAGAAATCATTGTAAAAGGGGCACCGGCTGAATACAGCTGTAATGCGGGCGTGCTCGATAGACTCGAAGATAAATTGATAAAGAGGAACATCAAGAAAGTGCTGATCCTGACCGGCACGAAATCGTGGCAAGCGCTGCGCCCCTATTTTCCGGACTTGGATGGAGTTGAAGCTGCATTTGAACTGTACCGGGGTGAAAGTTCGCTCGAAGAAATTGGTCGGGTTGCTGAAATCGCTCAGTCATTGGGAGCCGATGCAATCATCGGAGCCGGAGGCGGCAAAGTGCTGGATATCGCGAAAGGTGTCGCCCACGAAACCGGCATCCAGTCGGTGCTGATTCCGACGCTGGCATCGAATTGTGCACCGTGGACGCCGCTTAGCGTCATTTACACAGAAGAAGGGACGATGACCCATTACACGGTCTTCCCCGGAAGCGTCGACTTGCTTTTGGTCGAGCCCCGGGTCTTGATCGATGCACCGGTTGCCATGCTCGTCGCCGGCATCGGCGACACCATCGCGAAATGGTTCGAGGCGGACGTCCAGATCAGCCGCTTCGAAGACCCGCCGATCGCCTTGAAGATCGCCCATTACACTGCGAAACTTTGCGCTGACGAAATGTTTGAACACGCGGAAGCCGCCATTGCCGATGCCAAGCAGCGAAAGCTGTCCAATGCATTCATCAAAGTTGCCGAAACAATCATCATGCTTGGCGGCATGGTCGGCGGATTCGGCGATAAATACGGCCGCGTTGCAGGTGCGCATGCCATCCACAACGCCATGACCATCGCACCCGAATCGCACCAGGCGCTGCACGGCGACAAAGTGGCATACGGCGTGTTGGTGCAATTGCTGCTGGAAGGCAAAGCGGCAGAAGCGGAGGAGTTGGAAGGCTTCTATCAAAAAATCGGGTTGCCGGCGTCACTCAAGGATCTGGGCATACCCAGCCGCTGGATCGATGACATTGCCGTCCATTCGGTTCGGGAAGGCGAAACGATCCATGTATTGAAAGAGGAGCCGATTCGCGCGGATGAAGTGGCAGCGGTAATGTTAGAACTTGAGGAGCAAGCGGTGGAAAGCTTTGAGGAAACAGCATCAGACCGGAACCTCTATTATCAAAACGCTCTTAATCGGGACTAGAATTTGTACGTACTAATTAATAGCTAGACCGTACGTTACCGCTTTATTTCCACCAAAATTACCATCAAAATGCATGCGCTCATCCATCAGCCTAAAAGCAGACACCGATTTTTCGGATAGTCTGCTTTTCTTTGTTTTGGGAACGATTCATTTAAAAAAGGGAAGCTGCCTCTTGCATTTCCGAAAAAAAGGCGTATCATTCCTAAATAGATATTGTATATCCATAATGGATATGAAAAGTAGATGAAAGAGGTGCTAACCATGCAATTGACAAAAGGGGTAGAGCAAGCCATTTGCATCATCGTGCTGCTGGCGACACAGGAAAGCAGCGCGCCGCTCGCTTCCGACGAGATCAGCAAAAGGCTGGGCGTTTCGCCTTCCTATATGAAAAAGATTATCCGGAAATTGGTGGTCCAGGGCATTGCCGTGTCGGTTCCGGGAAACAATGGCGGTGTGTCGCTGGCGAAGCCGGCAACGGAGATTACGATGCTCGATGCGATTGAAGCGATGGAAGGGCCGATTCAATTGTATCCAGATACCGGATTGATTAGCTTGGCTTTTCAGGACGGCCAATATGCACAAAAAGGGCAGGAACTGCTGCGCAGCGTTTTTGCGCAAGGAGACCGCTTGCTGATTGAGTATTTGTCCAAAGTGACAGCAGCGGATCTGCTGAAAGAAGGCTTGGGCACATCGAATTTGCCGACCTTGAACTGGAACCGCGAAACCTTGAGTGACGTGATCAACAAAGAACAGGATGATGTAAAGTGAAAATGCTGAAACGGGAATGGCAGCAATTGCTTGCCAAACCGCTCTTATTGGGCACGATGATTGTGATGATGTTCATCCCGATTATATACGGAGGATTCTTTCTCGGTTCATCGTGGGACCCTTATGGAAAAACAGAACGCTTGCCGGTGGCGGTCGTCAACGAAGATGTACCGTCGGATTATGAAGGCGAAACGTTTGTCGTTGGCGACGAACTCGTGGGCAATTTGAAAGAAAACGACTCGCTCGAATGGCATTTTACGGATGCGAAAGAAGCCGAACGCGGAATGGAAGCTGGTGACTATTTCATGGTGCTGACCATACCGGAAGATTTCTCGGCAAATGCGGCATCGGTCATGGGCGACCATCCGAAAGCCATGAACTTGCAGTATGAAACAAACCCGGGCCGCGGCTTCTTCATCGAAGCGGTCAGCAAACAGGCAACAACGGAGATCAAAGAAGAAATCGCTGAAAATGTGACAAAAGAATACGTCAAAGCGGTGTTTGCGCAAATTGACACGCTTGGCGAAGGCTTAGGTGAAGCGGCAGAAGGTGCGGAAGAATTGGATGAAGGAACAATCCGCCTGCAGGAAGGCAATGAAGCGTTGACTGCCGGGCTGAGTGAACTGTCAGCAGGCAGCTTGACGTTCCAGGAAGGCGCCGAAAAATTGGAAGTCGGCGTCAGCCAGTTCGCAGGCGGGGCAAACGCGTTGAACAAAGGGGCAGCAAGCCTGAACAAAGGTGTTTCTGCTTATACCGAAGGCGTGGGCAAACTGCAAAACGGCATGTCGAGCCTCGCTGAAGGGACGGCCGAGCTGAACCAGAATGGCTCGCAGCTCGTCGAAGGGTCGGAAAAGCTGGCACAGGGGCTCGGTTCGCTCGTTCCGGGAGCGGCACAATTGAATGACGGCCTGACGGCAACGCAGCGCGGCAGTGCGCAGCTGGATAACGGCCTGCACGAATTGCAGGCGCAGACGAGCGGCTTGGCGGACATTCAGCAATTGGTTTCCGGCCAGGCGGCGCTGGGCGATGGCCTTGCTGAATTGGCAGCAGGCAGTTCAGCGCTCGAAGAAGGACTCGGCGCATTGAACAATAACTTGCCTGCAAGGGAACAAATCGAGAGTTTGCAGCAAGGGCTCGCGGGCATTCAGGACAGCGTCAGCCAATTGAATGGCATTGTTTCCGCTAGCGGCGGACAGGACGCATCAAACCTGCAAGCGAATTTGGCGGCGGCACAGCAAAGTGCTGATGCCTTGCAAGCTGCTTCCTCAACAACTGCAGTGGCGGCGCTGCAGGCGTCTCCCGCTTACAGCAATTTGACCGAAGAGCAACAAGCAGAATTGTCCGCTGCAGTCAGCGGCGGCGCAGAACAGCAAACGGCGGCGCAGCAACAGGCGATTGAAGCGCTCGAGGCAAACCTTGCGGCCGTATCGGCTGACTTGAACGAACAAGTAATTCCGGCATTCCAGTCGCTTGGTTCATTGCCGCAGCAAATCGCGGGCTTGAACAGCGCTGTCGAAGGCGTGAATCCGGCCGCTGCACAGTCGCTTGGCGGCTACGCCAGCATCAACGACACACTTTCAGGCAAGCTGATTCCAGGAGCAGCGGCGCTCTCGGCGGGAGCAGACGAAGCGGTACAAGGCAGCGGCAAACTATTGGCTGGCACCGAAAAGGCGGCAGCAGGGTTGCCGCAGCTTACAGAAGCCATCGACCGTTTGGCTCAAGGCAGTTCTTCATTGAATGAAGGCGTGTCATCACTTGCTGCTGGTTCACAGGGCCTTGTGGAAGGCGCAAGCGCTTTGCAGCAAGGGTCCGTGGAATTGGAGAAAGGCACTGCGGCCTATGCAGCCGGTGTGTCCAAAGCGGCACAAGGCGCGGATGAGCTTCAGCAGGGAACAAACAAACTCGCGGCAAACTCGGCCGATCTGAATTCCGGCGCAGGCCAATTGGCGGATGGGGCTTTACGTTTAGCCGAAGGGATTCCAGCACTTTCCGGCGGCGTGGGTGAACTGGCCGGCGGAGCAGCAGAACTGCGCAACGGCGCAGGTCAGCTCGAAAACGGATCGCTTGAAATCGGCGATGGCATGGGGCAATTGGAAGAAGGCTCGGCCGAACTCGCGGGGAGCTTGTCTGACGGAGCCCAAGACGTCAACGGCGCACAAGCAGAAGAAGCCAATTTCGAGATGATTGCTGCTCCGGCGACCGCAACCGAAAGCCAGCGCAGCGAAGTGCCGAACTACGGCCATGCACTGGCGCCGTATATTTTGTCGCTCGGGCTCTTTGTTGGTGCGCTGTCGTTCAATTTGGTGTTTCCGATCAATGCACCAGCCGGGCGCCCGACGTCCGGTACGGCCTGGTGGCTCAGCAAATTCTCGCTGGGCTTTGTGCAGGCGACTTCAGCGGCATTGATCGTCGACGCCATCATGCTGCTCGGCTTCCACCTTCAAGTGGAGCATACCGGAGAGTTTGTCGCGGTCTCGGTCATCACCTCGCTGACGTACATGTTTTTGATCATGTTCCTCGGCATGACGTTCGGCAATCCGGGACGCTTTGTGGCCATGATCCTGCTCGTGCTTCAATTAGGCGCGAGCGGCGGCATGTTCCCGGTCGAGCTGACAAACGGATTTTTCCAGAAAGTGCACGATTTTGTGCCGATGAGTTATGCGATTCTCGGCTTCCGGGAAGCGATGTCCTCGGCCTACAGCACAGACACTTTTTGGATGAGCATCTCAGTGCTCGGCGCTTTCTTCCTGCTTTTCAATGTGCTTTTGTGGCTCGTGCTTTCTCTGCGCAGCCGCAAAGCATTCAGGCTGGCGGAAGAAAACTGACGGCAGGAACCGCATAGCGATATGCGGTTCTTTTTTTTGGTTCTACACTAAATGTTGGGGTGTTCAAACAATTTAACCCAAAAAAAGACACGCAATCTCCAACTTCTTTTATACTTGAAATGTCGAGTAACAAGTAAAAAAAGAGGAGATGCGTGCACTTGAATATTACCATGAAATTCCCCGGATTAGAAGATGTGATGGTGACAAAAATGGAACAGGTAGAGGACCGCGTGGCCCTGCATGTGGAACTGGAAGTGCGGCCGCACCAGTGTCCGCGCTGCCAGTTCAGAGCGCTTGAAACGTTTACTTTTATGAACCGTTTAATAAGAAGAATAAAACAAAGAAAAAGGTGTGACAGGAAGTTCAGCGAACTAAGTAATGATGGTCTATCAGATATGCAAGAAATGCCTTTGGTCGTTTTTCGTTTAGCACCTATCGTTTTTATTCTGGGAATTGCTCCAATAAACAAACAGTATTTTAAACCGTAATTTCTTTATTCAAACGAAGAGGTGGAAAAATGAAGAAATCGCTTATTTGTGTGCTGATTGTCTTATTGGCTGTTATGTCAGGGTGTAATAACAATAAGAAAAGCGAGGAAGAGCAGCAAATTTTGGAGAATGTATGGACATATGTAGAAGGGACGGATATGCCGCAGAATGAGGAATGGGAAAACGCTTGGCTAAATGGAGAAATCGAAGAAATTGAAGTGTCGGATGAGATGGCCAGCTATACCGATATCGATGAGAAATACCGTGGCCAAACCATATTTCTGGTGACTCCGGTGTTTGAAACAGAGCTTGTGGCGTATCCGAGCATCTTAGTGGATCAAGAAACGAAGAAAGTGATTGGCGAACTGCCGGGAGAATAAAAAGCTGCTTGCGAACATGTCAGTAAAGTGAATTGTGCTATTTTCAAGGGGAAACGCCAAAATGAACAGGAGCTGAAGAACATGCTATCCATCGATCCAAAAGACAATACCGAGCGCGAAAATTATAAATTATTGGTCGGGTCCGTAATTCCGCGGCCCATTGCGTTTGTCACGACCCAGTCGGAAGCCGGGGTGATCAACGGGGCGCCGTTCAGCTATTTCAATATCGTGTCATCCAATCCGCCGATGCTGTCACTGGCGATTCAGCGCCCCGCGAGCGGAATGAAAGATACAGCGCGCAACATTTACGAAAACGGGGAATTCGTGGTGCACATCGTCGATGGCGACAACGTCGCGAAGATCAACGAGACATCTGCATCCTTGCCACCTTCGGAAAGTGAAGTGGAGATGGCTGGCCTGACAGTGGTTCCGAGTACAGCGGTATCAGTGCCAGGCGTTGCCGAATCGAAAGTGCGCATGGAATGCCGCTTGGTGCAGGCCGTACCGTTCGGCGGTGAAGGGGCGGGGAGCGATTTGTTCATCGGCGAAATTATCCAGTTCCATGTCGACGAGGCGATTTACGAAAAAGGCCGCATCGATCCGAGGGGCCTCGATGCCGTCAGCCGTTTGGCAGGCGCGAACTACGCGGCGATCGGGGAGATTTTTGAGATAGCGCGGCCTAAGTAAATGGGCTGCTCATGGAAAGCAAAATTAGAACAAGCTCTATTACTATAAAATGCAAAAAAAAAAGGAAGATTTGATCAGACCGCTAATTCGCAATGAATTAGCGGTCTTTTTCTATGCCTTAATCGCTAACTGCATGATGCATTCACACACGCTGTAACAACTTTGAAAAGGCAAAGTTGTAAAATAATTGTAAGAAAAGTGAATCTATTCAAAACTTCAATCGTATTACTACTATCAGCACTTTCGTTGGAAACACCAGAAGATATTTCAAAAAAGTCTATGAGGAGGAATGATGATGCACTTCTTAAAAAATAACAGACACGTTTCGATAAAAAATGCATTTGGTATGCTGTTTTTGATTTTCATTAGTCTAACGATTGCGGGTTGTTCGGCTAACGGTGCAACAGAAGCCAATGGAACAGAACCCGAGGAGACAGCCGATAAAAGTGAACAAGCGATTCGGGCTGTCATCGAAAAGGAATTCAATGGACCAGACAAGAAATACAAGGAATTATGGGATGCAGCGATGGGTGCCCAGATTTCAGAGAAATACAGTGAAGATTATGAAGCCTATCTGGAATCGCCTGAATACCAAGCCTTAATGAGCTATACGGAAGAAACTTATGCTCCCTATTTTACAGACAACGGCTATGATAACTTCATCAATCAAGCAGCCTTTATGTATGCTACTTTTGATGAGGACTACCAATTAAATACGTCTGCTATTGAAATAGCTCAAAATGAAAAAGAACCAACGCTATATGACTTCACTTTCCAAGTGGAATATACGGATGAGAATGGTGAAGCAGAACCATTCAATTTCAAGGGAGATGCCATTGCCCCGGAAGATGGGAAAATCGGGAGAATCCAATATATGGATGGATTTGAGGACGGACTGCTTGCAACGCTGCGAAACAATTAATAAAACTGGTTAACTAAACGCTGCCTTCAGGCGGCGTTTTTGCAATTGAGAGGATCGTTCGGACGCTGTTTATATTTTTTCGCCTTGTTGATTAAAATGCAGGGTAGCTTTCCTGTTTTTTTTGCCGCAGTAAAGGAAAATACCCGCAGGCATCGAATTAAGAAAAGGGAAAAGACAAACCACAGTCAATGGCTTCGGGAACATTGGCAGACACAGGCATGGAAGAGGCAGACCAAGGAGGAGAACGCAATGGAACTTGATATCATCAAGCATTCAGAGTGGAAAGACACCAAATTCACGCTGCATTTGATCTCACAGATTCTCGGCAAGATCAAGCTGGAAACCGCGCAGCAAGAGCCGCAATGGGCGCACGTGACATTGGCTGTCACACCCGAAGGCTTCTCAACAGGCTTATTGTTCCATAGCGATACGCCGTTTCAGCTCGACCTGGACATCATCAACAGCCGCATCCAAATTAATGTCGACGGCGACAGCCAAAGCGTGCCGCTGCAACCGTCGAAATCCATCAAAGCGTATTTCGACGAAATCTTTCAAGCATTGAACAGCCGGGGCATCATGCTTTCCATCAACCCGAAGCCGCAGGAAATGGCGTATACCAACAGGCTGAACGAAGATGACGCGCCTTTAACGTTCAAGCAAGCGGATGCGGTACGGGGGCTGAAACTGTTCCATTATGCGCTGCGCGAACAGCTGAAGTTCGTCGGCCCGCTGCGCTGCCGCAAAGTGAAGCCGGCCTTGTTTTGGGGCACCTTCGATGTTTCGCTATTGGTTTTGCACGGCATCCCTGAAGCGTTTCCCTTGGACAAAGTCATCGAAAAAGCGGCGTTTGATGAACACATGCTGGAATACGGCTTCTGGCTGGGCGACGACAACGTCGACGAGCCGACATTTTTCGTGCTGCCGTATCCTTTTCTCTACAAAGAACTGGACACTTCCTCTTTGCAGCCCGCCGAAGCCTATTACGATCCAGCGAAAAGCGAATTTTTTCTGGACTTGGAAACGGCAGCCCGCTCCGCCGATCCGAGCGGAACCATCCAAGCCTTTTTCCAAACGACGTTTGATATCCTGATCCAGGAACTCGACTGGCAAGGCTGCGCCTATTACTTCACGCCGCTGGACATGCCGAAGCAAGGAATAGCCGATTAACACTTAAGAAGCAAAAAGCACAAGCGGCGAACCATTCGCTGCTTGTGCTTTTCTTTTTACCCAGTAGTTTCCAATTGGAATAGGAGGGTATGGGAGAAAGAGAGCACGTAAAGACGCAGCCGAAAAGGTGGATTTTATTGAGTAAACGTGTAAAAGACATCATCCTCGGGACATTAGTATACGCAGGCATCGGCTTCGTCATCACGCTGATCCTGAACGGGGGCGAGCCGGTGTGGACGCTGGTCATCGGCCAAGGTATCGCCGGATTCCTTACCTATGCGTACATCTATCCGGCCCTGGAAAAAAGGAAACGAAAACGAATCTGATTACCGAAGGAGATGCATATGGACAATAAAACGAAAATGATGAAGTGGCTGAAAGAGCCAATTTTCTCGGAAAAAATTGACCCGTTCATCAAATTTGTGCTGGTCTTTTCGGGCGCAATGGCCGGCGCACTGGTCTATCCGCAAACAGACATGCCTTTTTGGCAGTTCCTGCTGTGGATGATCCCGCTCGTTATTGTGCTCGTTTTCATCATCAAAGTGCTGGGGACTGTGTGGAGAAACAACCGAAAGCAGCACGATATGAAATAGGGAAGCCGACCTTGTGAGCAAAAGGCATCAGCTTTTTCCGATTATCCCGCCCACCCAACTGAACTCAAATCAAAAAGCGCATCCTACTATTAGAAGGGTGCGCTTTCAGGTGTCAGTTTATATAACTGTTTGGCGAAAGGTCTTAACCCGCCAATAACTCATGTACCACCTCAGTAATTCGTCCACGCTTTCTCGTAAACCTCGATCAAGTTCGGCCGGATCAGCGTATTGGGCTCGAGCGTAATCACATCGCCGTTGCTGTCTTCAATCACCGCGTCTTCGTCTTTGCCGAACGCCGTCAATGCCGGCAGCAGCTCAGTGCTCAAATATTCGGTGTCTTCGATGATGGCTAGACTTTCCACGTCTATTCCAAAACGGGAAGCGAGCACGTAGCCCCAGCCGCCGAAGCTCGGGATGTCGGCGTGCAGATTTTCGGTCTGGAGGCCGGTCGCTTCGATGGTCTTATCGATTGTCCAATAAACTTGCGGCGCAAACACCGGGCTTGTCGCCTGGACCATCATGGCGCCGTCCGGATGCAAATGATTGCGGGCAAGTGAATAGAATTCCTGCGTGTAGAGTTTATTGAGCGATTCGTTGTTTGGGTCGGGCAAGTCGATGATGATGACATTATAAAAGCCTTCCGCAGATTCTAAAAAGCGGAACGCGTCTTCATTGAAGACATTCACTTTCGGATCATCGAGTGAGTTTTCGTTGAGTTCTGTCAGCAAATGCTGGGTCCGCGCGGCTTCGGTCATTTTGGGGTCGAGGTCGACCAAGTCGACGCTTCCAAGATTTTCGTATTTCAGCAGTTCACGGACCGCGAGCCCATCGCCGCCGCCAAGTACGAGGACACGGTCATGCCGTGCCGCAGCAGCCATCGGGGGATGGACGAGAATCTCGTGGTAGCGGTGTTCATCAGAAGAACTGAATTGCAGCTGGCCGTCCAAGTATAGCCGGGTATCGCCTTGCTGCTTCGTCAAAATGATTTTCTGGTACGAAGTCTGCTCGGAGAAAATTACCGGATCCTTGTAGAGTTGCTGCTCAAAATGAAACGCCGCCTGTTCTCCGAACAAGGCTCCGAGTACGAGAATCGCTAGAAACAAAACGCCGAACGAAGCATGCAGTTTAAAGCGTTTCAATTCATGCTTGAAGCGGAAGACGATCCACAAGGCGACTGCCACATTGATCAACGCTACGAGAAACGCCGTTTTCACCAGCCCGAAATACGGGCGCAGCAAAAACAGAAAAAGCAGTCCGCCAATAAGTCCGCCGGCATAATCGGAAAACAGCACCTTGGCAGCGCTTTTCTGGAGAGACACGCCGATTTCATTCGCTTTGCGGATCAATATCGGCAGCTCGACACCGGTCAAGGAGCCGACAATCAGGATGACGCTGTACAAAAACAGCGAACTGGTGCCGGGCGGCAGGTAAGCCGTAACGCCGAACAGCAGCATCGCGGAAAACCCGCCAATGAGGCCGATGGAGTATTCAATCCAGACGAACGACGCAACCAAATGGCGGGTCATTTTCTCGCTGAAGTACGCGCCAATGCCCATTCCCGTTAAAAAAAGGGAGATGGTGAGTGTGTATTGCTTCACTCCATCTCCTAAAATGTATGAACCGAGCGCTCCGAACAGCACCTCGAAAATGATGCCGCAGATGGAGACAATCCCGGAGGCATAGTAAATCGCCCGGCTTTGCCGGACGGATTCTTGTTCAGTCAGCATTCAACACACCGCCTTACGTAATAGAAGCGCCGATGACGAACGCCAAACCGACTGAAACGGCAAACGAAATGATGCCGACTGAAGTGTTTCTTTCTTTCAATTGGGTTTCCACTGAAAAGCGGGGCGTCAGCAATTCGAACAGGAAATAAGCAACAAATTGAAGCAACAGCCCGAAGAGCCCCCAAACAACGGTTTCCAGAATGGTGTCATTCTCCAGGATGGAGAACGTCAAGATGATGCACGTACCGATGATTTTTCCGGCAATCGACAAAGCGACGGCCGTATTGTTTGCATTGATTTCCTCCCAATCCTTGTACTTTCTCGTCAATAGTTCAAAAATGACGAGGCCGACAAGGACGACAGCGATCGCTGCCAGAAAATATAAAAACGTCAGTAAGAATGAATTCACTAGTCAAGCTCCTTTGCTATGAGTTATTTTCCGACACCCGGACCGCCTCCGCGGAATCCGGATCCACGCCCGCCTGTAGTGGATGAGGGAATCGAACTGTATCCGCCGCCTCCGGAATAGCATCCGCCGCGTGCACAGCGAGTGGCCTGCGACTGGCTCCAGCCGGATCCGAAGCGGTTGCCGATGAACGCCCCGAAAAACATGCCGGTGAAAAAGCCGGGGTTGTAATGGTTGCGGACAAATTCATCTTCTGCTACTTCCACAAGCGTAGAACCGGGATTGTCCGGATCTTCCGTCAAAATGATGAATTCCTTGTCATAGACCATTACCTGCCGGCCTTCCACTTTCTCGCCGATTTGTTCCGGCTCCTGGATGTCGCTCAATTCTGCTATGGTGCCTTCAATGTCTTTGTCAGACCGATACATCATCGCTCGGCTGTTATCGCCGGCGTCGCTTTGAATCGCATTGACAAACGCATAATTGTCTTCCACATAATCTTCCGCCTGTATGAGGCTGCCGCATGCCGACAAGAACAGGACTGCAGCCACAAGGCCCGTTAGCCAAGGTTTTTTAGTCATCGTTTAAACACTCCATATGAACGGATACGGTCCGCCCGCAAAGGAGCGGACCGCGGTTCGTTATTCTTTTCCAAACTGTTTCTTGATGGCTGCCAGTTCGTCGTCCACAGCGCTGCCTTTTTTCAACGAATCAAATTCATCATCGAGTGAGCGTGAGCCAGCCCGCAAATCTTCTGACGTCTCGGCTTCCGCTTCCAAATGCATGACTTTTTCTTCCATGCGGTTGAACCCTTGCAGCGATTCGCCGCTGTCGACCGAGCTCATTGTGCGGTTCATCTTGGTGCGTGTTTTCGCGGATTCCGCACGCGCTTTCAGCGAATCTTTCTTGATCTGCATTTCTTCGTATTCGCGTTTCATTTCGCCCAGCTTTTCGCGCAGCACGGTCGAGTCCTTGGCTGCCCGTTCGTAAGCTTCTTTCATGGAATTCATCTGGACCACATGGTTCTGCTTATCTTCAAGGGCACGGCGGGCCAAGTCTTCATTGCCGGCTTCAACCGCTTCTTCGGCCTGCTTCTGGCGTTTTGCCACCATGCTGCTGGCATCGTCGTATTTTTTCTTCAAGATCTTTTCGTTAGCGAGCTGTTTCGCGACAGCCGTTTCGGCGTCCCGGATGTCGAGCCCCATATCCCGCATAAACTGGTCGAGCATTTTCACCGGATCTTCCGCTTTATCAAGGGCTGCGTTAAGCTCGGATTCTACATACGTTCGTACACGACTGAAAAATTGAAACATATTCTCTCCTCCAATTGGGTTAGCTTGCTGCTAATATGGTGATTTCGTATTCTTCGATTTTAAAGCCTTTGCTGACTTCCACTTCGCTGCCCCATACTTCAACGGACAGGTAAGTGTCGCCTGCTTCATCCAGGTATTCGTAATAGCCCATTTCCGCACCGTTGACGTTCTCGCTGCGGCCTTGGGAGGTAACGTAAGCGCGGCCTTTCTCTTCCAAATGGTAGGTTTTGCCGTCATGCGTAATTTGCTTGGCACCGGGTTCGAGTCCCGGAATCCGGAACTTTTCATAAATGCCGACTTCAAGCTCATCGTCCATTTCCACGCTGAGCCACGTGCTTTTGCCACCAGATGTTAACTGATAGGCATCCCACGTATAGCCACTGTCGTCGTAATGGATCTTGCCGACGACTTCATAATCGACAAGGTCATACGTAACAAAGTCCTTAACGCGCAAATTGCGCAGCGTCCGTTTTTCCACTTCCGGTGCCTGTTTTTCCTTCCCGCCAAATAAGCGGTCTAAAAATCCCATATGCTCACCTCTTTTAAATACGATGTGTTTTGAAGAAACTTCCTTTTTTTTGAATATACCAGATTGCCGCGACAAATCAAAGATGAAGTTGGCCTAAAGTCGAGCCTATCAAAAGTCAGGAGAACTGCTTCCAACTTTGCCTTTGTTTACCCTTTATAGAGTTGCGCTAAGCCCAAGCTGCGGTGCTGTGAATAAAAATATAGCTTGAGGAAAATGGGTAGGAATTGCAGCCGTGGAAGTGGGGAAGCCCCTTGAGCTGTCTTTTGTTTGCTGCTAAATGAAACATTCCCCTTCCGCAGCCGTAAATGGAGTATAAGCGAGCGGAGGGATGGCATGGCACATTGCACAAACTGCACGTATAAATGGAAAGCGAAAGATATCTGGAAGCTTGGGCTTTCCAAAAACGGGAAACAATGCCCGAACTGTCAAGCGACGCAATACGTGTCTTTTAAAGACTGCGGCGTGTGGATGGGACTCGGATACTTGAGCGGGGGAGTCGGTCTATTATTGATTGTATTCTTTCCTTTTTATATCAAGTTGAGTGATAAACAAGAATCGCCTCTATAGGAAAATGGCTAAGAATATCCGAATTCGCATGGGGGCCTATGCGTATTTGGATGTTCTTTTTAAATCGATTTTTGAAATAACTACAGCTTCTTAAAAAGCTGTTCTTTCCGTGTAAAATAAACTCAATCGTTGTGGTAGTTGGATTGGTGTTATTATTTAGAAGGATGTTCAACAAAAACAGAAGATAGACATAGCAGGCTAAAATTTTTTGAGGAGAGATTCAACGATGCTGCAAAAGCAAAAAAAGATTTTAATCATAGGTTTCCTTTTGATCCTGTTCCCACCGCTATTCATATTTGCCAGCGGAATTCCAACCCTGACTGAGCTATTCGGATTAGGGGAAGGGTTTGCCTATATGCTGGCCTATTTCCTTTTCTTTATGATTTTTGCTGGCATGATTCTCGTGAATATTGTTATATTCAAGGCTTTCTTTAAGAAAAAGCGTAATGATTAAAAGGCGGATCCGACTGGGTTCGTCTTTTTCTATGGGATTTTCAATAAAGTAATGACCTACAGGCAGGCGTCTGTATCCAGCATTCGGATATCGACTTTCCTCGCCAAAATCAATATAAATCTGCCATATGTCTTCTCAAACTCCGTCTTCAAATAAAAGGTTCAGGTGTTTCCTAATAAGCATATAAATTCCAATTAATTTTCCCAAATGCAGACAATTAATAGTTAAAAAATGCTAATATTAAGACATTAGCAACTTCGCTGCATTTTAGAATCAATAAATTAAACTACACTGTAAGCGCTTGAATTATCTATTTGATTGGATTCACTGAATTTGCTGCATCCAGAGGGGTGAATATTTATGGGTATGACCGAACTAAAAACCTGGGATTTTAATAAATCTACCTTGGAAAGTATCAAGAATGATACTTACTTTGACTATCCGGTAGTTTATTTTTTGAACAACAATACTACGGTATATATCGGAGAAACTGTAGCCTTTAAAAATCGCATGAAGTCTCACTTGAATAATATTGAAAGAAAGAAATTAGAAAAGATGACTTTGATTATTCATAAAGAATTTCACCGCTCAGCTACATACAATATTGAAACAAAACTAATTAATTACTTCTTGGGCGATGATCGCTACAAGCTGCAGAATAAGAGTCAGACTGCGCAAAGCGTAACGCACAACTACCATAACAAGGAATTCTACGACAAAGAGATATTCAATGATATATGGAAAGAATTATTGAAAAGGAGGGTGGTAAATAACCCTGCTCATGTAATTGAAAACAGAGATATATTTAAACTTTCTCCTTTTAAAGAGCTGTCCATGACGCAACTCGAACTTAAAACAAAAATTCTTGAAGTGTGTGAAGAGCACATCAATGATGATGAGACGTTTATATACATGATTAAAGGTGAAGCTGGTGTAGGGAAGAGCGTGGTTCTGAGTTCCGTGTTCAATAGCATTCAGGAACGAGCGGCTGACAAAAATTCTAATCTCCATCAGACAAAAAATTTTTTACTCGTAAATCATTCGGAAATGCTGAAAACGTATAAAAACATTGCGGCCAATGTGAAGTTTCTTAAAAAGAATAATTTTGATAAGCCCACAAGTTTCATTAATAAACAAAAGAAAACTGCAGAAAAAGCAGACATTGTGTTGGTCGACGAAGCGCATTTATTACTAAGCAGAGCCGATGTTTTCAATAATTTTAATGAAGACAATCAATTGGAAGAAATAATTAAGCACAGCAAAGTTGTCATCGTTGTCTATGATGAAAAGCAGGTCTTAAAACTGAAAAGTTATTGGGATAAGGAGCGGCTCAAGAAAATAGTGTCAGGCTATCAAAGAGAAGAGCCCTACGTTTTAAGAGAACAGTTCCGCATGAATGCTGGAGACGATGTGATCGACTGGATCGACAATTTTGTAGAGAAGCGGATTGGTAGGCTTCCAAAAGATAAACTGTATGACTTTAAAATATTCGACTCTGCCAAAGAAATGCATGATGCCATAGTAGAAAAGAATAAAGAACACGGCCTCTCAAGAGTGGTTTCGACATTCGATTATGAACATAAAAAAGATGGCGAACAGTACTTCATTAGAGAAGACAGCCTTGAAATCCCATGGAATTCAACCGATACCAAAAACACATGGGCTGAAAAGTCGGAGACAATCAAAGAAGCGGGATCCATCTATACGATTCAAGGTTTCGATTTAAATTATGTAGGCGTGATATTGGGGCCATCCGTTACTTATGATGAACAAAATGATTGCTTAAAGATAATAACTGAAAAATACAGCGATACCGAAGCTTTCAGAGGAAAAGATGGAATTGAGGATGTTGTAAGAGCGAAAGAACAAATCATATTGAATTCTATTAATGTGTTGATGAAGAGAGGGATAAAGGGGCTTTATATTTTTGCTAGTGATGAGGGGTTGAGAGAGCGGCTTTTGGAGATCTAACAGAGAATTAGATTCTTCATTAAGACAAACTAAAGAAAAAATTTGAAATGGCAGGAAAAGTTAGAACATACTTAAACCCTAAGATAAAGAATTGCGATATAAATAAAAAACCGGAATTATCAATCAAAATAAGAATAAATAGCAATAGGAAACTGGAAATTCAGAATTAATGGAGTTGATTTTATGTATTTAGAAGAAATCAGAATATGGAATTTCAGACAATATGGTGAAAAAATTGATGGAAAACCAGGAATTATTGTACCTTTTAATCCTAAATTCAACGTTTTAATAGGAGAAAACGATTCAGGAAAAACGGCAATTATTGATGCAATCCGCCTAACTTTAGGTACAGTAAGTGCTGAGAATTATAGAATAAGTGATGACGATTTCTATAATAATTTAGAGGGGGACTCTAAGAAAGAGTTTAAAATAGAATGTTCATTTACAGACTTGAGTAATAAAGAATTAGGAGTTTTTCTCGAGTGGCTTTCATTTGATACAGAAAACAAACCTAATTTAAGGGTTATTTTAAATGCTCGTAAAGTTCAAAGTGACTTTATTCCTGATTTTATCGAAAAAAAAATAAACTGCAGGACCAGAGAATTCAGATTTTAAATTAGAAGGGTTAGCAAGTGAAATATTACGGACTACTTATTTAAAACCACTAAGAGATGCTAAAGCGGAGATGCAGCCTGGAATAAAATCAAGGCTAGCACAAATTTTACAGGGGCATGAAGCTTTTAATGTCTCAGAGGGAAATATTCATAAATTGGAAGAGGTAATGACAGAAGCAAACGAAAATATCAAAGCCTTTTTTGACACCCCCTATAAAGAAGATAAAACAGAGAAAACTATAGTAAAGGAAATCACAACTTTTCTAGAAGAGTTTTTCAACAAAGCAAGTGAAAATGAGAAAGGAAATACCCCTAAGTTTGAAGTTTCTCCAGCTAGACTCAACAGTATTTTAAGAAAGCTTAGTTTAGAACTAGACGACAAGGCTTCAGGGTTGGGAAGTTTAAATCTTTTATTTATTGCAGCAGAATTATTGTTACTAGATAATGAAAACTTAATTGGCCCTGTTATCACATTAGTTGAAGAGATTGAGGCTCATTTACATCCGCAGGCCCAATTAAGATTAATAAAGTTTTTACAGAAGAATCTAATGGAAAAAGGAGAGAGTCATGGTCAATTTATACTTACTACGCACAGTACAGTATTAGCAGCTTCGATAGAACTGGAGAATTTAATATTAATACATAACAAAGTTGCTTATCCTATGAATAGTAAATTTACAAAGCTCGAATTAGAAGACTATGATTTTTTGCAAAGGTTTTTAGATGTAACTAAGAGTAATCTTTTTTTTGCTAGAGGGGTAATTCTAGTAGAAGGAGATGCTGAAAATTTATTGATACCAGCTATTGCAGAGTCTATAAATCGGCCGTTGCATAAATATGGAGTGTCTATTGTTAATATTGGTAGTACAGCATTTAAAAGATATGCAAAGATTTTTTCGAGATCAGACTTTTGGACGAAGGAATTAGAATTACCTTTTCTTTCCTTACCAGTATCACTAATTACAGATATGGATATTAAACCGATTTCTTATTATAAAGAGAATGAAGTTATCGTTTACAGCATTTTAAATATCGAAGACTTAGATGAAATTTTAGAGAGATGTAACATTGAAAAGCAAGAAGAACATGAAGAAATAGTGGGAATTATATATACAACAGAAAAGAAAATAATAAAAAAATTCAAAGATATTTCGTTAATAAATGAGGAGCAGGAGAAAGTTATTTCTGAATATGTCCAACTAGAAATGACTGAAGATTATATTTCTAAAAAAGAAAATGAAAAAATTCTCAAAATCAGAGGTGAATACGAAAGTGACAATTCTAATTTAAGAGTGTTTGTTGCTCCTAAATGGACGTTAGAATATTCTATTGCTTTAAGTAATGTAAAAAAATTGTTAGCCGAAAGTATACATGAAAGTAGATTCAAAGAGCCTTATTCTGATAAAAATAAAAAAAAAATTAGAATCTTTACTGGCTGAAGAAATGATAGATGATGATTTCGCTTATAAAATATTTCAACCTTTAGATGAAAATTTAGTCTCTAAAGCTATAACTGCTCAAATTTTGGCAGAGAAGATATTAAATCATAAAGGTGATATACATTCGAAGTTGATTAACGATGAATACTTGGAATATTTAACCTCTGCTATATACCATGTTACAGAACCTCTCAGAGATACGGAGTGAAAAGAATGATAGATGATCCATTTTATAAAAGTATTGAAGAATCTCTCCTTCCTAAAAACTGCGAGTTTTCTGATGAACAAAGAGATGTAATTTTATATAGTAATAATGCTAATATCGTTGCTGGGCCGGGTAGCGGTAAAACTACGGTCCTAATTGCAAAAGCAGCGTATTTATTAAAGAGAGAACAAAAAAGGACTAAAGGAATTTGTATAATCACACATACTAATGTAGCGGTAGATGAAATTACAAAGAGGTTGAAAGATTTAGGCATAGAGAATTTAAGTTATCCTAACTTTATCGGCACCATCCATGAGTTTTTTAATCATTTTTTTGCAAAGAAAGCATATAAAGAACTGTTTCCTGATAAGCAATATCATTTTATTGATGACGAAATATATATAGAGAAGTTTTGTGAAGAGTTCGAGTACAATAAGCCTGAATGGTATTCATTTCCTCCACCTACTTCCAAAATGAAAGAATCGTATTTATATATCACTCCTGGAGATAAAATCATTTTAAATGGAGATATCAAGTTATCATATAAAGAAAGCGTCCTAAGAACCCTTCTGAAGTTGCTAAATAAAGGACTCCTTAGACATAATGATTCTCTGTCTTTTACTCAATGGTATTTAACTAAGCATAAAGATAATATTCTAAAAGCATTTTCTGAAAGGTTCTCTTATCTTTTACTTGATGAAGCCCAAGATACAAATCATTATCAGTACAACCTTTTAAATACTTTAGTGAAATCGTCTTCCATAGTTTTTCAGAAATTTGGTGATCCTTATCAAGCCCTATATAACATACATGATGATAATGGGGATGCCTGGGAACCTTCAAAGGAAAGCGAAATAGAGTTAAAAGAGATATCTAAAAGTTCAAGATTTGGAGAACCTATTGCTAAGATTTTGAGAACTACTTGTATAAGAAAATATGAAAGTTTAAAGTCAAACCCATTAATTGAATCAGCTTCTCCTCAGCTGATCGTTTTTGATGATCCTTTAACAATTGAAGATCATTTCATTAATATTATTGAAGAGTTTGCTTTAACAAAAGAGTCTTTTAGGAATAGTGAAAATAAAATAGCTATCGTCGGAGCTGAACATCAAGCAATAAAAAAATATATTCCAAAGTATATTAAAGCTAAGCAAGAGAAGACTTTAACAACAGGAATTGCTAGACTATGTTATGGGAAAATTATAGAAGGTTTTTTGAATTCGCTATATATTGTTGAGGAGTTAAAAATACCAGAAGAGATCTTTTCTTATTCAAAAAATTATCTTAAGAAGAAGATTGCATCCGAGCTATTGAATGAAAAGAAAAATCTAGCTTTAGTAGTCATTGAAATTTGGAATAATCAAGGATTATTAACAGAATTAGAAGAGTTAAAACTCATAGAAGTTTATAAAGCTCTTAATAGTAGTTTTAATATAATTGCAGATGAAGGTTCTGATTATAAATTGGTTATGCGAAAACTGAAAGTAGAATTAAAAAGTGTATTCCTTCAAAGCGGTATAGATTCAAATAAAAAAGGAGATGAAAAGACTGTATATTATGGAACTGTACATTCGGTGAAAGGAGAAACGCATAAGGCTACTTTAATACTAGATACAGATTTAATTGAAAATCCTTTTGGCGAAGACAAGGGTGTTTTTTCTTCTAATTATATTATTTTTAACTATCTAATGGGTAATTACACTAATTTAAATGAACTTGATGTTATAAAAAGAAATGCGACTTTAAAAGCATTGAAGTTAGCTTATGTTGCACTGAGTAGACCCACTCATATTGCTGCAGTTGCTATAAACAAAGAGAATTTTATAGATCTTGAAAAAGAAATTGATATGGCTGAAAAAGCTGGATGGCAGGTTAGTATCATTTAAACTTAAATGTTTTTTGTTCTAAGAAATTCGCGTCCCTAGGAAAAAACAATTCTAAACGATTTTGAAAATACACTACGCTTTATACTTAATCTATAACCACAACAATTTTATCCACATTTCGGTTATGATTTTTTCTTTTTAATCATCCGTATAAAGTGTTTAGGAATTATGTCAATCCCAAGGAAGTATGCTATATAAGTTTTTCGATAAAATGATAGACGGGAGATTATTGTGGAGAAAAAACCTTTTAAGAATATAAAAAGTAAGAGTATTTCAATTAGTGAAGAGCAATATATGTTTGAAAAATATATACTCTACTATTTTTTAGAAGAATTTAAGTTAAAAAAAGAAACAATATTTACAGATTTTGTTATTGAAACAAATGATAATAACTCTTTAAAGTTTGATGCTATATTGCCGAAAGATTGGAAGAATTTGAAAGGTCCTGTTTTAATTGAAATAAGAAAAAAACTTAATAAAAAAGAATTTAGTAAAATTGCTCAAAATATTAATAGTCTTCCAAAAAATGAAATTAAAACTTTTTTATTAATATTGAATGTCGATAGTATATCGATAAATGAACCGGATTATAGAGAAATATGGCAAGAGGTTACTGATGGACAGATAGAATTAAATATCTGGGATTTAAAACAAGTTGAAAATAATATGAGACTTTCTCATAATTATAAATCCAATTATAATGATCTCAATTTTGCTGAAATAGAAAAAACTCTAATTGAAGAAACGACAGAAAAACAGTCTATCAGCGATAATATTGGAGTTTTGAAAAATTTAATAGCTACTAATGGATGTGTTCTTTTTTTAGGTTCAGGAGTTTCAAAAGAATACGAACTGCCCTTATGGCATGAGTTAATTAATGGATTAAGCGAAGATGTTGTGAACAATTTAGAATTTTCAAATGATAAAGAAGCCGAAGAGCTTAATTATTTAGAGAAAATAATGTTAAAAAAGGAATTAAACTATTTATTAGGTTCGAATACACTTTTAGCGGCAAATTATCTTGAATCTGGTATTTCGAATCCAGAAGCTGAACTAGGAGAGCCTAACTATAGAAAAGAATTTAATCAAAGATTACGAGGAGTGTTATATGAAAAATATGAAGAACCATCTAACTCTGATTCGCAACTGAAAGAAATTGCAGAAAAAATTGTTAGTTCAAAAAAAAATAGAGGTATTACTAAAGTTATTACTTATAATTATGACGATTTGTTGCAAAGAGAAATAAAAAAAGCGAATCCAGACTTTGAAATTGAAACAGTCTTTAGAGGTGACGTAGCTCAGTCTAATAGATTTCCCATCTATCATGTTCACGGTTTCTTACCAGAAGATGATAGTAAATACAAAGAATATGAAATTAAAGATCAAGAAATTGTTTTCACTGAGAAATCATACTTTGATTTACAACAATTAAAAAATAAATCAGAAAGAAACCGTGTACAATCTAAAGCTTTAAGAAGAAATATAGTAGTGATGGTTGGATTATCATTAAATGATCCGAATTTAAGAAGACTATTGTTAGAAACGGAGAAAGAAGCTGAAGTAAAAACTTATGTTCTTCTCCATTCACACTCAATTAAAAAATCAAAATATCTTAAAGACTTGAAAACGCAGGTTGGAAACAGATTTTTAGAACGGCATCATCAGATTTTGAGACAAAATCTTTTGAAATTGGGGGTTGACGTTATTTGGTATGAAAATCATGAAGATGTCGTGAAAATATTAAAACAAATTTTTTAATAGCTATAATGAAATTTTGAAAAGAATCAATTATTATCTATTTTAACAATGCACAATGATTTATAAGTACTACATTTCAACAATAGTTGTGTCAATATTTCGCTAATAGTTTTTAATATTTTATGCATTCCTGTAAATTTTTCTGAAATTCTGACGTTCTCTGTTTGTTTTCCTCATAGAATGAACACCATAGGTGCCACAATTGTGCCATCAATAGGTTTCTAAAAGAGGGGATTTACATGAGTACTTACAAGAAAAATATAGAGATTTGAAATATGTTTAATAAAAACACTATGTGGTCCTGAGAGTC
This sequence comes from Planococcus koreensis, assembly GCF_004761975.1. Taxonomy (GTDB): domain Bacteria; phylum Bacillota; class Bacilli; order Bacillales_A; family Planococcaceae; genus Planococcus; species Planococcus koreensis. The sequence continues at coordinate 53,622 of NZ_RQII01000054.1, read as the reverse complement.
CTGGAAGAGAAATGATTTAACCAAGATGTTACGGAAGAAATGAATATTCATATTAACTCGCTATCGAACTGGCTGAGACAACATTAGAACTTTGGTAAGAAGGGACTCGAATCTAATGTTGAGAATGGATGATTCAAGCATTGCGATGAAATCAAACGCTTGAAAGAAATCTAGAAGAAAAATAATGAGCAGCAAGGTTACATTGGAATTCTAAAAATAGTGGTTTGACCACTAGGAAGTTAAGATATTGATACTATTTTTAAGGAGAAATTAAAATGCGATTTATTGCTTTGAATAAAGTAAATAATAAAAGTATAGGAGATGCATTTTATTTTGAAACACTTATAAAAAATGAAAAAAAATGCGTATTAGTTGACGGAGGGAGAGTAATTCGTGGTTTCACGAATTTATTGATTAGTAACACAGGAGTAAAAACACTTGATGTAGTTGCTTGTACACATGATGATGCAGATCATACATATGGGATTATCGATTTATTAAACAACCCACAAAAAATAAAAATAAAAGAAATATGGCTACCTTTAAACTGGATGCATTTTAAAGATGTAGTTACGGAGTATAAGGAAGATATTGATAAATTAAAAGAAGATTTAAAAAGTCCTAAAATATATAAGTTTATAAAAAAACATAAAGAATATGAAGTAAATTTTGATGAAAAAATCAATTTTGAAGATGTAGAATATTATAGGGTTGATACAGAAGAGTTAAGTGAGGTGTCGAGTTCTTTAATAGATAATAACGAGGAATTTTTTAAGGAATTAGAAAAAGAAATTCAAGGAAAAGAGGATGATCAAGAGATAAGTGAAGTAATTACCAAGGTATATCATACATTAAATAATATATTTAAAATTGCAAATTTAGCGAAAAAAATGGTATTAAAATTAGATGGTTTAACTATCAAGAAGTAGATAAGAAAATTTTTTTCGATGATAAAGAAGAACCATTAATACCGCTAAATTCCAAAGAAATTTTTCGAATTAGAAAAAAGCGTGAACCACTACTATTTCTACTGAAAGCAGTCTTATCGAAGGTTAATATAGAAAGTTTAGTGTTTTGTTCCAATCATCAAAACAAGTGCCTAATAGGTAAAATTTTTTTTACTTCTGATAGCAATTTAGAGAAAAAAGAATTGAACAAATTCTATTTAACAAATAATAGTATTATTACAGTACCTCATCATGGGTCACAAAATAACTTCGACGCGTTTCTTAGGATTGAAAGAATCTTAACAAAACCATATTTTTACAATGATATAATTTGGGTGTGTGGTCAAAATAGTGCTGTGACATTAGGTAGTTGGTATATTAATGATATTAGAAAATACGGAAAAAAATATTGTACTAATTGTGAGAAACAATCTTTGAAATTTATTCTAGGTGTTTGCGGGTGGCAAAAATATCATTCTATAACAGAATCGGAATGTATATGTGGAAAGAATTATATTTAGAAAAAATTTAAAAAAATCGTGCCCCTGTGTACGGAAAGATTTCGTTTATTCAGTACAATTGCATACGCCAAAAGCCATCTTCAATGAAATCAGCCGATTTTGAAGATGGCTATTGTATGTTTACAGGCGTTGGGAAATATTCATAATTGCACCGTACACAGTAGTTAACCCCCATACAATAGAGATATCATATAAAATTTATTGTATAAAACGATGTATGCAATGGGTGAGTCAGTAAATCACGTCCCTGTGTTCCACACAATTTCATTTATTCACTAAACCTGCATGAAGAATCCATATAACCCAGCAATGGGGTAGATTCTTCATGTATTTTCATGTTTTAGTTTAAATAGTCATAAATGTTTGCGACACAGGGAGAATATGGGGAATGCTGGAAAAGAAACAACTAAATCTCAGTGAAATAGCAATATCTCTCCTTGCCACCCCCACCAAACCCCGCTACGATGGAAGAAAAGGTGAAGGAACGAGGGGAAGGCATGGTTGGAAGAAATGATCCGTGTCCGTGCGGGAGCGGGGAGAAATATAAGAAATGCTGCGGTCGTGAAGAAGCAGTGGATCTGCAGCAGCTGATGGATACGGAACTGGAAACCATTATGACGGGATTTGCGGAACACGGGCTGGAGCCGAAGGAGTTTCATCAATTGACTCAGCTTTTCAGCAATTGGCAGTCGGTTTTATCGAACGTTTTTGGCAAAGATATGATTGAAGCAATGGCTTTCGAATCGTATGTATTCCATGACCGTGTGGATATATGGAAAGGCTATATCGGCCGCCAGAAGAAAGCGCAGAAACGGCAGCGGGTGCTGGACGTGCTGGATCTGTGGGAAGAGCCGTTCTACATGCTTGTCGAGGTTCAACAAGTCGATAACAGGATTCTTCAGCTCCGTGACAAAGTGACGGGAGAAATTCATCAGATGGTTAATGCAGGTGGGGCGAAAAAAGGCGAGTGGCTTTTCGGTGTCTTTTTAAGGAGTCTGCGTGACGGCAAGCCGACTGTGCAACCGGCAGAAGGGTTGATCACGATTCCGGCTTTTCAGCAGACAGTCATTGAAGAACTGGCTGCCCGGCTGAAAGAAGGAGTGAACGATCCGCTGGATTTATACCGGCCATTTGTGGAATCAATTCCAGAGTTGGACCTGACTCCGTTTCAGGATGAAGTCATGGGACTGGTCAGCAGCTTTATTGATAACTATGGTTTAAATAATGAAGTGATCGAAGGGATTGCATTTGCGTTTCTGAAGGAAGTGCCTGTGAAGGCGCGGAAACCGGAAGGCGTGACAGCGGGAATCCTGCAGGCAGCAAACGACTTTGGGCTGTTTGAAGAAGTTTTTCTGACGCAGCAGATCATCGCTGGAGAGCTCGGAACAACCGTTGGCACCCTGTCAAAATACAGAGACATGGTCGGCGGGTTTGTGATCGAACGGTTGGACAAGGATGAAAATGCCCAACCTCGAGATCAAAATCAATATCGGCAGCCGTATATCATGCCAGAAGTTGTCACTGAGATGGGGACCGATCCGCGGCTGACGGAGCGGGGGCTGTGGGAAATGATGAAGCGTACTGAGAACGCCAAATCGGTAGCTGATTTCAATAAAGTCCTGCAGCAGCCGAATGTGAAATATAAGCCGGCAACCGATCTGGATCGGGCGCAGCAGCTTTGCTACGAAGCGTTTGAAAAGGATGGCAAAGAACGCGAACGGCTGGCACAGGAAGCGCTGGAACTGAATCCGAAAAACGGCGACGCAAATTTGCTGATGGCAGAATTTGTGGAGCACGATGTTGAAAAGGAGCTTCATTATTTGACTGCTTTGAATACCGGCTACAGAACCTTCGATGACAGTTTCGACGTGCTCTGGGGCTATGTGCCGAACCGGCCGTTCTTACGTGCTTTATTTTCATATGGTGCCTGGCTGATGGAGCAGGGCAGATATGTCAAGGCGATTGAACAGCTGACGGAGATTATGGATAAGAATCCGCTCGACCACCAGGGCGCGAAATGGCTGCTCTTGAGCGCTTATATCCATGCGGGAAAATGGGAACAGGCGGGTGATCTTACGGATAGCTTTGCTTTGGAGGACAATACAGGAATCGGCATGTATTTCCACTATCTCTCCGATTTGCATACCGGCGTTCTGAAACCGCACGAACGGAGCCAAATGAAACAATTTATCAAGAAACGCAATCCGCATCTTTTCAAACTGCTGCAAGAAGGCAAGAAGCCCGGTGCTTTTCCGAGGCACTTCAGTTTGCAGGAGGGAAATAAGGATGAAGCGGAGCTGGTTTATTGGTTGATTTATGGGATTGGGGAAGTTGATGAGTTTTTAGGGTGAGTGGATTAGCGGCACGTTCGTAAATTACAAGGCTGTTATAAAACCCTTAATGATTCTGACACGATATAATAATTAAGATTCCATATATTAACACACCTGCTGCATCAACAGCGGGTGTGTTTTTTTGCTTTCTATACAAATTAATTGGATCTATAAAGCTCACAGAATAAAAATTGAAACTTGGGAAAAACACTTACTGATTTCTTCTGTTAAAAATAAAAAGACAGAAATTTATAAAAATTAGATTGGAAATATGTTACTATTAGAGGGTAATTATAACTATCTTTATTTTTGGATAAGTAGAAAAGCGGAGGTAGACATTATGCCAACTATATATACTGCTATTTTTCGAAATAATAATAAAGAAGAAGAAATAGATTTATTTGCCCTCACTCCAGAAAAATACTATAAAACCTATAAGAGCAACTTATTCTGCAGTGAAGTTAATTGTTTCGCAAAGTTGTGTTATGTCGTCATGCCTGGTGATAAAAAGAGAAGTTATCTAAGGAAATGGAGAAATAGTCCCCATAGCGAAAATTGTATTCATTACACTGAAGAAGTAAAGGATGGAACAAGAAAACGCCGAAGCGGGACGACGCTTGCTATTGCTTCAGAAGACCAGATCCGGCGGTCATTGAAGCAAGGATTTGAGTTGGAGTTACTGTCAGATGAAGAAAGAGAAAAAAGAAAAGAAGAAAACCGCAGAAAGAGAAATAAGCGAATACGGCGTAATAGCGGCATCAATAAATCAGAACAGCTTTCAATAGTTTTAGTAACAAATCCTGAGGAAGCAACACAAGTATTAAATGAAGTGAAAGGCGGCAGATTGGTAAAAAGGAATGTAGATGCATTAACAAACGGAGACTTATGGAATACTAGAACCATAATTGGTTACTTTTATGATTTAGAACATTCGAAAGAAAGAACAATTGTCAGAGTGGTAAAGAACGGCAGTTTCCTTGATATTAAATTTGAAGAAGCGTTCTTTGCGGCAATGCCTGAATATCAAGGAATGTTTCATCTTATTGAGAGATTTGCAAAAGAAAATGACAGGATTATCATTATAGCAACGGGCGAAGTTAGACGAAATGAAGAAAAGAAAGAATTTAGTGTTAGTGTTTTTGATAAAAACGGATTATCGGTGCATGGCAAAAGGTTAGTTGATTTGGCAAGAGAATATGCATTGGGCCACTTTAACTTTTGACACAGTTTTCAGCAATTTCTCATTAATGGGAGGTAAAAAGATGAGTGATCATGGCCAGTTAAATCTGTTTGGAGAAGACGAGGTAAAGCCGGAGAAAACTCCTTATTTGCAGGTAGTTCTAAATGGTAATGTAAAAACGATGTCATTGGGGGAACTCTTTGACACAGAGGTCTATAGCGACTTAAAGGCAGTATCTTTTGTAGCTTCCCATAAATTTTTCTTTAAGACGGCCAAACGCTTTAAATCCATCCAATTGGTACTGGGTATTGAAGATGGTCATGTGGCTGGCAATTTTGCAAAAGGATTGGAAAGTTTAATGGACATTGAAAGTCGTATTGATTATTTTCAATCTTTGCCAAAAGATGTCCAGCAAGAAATCCAAAACAATCAGTTTCAAATCCGATATTCAAAAAAAGGAACACCTATTCATTCAAAGATCTATTTGCTTACTGGAGCAAAGGGCAACCGAGTAATGATAGGTTCAGCTAATTTTACTGAGACAGCTTTAGGGAATCAGAAACAATATGAAGAATTGCTGGTATTTGATAATCATGAGCTATTTGAAATTTATCAAAATCGATTTGAGGATATTTATCAAGAAACGGTAGATTTTATACCAGAAAAAGTGAAATCGAAAATCTTGTTGGAGCCTGTTAATATAGCCGATCCAGAAGTGTTAATGGATATTCTTTTGGATGAAGTAGAGAATAAACGCATATTGGTGGAATTAACAGAAACCCAAGTAGATGAAATTCACCAGGCAGCTGACAAAATGGAAAGTCAAAAAGAAGAACTGACTCAATTCAAACAGGTTATTGAAGTAATGACTAAAGTAAATAAAAAGACGGAAAGCCGAGAGTTTTTACCCATTAAAACTCTGCGAACAAAGGCTGTCACAATAAAAAGCAAGGTATCAAAAATGAATAAAAAATCAGCAGATGCAGATCATCGTCAACAACTCATCTATCACACCGCCTCCCAGACTCTCTACACACCACTCCCCGATATTGAAGGAGAAGAAAAGAAGCTTCTTAGTCCATTTACTCAAAAGATAGAAGACGTTGAGTCTCTTAAAAAGCAGCTTGAGCTTATCAACAAATTTATCGATTCCTATCATTTATTTACAGTGCAAAACGATCCGAAAGTGCAATCGAGAATTGCTGAAGCTATATTGTACGCTTTTGTTTCCGCCCATATTTGGAAAATGAGAGACCATTACGTAAATGAAGAAGGAAGAGAAAATGTCCGAAGACATATACCACCCTTTTTAATAATTGCTGGCAGATCGATGTCCGGTAAAACCTCTGCTTTAGAGTTCATTAGTATGCTACTTGGAAATACAAATCCATATATGTCTTATGAAAAAATAAGCGGAAAGAACATGCTGAATGATTTCTTTCACTCTTCAAATGTCAGTCCATTATTGGTGGATGAAATTGATGCGAAGTTCTTTCGGAGCGCAGCTGCGGATAAGGGAGAGCGATTGATCAAAGACATTACGAATAATCTTACAGGTGCCCATCCTGTATTGATAGGAACAACAAATGCTACTGGCTTTGATGCGAACGCTCAATCTTCGTCACGTCTATACTATCTGCAAATTAATAACACTTTTCAGAATCAAAAATTGATGGAATCCAGTACTTATCTCAGCAATTTAATGAATGAAACGAGTCCGGCTCTTTATAAAGATTTTACTTATCGTATAGGTGAAAAAATCAAAAATGGTGAAGAGTTTTATTCAACTGAGGATTTTTTAAGCGGAGCAAGAGAAATTTTTAAAGAGTATTACAAAGAAGCTGGTATGTTTCTCCCAGTTTGGTTTCCTCAAGAGAAGTTTAATGATTACCAAGAAAGAGGACAACGACTATGGCGGGAATTATATACAAGCCATTCCGACTCATTTGATTTCCGAAAAGAGAACACAGTTCTCGTCCATATTGATAATTTTTCAACTCAAAACCGTAGGGATCGTGAAACGCTGGTGAATTACCTTCCACCAGAATGTATTAATGAGGATAGTTCTGTTTTACTGCTCAATCAAAAATTATTTAAAGAATACATTGAATATGACAAGTACTTCAAGAAAAGTGTTTTTAGAAGAATATTTAGTTAAGATAACTGATTCATACCTAAGGGGGAAGAAAAGGTGGCCACATACAAGGATATTCAAACTTATGTAAAAAGTGAAAATGGGTATGCAGTGAAATCATGTTGGATTGCGCACATGAAAGAACTGCATGGATTAAATCCGAGAATATCAGCTAGAAGAATCACGCCCGATCAGCGGGTATATCTATGCCCCGAGAATAAGCAAGCAGATATTTTAGCTGCATTTAAACATTTTGGGATGGTATGAAGATGTAGGAGGGAATGTTTATTGAGAGGAGTTTTATGATGAGTAAAAACCAAAGTTATCAAGATGATGTTGAACAAAGCTGTCTAGATTTTGTAAAGAATAACATGAGTGATGAAGATTTTTTTGGATTATCCCATAAACAATATATCGAATTAAGAAAATGGATAAATGAAGCTAAGCCGAATTTTGATATTAATAAATTTCCCGATTTTGTTTTTAATGATGGATTTATAGAACTTTTTGCAGTTACTTCCTCGTCAGAGGACAGAAAAGGTGCAAAACAGATAAGGGAATCTAATGTTTTCAAAAAAAAAAGTGAAACTAATTTTTTAAGTGAACTTGATAGTAATAAAGAAGGGGAAATACTTTTTAGCCATTCCTACGGTCGCAAATTTGAAGAACATACACATTACAACATTATAAACTCAATAAAGAAAAACTGGCTAAAGCATATTGAAAGTTACGATAAAAATATTTCTACATTTAGCCAGGGAATTTTTCTGATTGAGTATACAGACATTAATATTCAAACAGCAGTTTCTAAAAAAAATGAGCCAGCAGAAATATTTGATACATATAGAATAAGTGCTGACAGGTAACTGCTAGACTGGATTAATACCTTCAAAGAAAAAATAGACTATTTAATTTTTGTTAATATTGTTTCACACTCTATTGAGGTAATCAGAATAGATCAAATTCCAGAGCTTATAAAAGGAATTTCAGATGTTAGGTACGCACCTGTTATAGGTATGGAATCACATAAATATGCAGGTTTTAAAATTAGGAAAGAAAATAATCAATAGCAAACTGAAAGGATAAAAAATAGGACTTCGTCTTAAGGAAATTGAGTCCCAAAGAAAGAAAAAATTCTAAACGATTTTGACAATACACTACAACTTGTACTTTATACATAGGAACACAGGCTACACCAACATATTGTGTGTGGTTTAAACTATTTAATCCTTCATATAAATTGTTGGTGAATTTTGTCGTTCCCTGGGAAGCGAAATTATTAATCCCTCTCTTTTTTCTTTGGGATTGTTTTATATAAAAAATCTTGACATTAATTACCTCTGAAGGATAAATGTTACAATGATTTAAGATGGTAAGTAGGAACAAGTAAAACTAAAGGAGAGAGGCATATGCTCGATATTTCTGCACAAAAATCAATTGATAATTTAAAGAAGATTCTCACCGATGAAGACATGACCTTTAATGAACAGACAACGAAGCACTTTCTTATTCTTCCCTTCCTTACTTCACTCGGATACGACATAACAGATCCGAATGTGTTGAAGCATGAGTTCAAGCCGGCCAACCTACGGGGGAACAACGACAAAGTGGATTATGCGTTAGATTTGGGTGACTTCAAAATCATCATTGAGGCCAAGCCTTTAAACACCAATATTAAGAGGCATTACCATCAACTGCAGAAATACTATAATTCCACTCCGGAAGTACAACTGGGAATCATTACAGACGGACGAAATTATCACTTTTTTACGGACTTCTACTATGAAAATCTAATGGATATCGAACCCTTTTACTCCTTAGATGTTTTAAATCTCACGGATTATGATTTTTACTTCTTGAATTTACTCAGTTACACGAAGATATCAGCAAACAGCATTCGAGAAGCCACTGAGGAAATTATCTTTCGGGATAAACTGCTCACCTCATTTAAGAAGACTCTTGAAGAACTTCCGCCTGAGTTCATCAAATTGGTTGTCAAAGACTTTTACCCACATGCTGTTACAAAGAAAGTGATTGAAAAAGCGACGGCAATTGCCAAGCAGGTAGGAGCGAACAGATTGGATTTGAGCATTATCGACGAGTCCATCATTATGTCTGATGAGCGAGTAGAACAATTGGATAGCCCAACTACTGTGCCGGCTGAAGAAGTAGCATCTGAAACACCAGCCCATTCGGAAGTGAAAGAAGATAAGCCTGCTGAGAAACAACCGGAAGTGTCAGCCCCTCAATCAGAAGAACCAGCGACCAAATTGGTGGAAATTGAAACGACACCTGCTCCAACCAAGAGGCCATCATTACGAAAAGGTGAGCGTGTCTCCTTAACTATGGAGGACACTCCGCTAACGAAACTCAAAGTCGGACTAGGCTGGGATGTCAGCAGCCAGCAAGGAACAGAGTTCGATCTTGACGTTCATGTATTCCTTTTGAATGAAAATCAAAAAGTGCCGAAGGAAGAATTTTTTATATTCTACAACAACCCTCAATCGCCAGATGGCAGCACGAATTTATTGAAGGATAGTCGTAATGCAGGAAACAATACTGAAACGGTCTTCGTGGAACTGGATAAAGTATCAAGCGAAGTAGAAAAAATTGTGTTTATTGTAACTATCTACGATGCTTTAAATCGAGAGCAGAATTTCAGCATGGTGAACAATGCCTTTATCCGGATGACGAATGCAGAAACCGGGGAAGAAATGTTCCAGTTTGATTTGGCCAATGGTGGTGGTCCGGAGACTTGTCTGATAGTTGGGGAAATCTATCGTTACAACGAAGATTGGAAGTTTACTGCAGTCGGAAACGGTTATCAGTCTGATATTCAACAATTATGCACCAACTTTGGAGTTCAATTAGCATGAAAAAAAGGAGAACAGGGACTTCCCTGTTCCTTTTAGTTTCTATTAGTAAAATGATTACACCTTGAAAATCGCCTCCCCATTAGCGTTGCGCAGAATCCGTAAATTACTAAAAACAGCTAAATCAATAGTGTCGCGCCCCTGTGTGCGAAAAGATTTCGTTTACTCACTACAGTTGCATACGCCAAAAGCCATCTTCAATGAAATCATCGATTTTGAAGATGGCTTTTGTATGTTTACAGGTGTTGGGAAATATTCATAATTGCACCGTACACAGTGATTAGCCCCCTTACAATAGAGATATCGTGTAGGATATATTGTATAAAAAATGCATATAAGGGGTGAGTCAGTTGGGAAACGGGAAATCGAAAAAAAAGCTGGAGGAGATGCAGTGAAAAAGACTTTACGGATAGGAACTTTAGTGGTGTTGATGATTTTATTGGCGTCCTGCAGTGGAAACACTGAAGATGTACCTATTGAGGAGGCGAGTTCGATGCAGAAAATTACAGGCACATGGAAAGGTTCAATCCAAATACCTAATCAACCACTGCCAATCTTTGTGGAGTTTGAAAAAGATGGCGGCACCTTGAGTATTCCGGTGCAGGGGCTGAGGGACTTTCCCTTTTCGACAGTGGAATTCAATGATCCAGAGTTGGTTTTTGATTTGAATATTCAGGGACAACAGCTTGTTTTCGACGGGAAACTGGAAGACGGGAAGATTTCCGGTGATTTTAACCAGCAGGGCCAGACCTTTCCTTTCGAATTAACGCCGGATACAGCGGAAGAAACGGTTGAGGACGGAGATTTTATTGAGATTGAAGTTGCAGGAGGCACGATGAAAGCTGAAGTCGAGAGGCCTGAAGGGGAAGGGCCGTTTCCGGCGATGCTGATTATAGCCGGTTCAGGACCGACAGACCGCGATGGCAACTCAATGATGCTTCCCGGAAAAAACAATAGTTTGAAAATGGTGGCCGAAGAGTTGGCAGCGAATGGCATTACCAGTATCCGCTATGATAAGCGCGGTGTCGGGATGAATCAGGCACTGGGCGGCAGTGAAGCGGATCTGCGTTTTGATGATTATATCGCTGATGCGGCTGCATGGGTGGAGCATTTGAAGTCGGATGACGCATTTACGGAAGTTGGGATTATCGGGCACAGCGAAGGTTCGCTGATCGGCATGATAGCAGCAGATCAAGCTTCAGCCGTTTCGTTTATCTCCATTGCGGGAGCAGGACGCCCTATTGATGAAGTGCTGATGGAGCAGCTGGCTGCACAGCTTCCGGAAAATCTTATGAATGAAGCCCGGCAAATCATAAGACAATTGAAAAAAGGCGAGCAGGTGGCAACGGTCAGCCCCGAATTGCAGAGCGTGTTCCGTCCGTCGGTCCAGCCCTATATGATTTCCTGGCTGGCTTATGATCCGCAGAAAGAAGTGGCGGCATTAGAGATTCCGGTCCTTATTATTGGCGGCACAGCCGATTCACAGGTGCCAGTATCCGATGCGGAAAGTTTGCACGAGGCGCATTCGGAATCAAAACTGCTGATTATTGATGATATGAATCATGTGCTAAAAACGGTATCGGATGAAAGTGAGAATGAGTCTGCTTACAGCAACCCGGATTTGCCGTTGGCAGATGGGTTGATTAAGGGGATTGTTGAGTTTTTGAAATGAAATAAGTTAGCAATCATGAATGTGGAGCTGCGAAGGGATTCGCAGCTTTTTTGTGTTTTTAATGCTCACTAGTGAAAGAGGAAAATTGAAATAAGTGAATCACGCCCCTAGGCCGCCGAGGCTGGACGCAAAATCGTTTTTTATTCCGCAGCTTGTGCGAGCTCTTCTGCGCGCTCCGGTGTCAAAAGCATTGCCGGAGCCAGTGTCAGAAAGAAAATGCGCATGAGGAAAAAGAAAACAGCCAGCCCATTGACCGGTGGGGCATCCGATTCCAACGTAAAAGCCCACACGCTGCTTCCGGCCAGCAAAAGAATGGAAAAGAAAGCGAAGATCACTAATTTAAATCCTTTCTTTCGGGGATTTATAATGGCGCCACCGATTGCATCGTATTTTGAAAAAATGAAAAGAGCATAAACAAGAACACCAGCCAACAGGATCCAGAAAGAGATCGATGGATAAATCACTCTGAATAGAGGCGTAACCACGTAAAAGGCCAAACCGGCCCGCATCACCAAAGAATGGAACGAGAAATACCTTTTGCTGTCGTGCTTTTGCCTCATCCAAATGAAGTAATTGATGATTGTCAAAAATACAGCAAGCATAAAATTGATTCAAAGCTAGGTTCCGTAGTTTTCTTCAGGAAGAAAAATCGAAGGCAATCCGATCAGAATAAACAACGTAAAAGTGATGAAAAGTCGATTCTGAGCAAATGAAACATGTGCCGCGAGTGGGGAATGCTTGGATTTCATGATCAACAACTCCTTGGCGTTTTTTACATTATAACCCAATTATTGGAGAGTTTATATCACGCGATTTTTGAGTACCAGATCCCTGCTGGTATATAATGGTGAAAAGTTCTTGGAAAGGAGCGAATCTTGTATGGAGATAATTCTTGCAATATGTATCGGCTTGGCTTTAAGTGCAACCGTAGGATTCCGGATTTTTACGCCTTTATTTATAACCGGTGTTTTTGAACGAGTAGACTGGATTACGGTGTCAGAAGGTTTCAGCTGGCTCGGCAGCACCCCCGCTTTGGTTGCTTTCGGAGCGGCTACCGTGTTTGAAATAGCGGTGAATTACATTCCAGCGGTAGGTTCGATTATGAAAGTTATCGCAACGCCGATTGCGGCAATTGCCGGTATTTTGCTGACAGCGTCCTTTATCGGAGATATGAATCCGTTGCTGGAATGGAGCATCGCGATTATTGGCGGCGGGGGAGTTGCTGCAGCATCGCATGTTGCGGTGACTGGTGTAAAGGGTGTAAGCGAAACCGCGCTTCTCAGTCCGGCTGTCGCCGTCGTAGAAGATGTAACAGCGACGGCAGTGCCAATCGCGATTTTCCTGGTTCCGGTATTGGCAATTGGTTTTGTTGTGCTGATTCCCTTGCTGATTGTCATTCTTTATAAAAAACGTACGCGCAGAAAGAAAAATCGCACCCCTGTTTAAAAACAATCTTCGGCTGGCTTTTCCAGAAAACAGTTTCATCGCAAAGCCAATTCGGGAAGAGATAGGGAAGGAGGGGTAGACGAATGAATTCTTTCAAAGCGATTGTCATTAAAGAGCAGGAAGACGAAGTTAGTTACGGCGTAGAACAAATAGGCGAAGACCAACTAAGCGATGGTGACGTCTTAATCAAGGTGGCGTATTCTTCGATCAACTACAAAGACATGTTGGCGGTACAGAAAAAAGGGGGCGTGATTCGGGAGTATCCGATGATTCCTGGAATCGATTTGAGCGGTACGGTTGTCCGTTCGGCAGATTCCCGTTTTCAAGAGGGGCAGGAAGTCATCGTCACCGGTTTTGCGATGGGAATGAGCCACACAGGCGGATTTGCTGAATATGCCCGTGTGCCTGCTGATTGGGTTGTAGAGTTGCCGGAGAATTTAAGCTTGAGGGACGCGATGGTCTTCGGAACAGCCGGCTTCACGGCTGCATTGTCCATCCTGGCGTTGGAACATAACGGCATGGACCCAAAAAACGATCCCGAAATCCTGGTGACAGGGTCTACTGGCGGTGTCGGCAGCATTGCGGTGCAGCTGCTCGCGAAAATCGGCTATAAAAATATTACGGCATTGGTCCGCAAAGATCATCAAGTGGACGTGGCGAAATCACTCGGCGCACATAGCGTCATTTTCCCGGATGAACTGGGCGAATTGAAAAAGCCATTAAACAAAGAGAAATTTGATTATGTACTGGATACGGTCGGAGGGGACGTTACCTCTGTATTGATACCGCAACTTTCCTACGGTGGCAGCATGAGCATGTGCGGAATGGCAGCCGGTGTTGAGTTGAAGGCAACCGTCCTGCCCTTTATCCTGAGAGGGGTCAACCTGCTCGGCATCGATTCCGTCAATGTGCCGATCGACAAACGTCCTGCGATTTGGGCGAAAATGGCGGATGACTGGAACATTGCTGGAACGACCCTGGTGGACGAGATCTCGCTTGAAGAAGTGCCCAGCACCATTGAGGCCATCAAGAACGGTGAGCATCTGGGTCGGACGATTGTGAAGTGTTAATGGGTTGCTGGCTCATTCCAATCTTGCAGCGGGAACCTTCGACAAATCATATCCCTGTGAAAAAATGATTCTAATAATAAACTAGATTCCATACATTCACACACCCGCTGGATTCTAATGGCGGGTGTGTTATTATGTTTAATTCAACCGTATAAATGGTGTGAGAATGAGGCTGAACATCTGCTAAAAAAAGAATGAGAGACACTGCGTGTTTTTTGAAAGACGCATTCAAGCAAAAGGGCAGTCGCCTCACTCCACCCCAAAAGCCACAATCCCATAAGCCTCCAAATACGCTTTCAACACACGCAGCCATTGTTTTTCACTCGCAAGCCCCACATGCCCATCTGGGCGAATCAGGTACAGCGCATCTTGCTTGAAGCCTGCGTCTTTCATCTGGGCTTCCCATGGAAACTCATGGAGCGCAAGCGACTGCGAGCGGGCAAAGTCGATCAGCTCGGGCTTTGCTTTGCCGTATATATGGATTTGCCAATCGACGGAGCGCAGCGGATCGAAATTATCGCCGCTTGCGGTTTCGATCCACGGCAAGCGCATGCCGCCATAGATTTTGCCGGCTTTACCCTTGCTCAAGGGGCTGTTGCGGTAATTGATATGGATTTGAGACAAGATCTTAAACGCATTTTTTTGGGAAAAGGAAAAGTTGAATACCGACGGCAGGACATAGGGTACGAAATACTGGCGCAGCAGAGTGCCGCGCAGTTTTTGGCTGACGATCGTTTGGAACGCTTTGTCGGTCGTCGCGATTAAGCGGCGCGCAAAGACGATTCGTTCTTTTTCATACGTGCGCAGTAGTCTGGGAGCGCCTTTTCCTTGAATCACCGCTGCGAGCTTCCACGCCAGATTGATGGCGTCCCCAATGCCGGTGTTCATGCCTTGTCCACCGGCAGGGCTGTGCAGGTGGCCGGCGTCACCCAAGATGAAGATGCGCCCTTTGGCAAATCGCTCGCTGACGCGGTTATGGACGCGGTACGTCGAAAACCAATTGACCTTGGCCGCGGTCACACGGATTTTATTTTCAACATAATCACTGATGTCACTGTATTGGAGATCTGTGCGTTCGTTCAATTCATCGGGCACAATGCCGAGAATTCGTTTGGTCTTGGCGTTCCGGACGGACATGTAGAGCATAAAGCCGTCATCATCCATGTACATGTCCATCTTTTGCATGTCGTCGACTGGTTTCTCGGTTTCGATATCGGCGACAAAGAATAATTGTTTGTACGTGCCGCCGGGAAATTCGAGCCCCAGCCCTTTTCGGACCATGCTGCCGGCTCCATCGCATCCGCATAAATAGGCAAATTCCGCTTTTTCTAAGGGCTGACCTTCTTGCTGCAGGACGGCGGTCACGCCTTCTCCTGTGTCTTCAAAAGAAAGCAGCGCGGTGTTCCATTCCACTTCGACGCCGATTTTACTTAATTCGTCCACGAGAATTTCTTCGTGCTCGTCTTGCGGCAAACTCAAGATAAACGGAAACGGACTCAGTCCTTTGCCGAAATCAAGGAATTTCACTGTGGCTTTCACGCGTTTGCCGTCACTGACGTCAAGCGACAAAATCGGATGCCCCCGCTTGATGTTGCGTTCGGCCAGGCCAAGTTGCTCGTACTGCTCCAATATGCGCGCATGCACAGCGAGCGCACGTGACGCTGTGCCGGTTCCTGCGTTTTTATCGATGATCCGAAACGGCACGCCTTGGCGCGCCAGGCTATAGGCAAGAGCCAGGCCAGTGGGACCGGCTCCGATGATTAAAATTTGTGGGTTCATCCTAGAGACCTCCTAATGAGTATCACTTCTGCTGATTGATTGCGTTTCACATGTCATGCAGTGGCTGGCTCAAATCGAGTATCGGAAAAGTTCTTATAAGAAAAAGCACGTGATGCCGAACGAAAAGCTCTTGTACTGCTACTATATCCTTAATCGACCCATTTCAAGCAAGAGATGCTTAAAATTAAAATCTCTCTTTGTGAGCAATATAGTTCAATATATACAATGAACCCAAATTGGGGAATCCGCTGAAAGCAGAAACGAGGCGGATTCCTTTTGCATTTTCGTGGGAAATAGCAAATAACCATAATGGGTTCTTACACAGGGAAGATTTAGGAACTGATTGACCGAAGCAACTTCGGCCAATAGTTTCTCGGCTATTTTGCAGGATATCGATAGGCAGAATTATTCATTCAAGTTATATAGTCTCATTTAGCAGGTATAACTGGAGGTATAGATTAGCCGTTATAGTTTAGAATAGGAAGAAACTAATTTACTAAAAGCAAAGTATTGGAGGGTGTAAAATGAATGAATTTATTCAGTTTAGAAATCAGGTTTATGATACTGAGCGTAATGATATTTACCCTCTCCAATTTTTAGATGCGTACATACATAAAAGTGAAACGATGAATTCCGATGAACGAAGATGGAAAGGGCAAATTCGAACGATTAAGCAACTGGAGCAGGAAAAGAAACTGGGCGAAAAAGAAATAGATGAATTACTGTCGTTTTTGGGAGAGCATCCATCGATCGACCGGTTGATCGTAGATGCGGTCTTGAAATTATTCAATGATGAGACCAAAGGAATCGTAGAGAATAAAACAAAAGAATTACTAGTAAAACAACAATACGATAGCCAACAGCTCTATCATGTGTTGGATATTTGCATTGAATGCGGCTTGGATGTGTTAAGTGATGACGATATCTTCTTTATGCTCCAGAAATACAAACGGGATGCAGAAATCATGTCGGTCTTGCTGGACTATATGGGTCGTTTCAACAGACAGGGATTTAAAGAGCATCTCTATGAATTATTAACCTTCGATTACCCCGACAGCATAAAAATCCAGGCAATAAATGCAATGCGGAATTTGTATTCAATGGAAGCTGTGGATCAATCGTTTGTGAAGAAGAATGTCATAAATGAAAATAACAATGTGTTTTTTGAGGGTTTTATGGACTTTCTCCATAACGGTTTTAAATTTGAAAATCCAGGCACTTCAATCTTGCAGTCCATGTTTTATGGGGATTTTGAAGATAGCGGGAAAGGGAATAATGGCGGTTTAGCCGTATTATTAAAAGGTTTAGGCGAAGAGATAGCGAAAGATAATAGTGTGTCTTATGTATTCACTCTTACGATCACGCAAGATTTAACGAAGCCCTTTATCAGCTTCTATGGAGCTAAACACGTATTGATCAGGCTGCCCATTTATTTGGACCAGGCTGTAAGGGACAAGTTCATCAAAAGAGAGTTGTTCATCAAAAGACAAATCGCCCATTTTTTAAAACTGGCTAACCTAAAGCCCGATGTCTTTCATATCCGGTTTTTGGACAATGCTTCTAAGGCGGTTGCGCATCTCTGCAAAGAGTTAAATCGGAAACTGGTCTTTACGCTGACGCCAGATCCGCACCGGAACATGTTTGATGGAGCGGGCCAGTTAAAAGAACTTGATTTTAACGAGTTGATTGAAAAACTGAACAAAATCAAAATAGGCGATGAATTAATAGACATAAGCGATGGAATCGTTGGAATCGGGAATGCCGAGGTGAAAACAGAACTTGCGGTGTATTTCCCTCAATTCAAAAATGAGCATGTAAATGGAAAAATCAACATGATCGGTGAAGGCATTCAAATAGAACAGTTAATGAATGCCGAGGACCTCGCGATCCCTTCCAACCGCCTTATGGAATGGGTTGAAACAAACAACGATTTCTTTGAAAAACCTGTCATCTTGAACGTAGGGCGATTGTCTGTTTTAAAAGGACAGGTGGAACTTTTAAAAGCGTGGTCAAACTCCAGGCTTTCGGAAACGCATAACCTACTGCTCATAGGGGGAGACCTGGAGAGGCCGAATCAAGAAGAAGAAGCGGTGATTGATTTTTTCAAGGATCACGTGCATAGGCATCCCGAGTTCAAAGGCAGGTTCCTCCATCAAGGTGCCATGTCAAATGCGGATATAAGGATGCTTGAAAAGACGATTATTCAGCAGGACTTTGACGATCCGCATATCTATATTTGCTCCAGTGTCAAAGAAGAGTTTGGCATCGCGATTTTAGAAGCGATGTCGATCGGCTTTCTAACCCTGGGCCCGCTAAAAGGCGGGGTTAAAAGTTATATGAGGAACGGAGAAAACGGCTTTTTAATCGACACAAGCAATTGGGAAACGATTGCAAAAGACGCGGAAAAATATCTGTATGATTCGAAAATCGATAAAGATGAAGTGAAAAAAATTCAAGCCGCTGGACAAAAAACGATCGATGAACACTTTTCAATTAAAAAGATTTCAGCTGAGTTTGTATCAATGTATTTGTCTGTAAAAGGAGAAGAAGACCATGAAATATAAAAAAATATTTTTCATCAGCCCGCCTTTTTATTCGCATTTCAACCCGTTGTTGGTGCTGGCAAAAAGCTTTCAGGAACATGGTGCCGAAGTGACATTTGGCTGCAGCATCGAATTCAAGGAAAAAATCTTGGAAGAAAACTTGAATTTTTATGAAATCGACATCAGCAGCAATAAAAATACAGGGACAGGTGAAAATACGGTACAACCGGATACGGAAAGAATGAGGTTAGAAGAATTCTTTGAGTCGACCAAAAAAGGGGCAGTCGAAACGTTGATCACCCAGTCCCACCACAGAAAGGCGGACATGCTTTATAATCCCCAGGAACTGATCGATAAGATCAAGCGAATCGATGATTCAATAGATGTTGATCTGTATGTGGTCGACATCTTATCGTACTCGGTTACGCTGAGCTTGTATTTTTTGGGGCTGCCTTTTGTCACATTTTGCCCGCCTCATCCCAATACGATTCCAAGAGAAGGACGGTATTTTAATGTGCCGAAAAGCTGGCCCGAGGCGATCACAGTCAACGAAGAAGATTTGACGAGGTTGAAGCAGGTTTCCACCCAAACCCAAAGGGAATTCACGGAAGTGTTCAACGCGATTATCACTGAAAACAAGTCGATTGAAAAAATCAGCAATGCGTTTAGTTTGGTCTCTGAAATCGCGGTCATCTACAATTATTTTGATTTTAACGCCATTGAACAAAATGAAGAAAACCCGAAGGAGCTATTTATCGGGAATTCATTTCAAGCGGTTGCGTTAGATGACGAATGGCTGGAAAAAATAGAGACAGACGAAAAAATCATCATGATCAGTTTGGGGACTTTTTTATCGAATCGAAAAGATGTGCTTGAAAAACTGATCCTGTCGGCCAGAGAAACGTATCCGGATGCGCTATTGATCGTTTCTGCAGGCAGCCATGCGGAGGAATTACAAAAACACAGCTCGCCCAATACAATCATCGAAGGTTTTATTCCGCAAATTGCGCTGATGCATTATGTAGATACCGTTGTCTTTCACGGTGGCTGCAACACGTTGACAGAAGCGATGTACCATGGAAAAGAGATGATCATCTTGCCGTTTTCCAGCGATCAGTTTAATATCGCATACGATATTGAAACGCATAATCTAGGACGCGTACTGGATCCGAATAATTTCAGCAAAGAAGAATTAGCGGAGGCATTCAATGAGTTAGAAACGATTTCGAAAGACAATCTACTGCATTGGCGAAACATCTCCAGAGAACGAGGAGCCGATTATGCAGTGAAAAAAATATTGGAGATCGAATAACATCTAAATAGGATTGGAAAGAGGTGTTTTATGAAAGAAGTAGTTGGAGCTGACACGAAGATTAGGAATACAAATAAATACGATGTGGATGGTGTACCTCCATTAAAAGAAGCGATACCTTTGGGATTGCAGCACATTTTTGCGATGTTTTTAGGCAATATTGCCGTCCCGATCATCATCGCAGGTGTGGTTGGCATCACAGGTAATGATTTAACGATATTGGTTCAAAGTGCCATGATCATGGCAGGCGTTGCAACGATTATCCAATGTTACCCGATATGGATGGTCGGCGCACGGCTCCCTGTAGTGATGGGTACGAGTTTTGGATTTCTGCCGACTAATATAGTGATTGCCAGCTCTTTTGGCATATCGGGATTATTGGGTGCAAGTCTGATCGGCGGTTTATTTGGCGCGACTTTAGGGTTTTTCATCAAGAAACTAAGAAGGTTCTTTCCGAAGATTGTCACAGGCACGGTCGTTCTGACGATCGGGTTGTCGCTATTGCCTACCGGGATTGTCTCGATGGCTGGAGGCAGTGGAGCTCCGGATTTCGGATCGGCTAAAAACTGGCTGGTGGCTTTACTGGTATTGGCCATTGTGCTTGTTCTAAATCGATATGCAAAAGGAATGGCGAAAACATCCTCCATTTTAATCGGGATTGCCATTGGCTATATGGTGGCTTTGCCGCTGGGCATGGTGGAATTTACGCCAATCAGAGAAGCTTCCTGGTTTGCAGTTCCCCAACCGTTTCATTTTCCGATGGAATTTTACTGGGGCGCGATCCTTCCGATGATGATTATGTTTATTGTTACGTCGGTTGAGACCGTTGGCGATGTTACCGCAATGACTACGGGCGGAGCAGGCAGGGAACCCACAGAGAATGAGCTTTCCGGCTCCGTCATCGCAAATGGTTTTACCTCTTCGCTTGGAGCGATTTTTAACTCGTTGCCCAATACATCTTTTAGCCAAAATGTAGGCATGATCGCATTTACAAAAATCATGAGCAGGTATGTCGTCGCTGTTGGTGCTGTATTTTTGATCTTGGCTGGTCTTATTCCTAAGATTGGAGCAATTGTATCGACAATGCCGCCAGCGGTTATTGGAGGCGCCACCGTCATTATTTTTTCTCAGATTACGTTAACTGGCATAGCCATATTGACGTCAGAGCCTTTAAATGAAAGAGCCAAGATCATCATTGGATTAGCTTTGGTATTTGGACTCGGATTAAGTCAAGTACCCGATGCGATGAACGCCTTTCCGGAGGTTGTTAAGTTGTTGTTTGGCGGATCAGGTATCACAATTGCCTGTTTTGTTGCGATTGTATTGAACCAAATCATTCCAGAGGAATCAATGAAAGAAGACGCATAGACGAAATCACGCCCGCCGGATTCCAATTGCGGATGTGTTTTTTAAAATTAATTCAACCTAAAAACACCGCTCCAGCTTTTACTGGGGCGGTGTTTCTGTTTTTAGAATGAAAGCATAGTCTATGAAATTGACCGGCCGCTTTTGCCTAGCGCATAGTAGATGCCGTGCTGGAGGCTTTGCAGGCATTCGAATTTATTCAGGTTATTGTCGGATTGGATAATCACCATCGCCAGTTCCGGCGACACGCCGACCAATATGGTTTCGATGCCCAGAAGCCGGGCAGAGGCTCCAAGTTTATCGATCAGTCTTGCGGTGTGTTCGGAAATTTGTTTGTTCAGTCCGGTCAGATCAAGCAGCAGGTAGTGTGCCTGATGTCTCGGCAGTTCGCTCAGCGTATTGTGAATAAGATCTTCCGAACGTTCTTCATCGTAACTGCCGATCATCGGCACGACCACGATATTTTCCAATACCGGAATGATGGGAGAAGAAATTTCTTTAACGAGGTTCTGCAGCATCAGCGTTTTCTCATCGACCATTCGCTCGAGTTCTCGAATCTTTGATGCTTCCTGTTTTCTGGACATCTCGTGGATGTTCGACTGCACCGTAATATCAGACGGATAATACTCAACGATGCTGTAAGAATTCTCTTCGTTTTGATACTGAATTGTTTTATACCAGAAGTTAGTGCCGAAAAGACCGGTCAATACGCCGGCGTAATGGGAAGGAACGAAGATGCCTTCAAGGCCTTTCTGTTTTTGCTGGTTCATTTTGTACTCCCAGTCATCTTGTATATGAAGCGTGAAATGTTTCGCCTCTTCGTCCATCTTAACAATTCTCACTTTGCCCCAGCCTGCGGGTGCATATGTATTGGATAACCATTCGACTACATTTGAGGTGTTGATGTTTTTCATGTGTAAAAATCCTTGGCCTACGATGACGCCTTGGCGGAAACCAGTCGTTTCCAGCACAAGTTTTGTTGCTTCAGTTCCTGAAATTTCCCGGATGGTGTCAAAGAAGGTTTCCATGGCTGAAATCCAAAAGAACACGACGTCCCCGCCATCGAATAAGACTTCTCCGGTTTCTAAATCCCACTTCAATTCTACATCGCCGACTGTAATTTGTTTTTTCATCATTTTTAGTTTTCCTCCGATTTATTGGCTTTTCCCAATCATTTTACGAGCAGGCGCTAATTAATGAACAATCTAACAAGTTAGATACCTTATTCCCTCATTGGAAAAAACTATGCACTATAAATTAAGAATTATATTGGGGTGAACACAGGACTGTTCAATCAAAAAATCAAAGGTTTCCAACAAGCGCTGATGACACAACGTATCGTGCCCTAAGCAAGGAGAAGGTTCGCAACTGTTTCTTGCTGTATGGCTCCGAAGGAAATTAAAATCTAACCCGAGAGACATTTTTATCCGCCAAAAAGGAATAGAAAGAATAACAAGGGCGTTCGTGTAAAAAAGAATAGATGCAGAGGGGTGCAGACGATGAAAAGAATCTTGGCCATCAGCGATATTCACGGAGAGCTTGAACTTTTTGATGAGCTGCTGCAGAAGGCGGACTATGACGACGCCGAAGACCAGCTGATTTTACTGGGGGATTACGGGGACCGCGGTCCGGATTCCAAAGGGGTTTTGGAGCGGGTCATCGAATTGAAAAAGCGGGGGGCCATTGTCTTAAGGGGCAACCATGATCAAATGATGCTGGACGCGGTAAACGATGAACCCGGTGCGAAGCTGATCTGGGCAAGAAATGGGGCGTTGCCGACATTGCAGAGCTACGATCCATCGATAAAAGACATGACGCTTCCAACGGCAGCTGTCTTTTGGGAGCACATCGATTTTATTAAGAAAACGGCGTATTACTACGAGACGGATGACTTTATCTTTGTGCATGCGGGCGTTCAGCCGGATATGCCAGTGGAGCTGACAGACCCAGCGATTTTGATGTGGATCCGCGATGACTTTTATGAAGCCTATTCGGGAGAAAAAACGGTAGTATTTGGCCATACACCAGTGTTTATGCTGCGCGGGACAAGGAATTATGATGTCTATTTTGGTGACAACCCGATTATCGGCATCGACGGAGGCGCGGTTTACGGCGGACAGTTGAATTGCCTGGAGCTGCCGAGCCGAAAAGTCTATAGCGTGAATTAGTGTTGAAAGGAAGAACAGGAAGGTTTAGGGGATGGAAATCCCTCCTGCTCCTTCAAAATCATCATTGTGCCGATTCCTGAGAATTAGACGTCGATTTTATCTTTCCTTAATAAAATTATTAAAGTAAAGTCTATTAATTTTTGATATGTATTTAATGAAATCTTCAGCTGTTTCTATAGAGATGAGTTGAGAATTGATTTCGGGAGAAGTATTAAAGAATTTAGATTCTTTTTTAAGCTCAAAAACAATGGTAGATTCATGCTTGACTCTTTGCCTCGCTTCTTCTCTTAAACTATTTAAAAGTGTTTCCCATTTCGTGAAATCTGCAGTAAATTTCTTGAATTTAGATTTATTTTTAGGATTATTTTTATGGAGATTAACTAATTCATTTTTATAATTTTTAACCATATAAGAAGATTCGTTAATTGCATCTATAAAATCTTCAAAATCAACATCAGGATCTATAAGTGTATGACAAAGTTTTTCATATTTAGCATTAAAGTCATTTTTAGATTTGAGTGTTTTGTCAAATTTATCGAGTGCAAGCTGTATAGTTTCGTCTGCCTTCTTGTCTAATATTTTTCCGGCTCCTTTTTTCCCAAATTCTATAGCTTTTTCTTTAGAGATAACTTTGCCAGCATAGTGGCCCCATTTACCGAGATTCAAATAAAATGCCTCCTTGTAATTTCCTGAATTTGTAAAAAATATTTTTATTAGAATAATACCACAATGCTTAATCTAATGTTAGATTTTATGCTTGATAAATTTTCTGGGGAAAGAAAGTGCTGAAATCAGGTAATAGATTTCCTATATCAACACCATTTAATTCTATTTCTTTGTTTATAAGCTGTGTGAGAAATTACTTTTCTTTCAAAACGCCTACAGCAACAAGGTTAGTCAAAGTGCCTTTATTTTTAAATCTGAAGTATCCGCTTAAACGGTTTAAGTCTTTTTGTGTCAGAGTAGCTAAGTCAGTAGCAAGTTCATATTCATTTTCCAGTTTCGTAAGTAATGTCTTTGCAAATTCCACTTGCTTTGGCGTTAAAAGCTTGTCCTCTTTATTTTCATCTTCAGTTTTGATCGCCGTTTTCTTCTCTTCGAGAGGGAGGATGGTTTGATTAATTTCTTCAGTGTATTTACCAGCTTTAATCCAGGCCAAATCCTCTTTGTTTAATGCAAACCATTCTCCTTCAAGTCTTTTGGCAGAAAAATGCTTATGCAAGACGGCTTCAGTCTGATGGTGGTTACCGGATTTTATAATGAAAATAAGTTTATTTTCAAAAGGCAATTTCACGCCAAAGATATTCATTCGTTTCTCAAGGTTTTTGGTCTTGCCGATTTTGAAAGAGCCGTTCATGTATTCTTGTACAAAGTAAACATATCCGGGCGCTTTGCCTTGGAAGTCAGGGGACTCAATAATTTTTTCGAGTTCATATTGATTTGATTCAAACAAATAAATCTTATGTTGCTGAACTACAGGGGGGATGATTAATGGTTCTGGAGCAGTTTTGCTAGAGAAAATTTTATTGAACATGTTTTTGACCATTTGTAAACGCCCTCCAAATTGGTTTTAATGTTATATACAATTATAGACTAGAGAAGGACTTTTTTCTTATATATATCAAAATTTGTAAATATTCCGTTGAGTTTGCTTCTTTGTCAAATATCATATTCAGAAGAGGGTATTCTTATGACATAAGTAATCGAAATCAGGCGGACGTGTTAGAATAGCAATTAGTGGAACGTTAATCTTCTTATAGGAAGCGGTAGAATCTTGCCTATAAGGAATGGCAATATGCATGGCTGATAGATGAATTGAAAAGGATGGGATAGCAAAATGAATAAATCCGTAGAACAAAAAATGGGCGAAATGCTCGAAGTATTTAACAGTTTTCCGAATTGCCGGATTGAACCGAATGAAGGCGATCGGCTGATGATTACCAGCAACCAACCGGTTCCTTGGAGTGGCGCTGAACCGTCGACTAAAATCGGGTACATTACGCCTCATAAAGCGTCGCTGGCACTTTATATTGATTTCCCGCATGATTATTTAGACGCTGATCGGGTGGAGGAAGTCATCAATCCAGAAAGAACATTGATGTATTACGAGCCAGGCGCAAAGACGTCAAATGTGAAAAGCTGGTGGAGGTTCCGGACAGACGAGAAATTCGACAGCATTCACATGGTTCTGAGAAAAACAGAGCTGGATTTGTATGATTTCAAGCGAGAAGATTGGATTGAATTGATGAAAGAGATTACGGATGTTCACCAATGATTAAGAACTTAGCCGAATAAAAATCGCCGCTCCGAGAAAAGTAATATTTCTTGGAGTGGCTTTTTAATTTGTTTGTGTGAGCTAGGCCAAAACAGGGAATCCTTTTACTATGTAAGTTGAAATCGAGAGGTATCTTAGCGGAGACGCGTCAAAGGACTAGGCGAAGCGATGAGACGGGTGGACTTCTCGGCTCATTGCGAGAGCCATGTCCAAAGCGACCGGAGCGGTGTATAAACTCTAACTCCATTTACTCAACATATAAAGCAAGATAATTACTCGATTTGATTGGAAAAGGAGAATGTCGAAATGCCAGATAAAAGAGATGAAATCATTTTGCGGGGGCTTCGCGAAAATAATTTGAAGAACATCGATTTAAATATCCCGAAAGAAAAAATCAATGTGTTTACCGGCCTGTCAGGTTCAGGGAAAAGCTCAGTGGTATTTGATACCTTAGCGACAGAAAGCAGAAGACAAATGACGTTGAATTATCCGCTGTATATCCGGCACCAGATGCCGCGGTACGAAAGGCCGCATGCCGATTTGATGCAGCACTTGAGCCCGGTCGTCGTCGTGGAACAGAAACCGGTGCGGAGCAATTCCCGCTCGACCGTCGGCACGTATATGGATATTGACCCGTTGATCCGGCTATTGTTCTCACGGATCGGCAGTCCGCCGATCGGCTCAGCCACCGAATTTTCGAGTGAAAGTTCTTTCGGCAACTGTCCGGTCTGCAAAGGCTTCGGGGAAATCGTGGCGCCGGATATCCACAAACTCATCGATCACACGAAGTCACTCAGAGACTCCGCAGTGCGATTCAAGCCGCTGGCGCCGCCCGGCTGGCAGGGCAGATGGATGGTGGACGGCGGATTGTTTGACCCCGATCTCCCCATCAAAGATTTCACGAAGGAAAAATATAATATGCTGGTCTACGGCCCCCCGGAAGGCGAGCGGGCATTCAGCAAGTATTATTACAAAGTAGGAAATCGAGACATTGAATGGGACGGCATCCTTCCCCGGTTCATTCGCCTGTACATTAACCGCGACCTCACGAAACTTAAAATAATATCCCAGGATGACGTGATGGCGATGACCACAAATACACCGTGTCCGACCTGCGAAGGTTCAGGATTGAACCCGAAAGTACTGGAATGCAAAATCAACGGGCTTAATATCGCCCAATACGACCACTTGGAAATGACGGATCTGCTGGGGGAACTGGCGAATATAAAAGACCCGGTCGGCACATCCATCGCGCAACAGGCCTACCCGAGTGTCAAACAGCTGGTGGACCTGGGCTTGGGCTATTTGAGTCTGGCGCGAAAAGTGGGCACGCTGTCGGGCGGCGAAGCGCAGCGCGTGAAAATCGCCCGCCATTTAGGCAGCAGCCTGAACAACATCACCTATATTTTTGATGAACCCAGTGCAGGGCTTCACCCGGAAGAAATCGACATGCTGACGCATATGTTGAAAGATTTAAGAGACAA
This sequence comes from Planococcus koreensis, assembly GCF_004761975.1. Classification (GTDB taxonomy): domain Bacteria; phylum Bacillota; class Bacilli; order Bacillales_A; family Planococcaceae; genus Planococcus; species Planococcus koreensis. The sequence continues at coordinate 26,520 of NZ_RQII01000054.1, read as the reverse complement.
TTACAATACTGTCGTCGTCATCGAACACAATTTAGCGGTCATCAAAACGGCAGATGAAATCATCGAAATGGGTCCGGGAGCGGGAGTGAGCGGCGGCGAAGTGGTGTATCAAGGCGCACAGGCAGGGTTAAAGAAAGCTTCAGCCATCACCGATTTGGATCATAAAGTCAGTGTGAATAAAACCCCAAGGCAGGCAGAAAACAGTTTTTCAATCAAAAATGCTTCGGCCAATAACTTGAAAAATGTCAGTGTGGACATTCCGAAAAACGTCCTGGTGTCGGTATGCGGCGTTTCAGGGTCCGGCAAGAGCTCGTTAATGTTCGACGCATTTACCGGCAACTATCCTGAAACCATCTCAGTGGGCCAAGGCAGCATCGGAACATCCAGCCGGTCGACACTCGCGACTTATATGGGAATCATGGATGACATCCGGTCGATTCTGGCCAAAGAAACGGGACAGCCGGTGGGCTTGTTCAGCTTTAATTCGTCTGGCGCCTGCCCGGTCTGCGAAGGCAAAGGCGTCACTACGCCGGACGTCGCTTTTGCGGATCCTGTCACCGTCACATGCGAAGCTTGCAGAGGCACGCGGTATTCGGATGAAGCCTTGTCCCATCGCCACTTAGGAAAAAATATTGTGGAGATTCTGGAACTGTCGATCGACGAAACCAATCAGTATTTAAAAATGCCGAAAATCGTCAGAAAAGTGGATACCTTGAAAGATGTCGGCTTGGGCTACCTGACACTCGGCCAGACGACCAGTTCATTAAGCGGCGGAGAAGTGCAGCGCCTCAAGCTTGCCAGCCACCTGAAAAAAGAAGGGCAAATCTATTTATTGGATGAACCATCATTAGGCTTGCACACCAAAGACAACGCTCATTTATTGGACGTCTTCCAAGGCCTTGTCGAAAAAGGCAATTCGGTCATCCTCATCGAGCACAATCTGAACTTTATCGCCGCGAGCGACTGGATCATCGAAATGGGTCCAGGCGGCGGAAAAAAAGGCGGCGAAGTGTTGTTTGAAGGGACACCGGAAAGCATGCTCGAGTCGGAAACATTGACGGCGAAGTGGCTAAGAAAAGGCGTGAAGGGGTAATAGAGGAATAGGACATTATTTATCGGAAGGATGAATTCACCATGAATGAAAACACAGTGAAGAAAACAACACTATTCACCGTATTAAATCTGATTGCTTATTTCGTGACGCTCGGCGTCAATTCCCTCGGCTCTTCCGGCTTTTTCGCTGGCAATAGCCAGAAAGACATCTCCGATCGATACATGACGCTGATTTCCCCGGCGCCGTTTACGTTTTCGATTTGGGGTGTGATCTATACGCTTGTGCTGGTTACGCTGGTCTATCTGTTCATCAAACGTAAAGATGCGAACGTCAGTAAGCTGATCCTGTTGATCTCGCCATGGTTTATCCTGAGTTCGCTGTTCAACATGGCCTGGATTGTCGCGTTCTCTTATGAATGGATAGGCATCTCCACGATTTTGATCATCGGCCTGCTGTTCTCATTGTTCCTCATCATCGGAAAAATCTATACCCACCGTTTCGAAGTTCCATCGACCTTAGCAGGACTCAGCTTTACGCTCTACGCTGCGTGGGTGACCATTGCGACCGTCGTCAACACGGGATTGCTGTTGGTGCAGCAAGAATGGAACGGGTTTGGCATTTCTTATTCGATTTGGACGCTGATTATATTAGGGGTGGCCGTTGCCTTTGTGCTCGCTTATATGTCGAAGTACAAAAACGCGGCCTTCCCGCTTCCATTGGCGTGGGCGTTCTTCGGGATCTACGCAACGTATAGAAGCGGAGAGGTGAACCCGGAGTTATCGATGGCCATTCAGGGGGTTCTGATTGCCGGTATTGTAATCTTTCTGGTTGCGGCGGTATGGAGATTTATTAAGAATGGGAAGGCTCTTTTTCCTAGAGAGACGGTTTAAGGTCTTTAACTAAATAAATGTCAGTACAAAAATAGCCGCTCAGAGGAATTGAATATCCTTGGAGCGGCTATTTGTTTTATATGGTTGCCTAGAATCTACATAAAAAAACAGCAGAAAAATTTCTGCTGTCCCATAAACCTTTACTCCAAAAATTGCGTATCCGTCAATAATGCGAAATCAGGCTGTTTTTTCAAGAACTTCAAGTCGAACGAAGAATCGCCGAATGCCTGGATTTCTTCAGGAGCTAGGGCAGTGTCGAAAATCATGTTGTCCCAAGCGCCGTCGATGATGGAGGCTTCGAGCTTCTGGCCTGTGATGTCATCGATTGTGTTGATGGTGATTTCTTTGGCTTCATCCGGATTTTGAGCGATGAATTCAGTCGCTTCTTTATGCGCATCGACAATGCCTTGGACCATTTCCGGGTTTTCTTCGATCAATTTGCTGGAAGTCACCAGAACGGAAGCGGGCATTGTCGTGCCGAATGAAATTTCATCCGCTTCTATGATGACTTTGGCGCCCGTATTTTGCTTGAGTACAGAAGCCCAAGGTTCCGGCGCTACGGCTACATCCACTTTCGCAGTGGCGAACATCGCTTCGTATTGGGCAGGGTTTCCTGTCTGGTGAAGCATTTCGCCGCCGATGCGGTTGGAGGTGATGCCGCTTTCTTTCATGAAGGTTTCAAATTGAACGTCGTGTGTGCAGCCGACGCGCGGCGTAACGAAGGTCTTGCCGGCAAAATCCTCAATCGATTCAATGCCGCTGCCGTTTCTTGCCATGACGACGGTGCCGCCTGAAGCGCCGCCGGCAATCATCGTGACGTCTGCGCCGTTCGTGTAATTGTTCATAGCGGGTCCAGGGCCGACAAGGCCGGCATCAATGTCGCCGGTTTTTAGCGCGGTCATGAAATCCGCGCCATCCGCGAACGTGACGTATTCAACTGTTTTTCCTTCTCCCAGGTTTTTCTCATATAATTCCTGGTCTTTTGCGACCATGGCCGGCACGTGATCCAGGTTCGGGAAATAGCCGATGGTGACCTTGGATGAATCTTCGCTTGCATTTGGTGAACCGCAGGCGGTCAAAACGCCAGCCAATGCGACAGGTGCGAGAAGTGAAAAAATACGTTTCATAAGATGAATTCCTCCTGTATTTGCTTATTTATATTGAATGTTTTATTCGGCTAGGGGCAAGTGGTGCATTGCAACAATATGTAAAAGACAGTTGCTTTTATTAATAAAATCCTAGGTTTCCAATCCCCAGCGCTTGAGTACGTTTTTTTCGATGCGCTGGAAAATCAGCAAGTCGACAATCGCGCCGACGACGCCGATGATGATCATCACGCCTATGACCAGTGACATATTGCCGAAATCGGATGCGTAGCGCAGCGTGTAGCCGAGACCCGGTCCGGAACTGAGCAATTCGCCGGCCATCAATGCGCGCCAGGCAAATGCCCACGCCAAACGCGCACCCGTTACGAAGTACGGCACAGAGGCGGGGATGATGACTTTGATGAACAAATCCAGGCCGTTCGATCCCATCGTCCGTGCCGCTTTGATGAACAACGGATCAACGTTCTTGATGCCGGTGCGGACGTTCAAAATCATGACGAATGTTCCACCGAGAATGACGACGAAAATGATGGAGCCTTCGCCGAGGCCAAACCACATCATCGCGAGCGGCAGCCAGACGATGCTTGGCACACTTTGCAGCGCGAGCACCAAGGTGCCGAGTGTTTCATCCGCCGTCTTCGAGCGTGCCAGCAGGATGCCGACGCCGGTCCCGATAATGACGGCTGCAATTAACCCAATCAGTAAGCGGCGGAAACTGGCGATGAGGTCATAGACAAGCGTCATGTCAGCGAATCCAGCTACTAATGAATCGTAGACGCTGACAGGGGAAGGGAGTATGGTTTCGTGCCACAACTCAAAGCGGGAACCCAGTTCCCAGAACACAATGAGCGCGGCGAAGAAAATGATTCGTTTAATGGCCGGCTTCATATGCTTGCTCCTCGTCTATGACTTTATCGATTTCTGTTTTCAGAAGGCCCATGATCTGCTCTTCCAATGTCGCGATTTCCTGCCGGTGCTGTTCGCGCGGGCGCGGGATGTCCACGGTGATATCGGTCAGGATGGTTCCCGGGCGCGTGCCCATGACCAGGATTCGGTCGGACAGTTTGATCGACTCCGAAATGCTGTGGGTGACAAAGACGATGGTCTTTTTGGTATCAATCCAAATTTCCTCGAGCTGCCCATGCAGGCGGCTTCTGGTCTGTTCATCCAATGCGCCGAACGGTTCGTCCATCAACAGGACAGCAGGGTCCATGGCGAGCGAGCGGGCAATCGACACGCGCTGCTGCATGCCGCCGGATAACTCATGGGGATAATGGGAAGGATAATTGCTGAGCTGGACCATTTTCAAAAAATGGTGGGCGCGCTCCTGGCCCTCTTTCCTGGACATTTCTTTGCGCAGCGGGAACATGACATTCTCCGTGACGTTCATCCAGGGGAATAACGCAGCCTGCTGGAAGACCATTCCGCGGTCTTTTCCGGGCTTCGTAACTTTTTTCCCGTCAACGATGATGTCGCCTGAAGTCGCAGGGACAAGGCCGGCAATCATCGACAATAATGTGGACTTGCCGCAGCCCGACGGACCCAGAATCGAAACGAATTCGCCTTTTTGAATGGAAAGGTCGATGTCTTTTAGCACCGTATTGGGCTGATTGTTCTTATCGAAATAGACTTTGTTGATTTGTTTGGCTTCAATAAATATAGTGAATCACCGTCAATAAAACCTACCTTTCCTATCGGATATCATTAAAGTATAGTATATAGGTAGGAATTGTCAATATTAGATTAGTAAGAAAATAATTTAGTTATATAAGCCGACTTAATGAAACATTATTTTGAAAATCGCTCCGGTCGCTTTGGGCATGGCTCTCGCTAGGAGCCGAGAAGAACACTCGTCTCCTAGCTTCGCCTAGCCCCTTGACGCGCCTTCGCTGAAATATCTCTCGATACGCAGCCAAATAGCGGAGACGCCTGCGGGAAAGCGAGACAGCCGAGACCCCGCAGGGAGCGAAGCGACTGAGGAGGCTTGGCGCTCGCCCGCGGCAAGCGGAGCTGTTTTGCGGAGTATCGATAATCGGCATCATTCATTCAACTTATATAAAAAGCCGCTAGCTTTCCGAATCTCTGTCAAGGCATCGGGATGCCGATAAAGAAACACTTGCTTAGCGTCAAACAACATTCCATAAAAAAATCCGCCCTCTTCAACGAGAGGGCGGATTTCATTTTTATGCATTTCAGGTTTATTCGCCGACCATGCCGTCATTGTCATTATCCCGCATATGGGGGTATAACCAATGATCGCTCATGATGGGCATCGGGAAACCTGCATCTTTTGCTTCCTGGATCGTCACTTGTCCATTGCCGTTTGTGTCGACAGTGGAAACATCGCCGCCTGTGTTTGCAGGGGCTGCCTCCACAGGGGCACTTTCAGCAGGCGGACTGCTTGGCTCCGCAGGCTCAATGTCGGTTAAACCAAGTGAGGCGTTCACTTCATCCGGGTTCACGTTGTCGAACGTATCCACGACTTCGTTGCCCATGACCGTATACGTATACTGGTAACTCGAAGGAATCTGCGTCTCCGTATCCGGGTAGGTGATGATGGCTTCGAAATTCGTTGCGCCGCCTGCATCGCGGATAACGTCTTCCGTATAAGCCTGATCGCCATGGCGGTTGAGTGTACTTTCTTGTGGCGTAATGTTATAAGCATTCGACACCCCGCCAAGCGAATCTGCAATGACATGCCCTTCATCCAGAATGTCACTTTCGACGCCTGCAACCTTCGCTTCATCCCCGTAATATCGGCCGTCCGATGTTACAGGTTCGCTGTTGTCGTCCTGGACAATGATTTCTTCAGCCACGACACGCACGAGTTGGCCGTGTTCATTGGTGAATGCCCAATATTCACGGTCCCCGAAGCCAATGTCGACAACGATGTTGGCTGCGCGCGTTCCGGACAAATCACCGCCATCAACTTCAACGAGTTCGTATCCTGCGAAGAGCTCCTTGGTTTGTTGGGCAGCTGCTTCTGCAGCAGCTTTTTCTTTCGCAGCCAGTTCCTGCGCTTCTTTCTCTTTTGCAAGCTTCTCGGCGTTCGCTTTCTCTTGCGCTAGCGCCTCGACTTTTGCCTTTTCTTTCGCAAGCGCCTCAGCCTTCGCTTTTTCTTCGGATTCTTTCTCTGCCGCCAGACGTGCTTCTTCTTGTTCCTTGTCGGCCGCTGCCTGTTTCTCAGCTTCTTGCTGGGCAAGGAGCTGTTCTTGTGCTTTTTCCTCTGCCGCTTTTTCTTTCTGTGCTTCCATCTGTTCACTTTCGACGCCGTCTGCCGTTTCAACTTCGTCTGCTGTAGAGACGACGCCGATCGTCGAACCAATCAGCACGGCAAATGAAACACCTGCCGCAAGCCCCGTTTGTTTAACCGTCAGCCCTTTTTTGAACAACGAACGGACGAGCAGCATCACGATACTCGCAGCAAAAGCGAGCAAGCTGACCAGCAGCAATAACACAAATACAACACTCATTTCATATTTCCCCCTTTATTCTCTCTCTCTAGATCTATATTGCTATATCCAAAGATGAATATACCATGATTTGGAAGGTAAATACTAGGAGATATTAAATTTTTGTTTGGAATTATTTGTATTATTCGAACTAAAAGTCTTTGTTTGTAGATTGATTTGTTCGGACCTTAGCTTGCAGTGAACAGACAAAGTCTGTTGTTCGTTGCGGCGCACTCTCCCGTTAACATGAACTAAATTCCCATTAACATGACTTGGCAAGGCGTTAACATGAACTGCAAAGGCGTTAACATGAACTAAGCAGCTTTTAACAGGAACTGTTTCGATTTTAACCGGCACTAGCTCGTGATCGCAGTTCTAAAGCGACAATGGAAAAGCCGTTCGCCCCAGCGAACGGCTCTTTCTCAAGCACTTGCACATTTCGCAGCTGCGAAATGCATCCATCTTGTCGGTTCGCTGCAGCAGGTTCGCCCGTTAACATGAACGAAATAGCGCTTAGTTTCAAGGACCTGAACATTCCTTGGAGCGTCGTTTGTTTTGAGTGGGCTTCTGGCATGTCCATCCATTAAAAGGGGTATGGTGACAACATGTGGTTTTCAAAGCAAACGTGGAAACGGGGAGAAGAAGATGGAAAATGCATTTCTAATAGCAGTGGGGGTATTGCTTGCAGCAGGTGGCCCGCTGCTTTATTTCACCAGGAAAAAAGGCGCTTCGCCGGCCGAGGCAGAAATACAGGAGCAAGTAGAGGAAATTCCCATCAGCGAGCCAGAATCCGAACCGGATCCATATGTCGAGCTCATGCCGCACGTTTCGGAAGTAGGGAACGAGGAAACGGTGAAAAGCCGGTATAAAAAGATTGAGATTCCAGCGATGCTGAAAGCCAATCTGCTGGAAACCTTGACCGCAGGGGCGATGGTGATCCGGGAAAGCCGGACGTATAAGGTGGAATTCAGCCCGGAAGTTGTCAGAGGGCTGAAGGATAAAAGCATGTCGCTGATCGAAAAAGCGAACGGCAAAGGGTTTATGCCGGCAGTCAAAAAAGAAGGCGTAAAAGGCATTTACAAGCAAGCGGTGTTGGTGAAAAACATCAACCCGGCTGTTGTTGTCCATGCCAGCGCCAATTTGCTGGCGGCTGTGGCAGGCCAGCAGCAATTGGCTGAAATCCAAGGTATCCTAAAGAAGATGGAAGAAAAACTGAATACGCTCATCCAGCACCGGGACAATGATTTTTTCGGCAGCATCGAGTCGAGGTTTGCCTATTTCCACGAGATCATCGGGCGGTTCCGCTCGAATGGCATCGTTCTTGGCGGCGTGGAAGATCAGAAAATAGAAGATTTTTATACGGCGGCGCTGCAGGATTTGAAGGTGCTGAACAGGGACTTGAAAAACATTGGCGAAAACATCGACAAGCTGAAAGAGCACGAAACCATTCGGAAATGGGGCGAAGCCGCGGTAATTAAGGAATACAGGAAATTGATGGAGGCGTTCAATGCCAAGCAGGAACTTGTGTTATTGAACGTTAAATTTATCGAAGAATGCTACGTTCCTTATTTGACGGCTATTCGAAATTACCCGGAAACGGCTGTGAATTCTCAAGCGCTGGCCGATTTGATTGCGGAGAACAATAGCGTCGTCGCGATGATCGAAACGAAAGTGAAAAACATCGAGGAAAACTACAAAGTGCGCTTGCATTTTGGCGTGAAAGCGTTGAAATACAGAAACCTGGAAAGTTTGAAAGAAACCGTGCCGCTCCGGATCAGCCAACAAAAGTCGGCAGCGAATGAAATTCCTTCTGCGCTGTTGTTCGAACTTGGAGAGGATGAGAAAGTGTATGCGTATGTGCCGGAAGAGCGGTGAAGTAGGATGGCGCCCCTACTAAAGTGGCGCATTCTTTGAGCAAAGCAGAGGCGGATAGACGATCGCGAAGTTCTGATAAATAGCGGATAAATAGCTACACCGGACCGATGAAACCCTGAAAAATTATCTGTCTTGTCAGTTTGTTTGAAGGGCAAATGATTCGGGAAAAGTGAGTGACAAGATGATTACCAAATCAGAGGAGGAAACAGAACATGGCAAAAGTATTGGCAGTTTTATCAAGTGGACACAAGGACACTGAAAACAATTACGAAACCGGCTGGTGGGCGGAAGAATTATTCGCGCCGATGGAGATTTTGGAAAAAGCGGGGCATCAAGTGGAGCTTGCTTCACCACTGGGCGGCAAACCGACACTCGACCAAGCCAGCATCAGCGAAGATTACGATCCTGAAGGCAAATACAAAAAAATGTACGAAGCGGGATTAGCGGATGATACCAAAAAGCTTTCGGACGTGAATGCAGCAGACTATGACGCGGTGTTCATCGTTGGCGGCCACGGAGCGATGTACGACCTGGCTGAAAATGAAACGCTGCATAACATCATTAATGCGGTATACGACAACGGCAAAATCGTTTCCGCTGTCTGCCACGGACCGGCTCCGTTAATCTGGACGAAACGTCCGGACGGCAAGAGCATCATTGAAGGCTTGGACGTAACCGGTTATCCGGAAGCGGTTGAACCAGAAGGCTTGCCTGAAATCCTGCCGTTCAGCCTGGAAGGCAAAATGAACGAAATCGCCAATTATTCCGCTGAAGAAAAAGTGGTATGGGGCAATGACCAATTAGTGACCGGGCGCGACCCGTTCTCTTCTGAAGCATTGGCTGAAGAATTGGTAAAAGCTTTTGATAAAAAAAGCAAACAGGAAAACTGAGCGATGGAACCTATCGTAATTACAGCAATCCTTAAGCCAAAGGAAAACATGGCGGATCAATTATTGGCAGAATTGAACAAAGTGGCAGAAGCTTCCCGTGCAGAAGCGGGCTGCTTAAGCTATGTTCTCCATCAATCGATCGAAGACGACACGTTCGTCCTTCACGAATCGTGGAAAGACAACGACGCTTTGGAGAGCCATGTCAGCGCCCCGCATTACCAGGAATACCGGACAAACACGGCGGACCTGGTTGCGAAGCGGGAAGTCTTTAAGCTGAAGGCTATTTGATTCGTAGCAATTTCATAGAATACCGGATACAGAACTTTGCGGAGCACCAGCGCAAAGTTCTGTATTTTTTTGGCGCTCGGTATGCAGTGCAACTCATCTGGAATATTATAGGCAAGGACCAGTCAATAAGGCTGGTCTTTTTATGTGTACCGCCAGTTCGAATGAATTAAGTATTTGATTTTATAAAAAATTTGTTCTATTCGTTCATCCGATTGGTTAGAATGGGGATAGATTGAAAAATGGCCGCTGCTCCTGCAAAAGGATGGGAGAGCAACGGCCGAGTTGCAGCTTAGAAGAAACTAGCATGGGGGAATGGACATGAACGTATTGAAAATGTGGAACCGCATCAGTCTTGTGAAACAAATCTTGATCGGCTTGGCTTTAGGGGTGGCATTGGCGGTAGCAATTCCGGAAACGGCGGCATCGTTGACGATTTTCGGCACCTTGTTTGTCGGGGCGCTGAAAGCGATCGCACCTGTTTTGGTTTTATTCCTGGTCATCGCATCGATTGCCCAGCATAAAAAGGGCCAGCAAACAAATATGAAATCGATTATTTTTCTTTATTTATTAGGAACATTTGTAGCAGCGCTTGTCGCGGTCATCGCAAGCTTCATCTTCCCGGTAAGCATTGCGTTGACGCAAGGGGCTGAAGGCTTGGCGCCTCCGGGCAATGCGGTTGAAGTCATCAAGACCTTGGTGTTGAACGTGGTCGACAATCCGGTCAACGCGCTGGTGAACGGAAACTACATCGGGATTTTGGCTTGGGCGGTTGTCCTTGGCCTGGCATTGCGAAATGCCGCAGATACGACCAAAACGGTCATCGCGAATGTATCGGATGCGGTAGCGAAGATTGTCGGCTGGATCATCAAATTTGCACCGCTCGGCATCATGGGCCTGGTCATCGAGTCGATTACGACAAACGGGCTTTCATCGCTTCTGGGCTACGGCAAACTATTGGCGCTGTTGATTGGCTGCATGGTGTTCCTGGCGCTAGTGGTCAACCCGCTTATCGTATTCATCAACATCCGCCGCAATCCGTATCCGCTGGTATTCAAATGCCTGCGTGAAAGCGGCATTACAGCATTCTTCACCCGCAGCTCAGCTGCCAACATTCCAGTCAATATGACGCTTTGTGAAAAACTTGGCTTGGACAAAGACACGTATTCGGTGTCCATTCCACTTGGTGCAACAGTCAACATGGCCGGAGCCGCAATTACGATTTCTGTTCTGACACTTGCAGCGGTCAACACGCTTGGCATCCAAGTGGATATCCCGACAGCGATCATGCTCAGTGTGCTGGCAGCGGTAAGTGCGTGTGGCGCTTCCGGCGTGGCAGGCGGCTCGCTGCTCTTGATCCCGCTGGCGTGCAGTTTGTTCGGCGTACCAGCTGACGTAGCGATGCAAGTGGTCGGCGTCGGATTCATCATCGGCGTACTGCAGGATTCGTTTGAAACGGCTTTGAACTCTTCGACAGACGTGCTGTTCACGGCGACTGCCGAATACAAGAAGCGTTTGAAAGAAGGCGACGAGGTAGTGGTCGGGAAATTTTTTGAGATTAATAAACCCTCTGAAGACTTGGCAAAAAGCTAAGTTGTTTGGCTGATTTTTTGAGACCTTCAAACAAGTGGGCTTCAAAATATGCTATTTTAAAAAAGTGAAGCACCGCTCCGGAAATTTTCGGAGCGGTGCTTTTTTTAGGGAAATTGCATTCCTTTGAACGACATGATTCAGTGTGTAAGCTGTATTTATCTAGCGGAAAAGCGGGGAATTGAAAATGCCCACCCCGTTCTCGGATGAGCACATACCTTATAAGGGGAGCATAATTAAATGTGTTTCTTTCCAGAACGATGTGGCGGCAATCACGTTTCCTGATATTCCGCGTATAGAGCGGCCCATGTATTCATGCCGACAATGCCATCGACTTCCAAGCCTTTATCTGCCTGGTATTGCCGGACATTTCGTTTTGTCTCGGGTCCAAAGATGCCGTCAACCGCTGTTTTTAGTCCATACTGATTCAAGGTCCATTGAAGGAGTTCCACTTCAATGCGTGTGCTTCCTTCGCGCAGCGTAAACTGATGCTCCGGGGCAATATCCATTAGATTCCTGAGATTGGACGGCAGTTTGCCTTCTGGATCAAATGGTTTTTTATGTTCTGCATATAATGCCGCCCACGTATGCATGCCGACAATGCCATCAACCTTCAAGCCTTTATCTGCCTGGTATTGCCGGACGTTCTTTTGGGTAGCAGGTCCGAAAATGCCATCAACCGCCGTTTTTAATCCATAGTGATTCAAGGTCCATTGGAGGAGTTCCACTTCAATGCGTGTGCTTCCTTTTCGCAGCGTAAATTGATGCTCTGGGGCGATTTTCATGAGATTCTCAAGCTTGGCCGGCAGCTGGTCTTCCTTTACTGCAGCTGCATTGTCTGTGGCTTCGACCGGCTGAGAGGAGAGGGGAGAGGCAAGCACTAACCCGAATGCAAGCAAGATGGGAACCCATTTCTTCTTCACGGCTGATTCCTCCTGGTTTTATAGTTGCCTCCTATGTACCCAGTCTAGGATGAAACAAAACTGTATTCATGCAATGGCGCCATAGCGCGAGATAGACAATCTTATTGCATACGAAAAACGATAAATCAAAAAGTGAAAGCTTTCCCTTAACATTTACAACGAATTACACAAATAGCCGCTCTGAGGAATGTTGATTTCCTCTTAGTGGCTATTCGTATCCGCCGAATCATAGATCGGGATGAGCTTTTGCAGAATCATGATACCCGTCTTGAATAGGAAAAGACATCGTTTTCAGGCGGCCGATTTCTGCTTTACTAAATTTTTGAACCTTTCCCAGTATATGTTGCGTATAATTAAAGAGAGATAGAAAAAGAACTTATATAAAGATGAATTTTTAAAAATGCGATGTAATGCTTTTAAGCTCTTGTTTCTCACTACCTTTTGCGAAAGGCTTGATTTAATGGGTACCGTTGTCCTTGTCATTCTCCTTTTTATTCTTCCATACGCTTGGTTTCTCTGGACCACCATGAATTTGAAAAGCAGCAAAGCCGGCAAAACCGAAAAATTCCGCTGGAAAATATCCCTAGCGGCTTTTATTGCCGTTGTCCTTGTCAGTGCTGTTTTAAACTACTATTTTTCCAATGCCTATCAACTTTCTTTCTTCCAGAATGGTTACGAAAGCATAGCTGCCCTCATTCTTTGCGCAGTGTTTCTGGTGATTGTGGGCATCATTACCGTGGTTGTCAACATCATCTTCAAAGACGCGCCTAAATCGTTCCATAACCCTAAGGTGGCGTGGGTTGTCACAGTGGTACTCAGTGCCACCATCCTGTTTTTCACCATTTGGGTGTATCCGCTGGCGGAGAAAGCATCTTATATATATAAAGTCAAAAATGCGCTGGCGATGGCCCAACAGCAGCAAGCCGGTGAAGAAATCACCGTCCTGTTTATGAGCTCCGAAAAAGAATGCATGCGAACCACATCATCTAATTGCCACAACCAGAAGTACCAAAACTCATTTTTCATCAAAAACAATTTGGATCAGCAAAAAGAGGTCCAAGTACAGATTCGGGCCCTGGATTCCGAACAGAAGGAACTGAAGGTGATCGAATCTGATGTCATGACGATGGGGGCCGGGGAATTAAAATTGGTCGAGACGGAAGAAACCTATGAAAAAGAGAGCATCTGGAAGCGCTCTTCCTTTGAGACCGAGTACCGCGTCTCTGCCTATGAATCGTTATATAGATATCGCGAAGCCGAATAATAAAACCTTATTGTCGTGTCTCTATGGAAGAAGCAATTTAAGGTATAAAATCTTATTGTGCGGAATCGGATACAGGGCAAGCCGTGACCCTATCAGGTTATAGAGTAGGTATAACTGTCAGCAATAGTAAATGATTTTGCCACTTTAAGAGAGAAGCTGCGCTCTTTTTAAACGCTATAAATATCGAAAGCCCAATTTCTCATTTAAATTGAGAAATTGGGCTTTTTTAATTGCTTAACAGCCGCGTCATTTAGTTAAAGGAAAACAGTGGAATTTATCGTGAAGTTTGATTTTCTTTAGCAATTGCCGATGCCGTACTTCAATAAGGAAATCAGTTTTTCTGTTTTCTCATTCTATATATGTTTTTAGATTCCGAGGGGAAAGGGGGACTGGTGGTTAAATGTAAAAAGCAGCTTGTTGATTGAATAATAGTTATCGGCTGATCCAGCGGTCTTTAAAGTTTTATTTTCCAAAAAAACTGAAGTACGAGAAGCAGCATCTACTGTCTCCAAAACTCCGCCATTTCTGCACATCTAGCGTATACATTTGAAGTGCAGATATATACCAAAAGTAAAAAAAGGAGGTAGAAAGCAATGATGGGACCAGGATGGGGAATGGGAATGGGCGGTGGATTTTGGGTGTTAATCATATTAATCGTAATTGTTGGTTTTGGCATTTACTACTTTTTGAAAACCAACAATAACAACGATGTGAATCGCTCTCAGAAAAACTCCAATACAGACGCTATGGAAATTGCCGAGAAACGGTTTGCTAAAGGTGAGATATCTACTGGAGAATTTGAAGAAATCAAGAGAAATCTTTTATGAAATGCAGATGATCATATTAAGTTGAAGGACTGGAAATAAAGATAGCCCAAGTAGGTACACAGGGGACAAATGAATTACATCACAAAAATAACCGCTCCGAGGAAATCAACATTCCTCGGAGCGGTTATTTGTTTTAATCAAACTTATATATGGTTTCTATGAAATGGCATAAAGCAGTTTCCGCTGCTTAAGTTAAAACGCCCCAGATCCACCGCCGCCACCCCCGACTCCAGCGCCAGAACCGGCCGTTCCGCCGCTTGCGCTTGCAGTGGTGGTGCCGGCTGATACAAAGATGGCTGTCATGAAAATCGGATTCATGACAAAGCTGGAGTCATCCGCTGCGGTATTCGCTGACGTGAAGGCCGCTGCTTTCCGTTCGGCGGTTTTCGGGTCGCTGCCGAGCAGATAAGCGTAGGCGCGCTGCTGGTCGTCTGAATTCAGTGCGTGCCACTGGCTTTCCGGCAAGTTTTGCATGGCCGCTTTTAATTGGCGCCAGTGATGGCGGATTTCGAGCCCGTCAAATGTGATCGGCGCGTAGGCGATGGCAAAGCCGAACGCGAGCATCGCCAGGACGATGGCGGCTGCCATTGCAGGGAACAGCGCATAGATGCCGGTGTAGATGGCGAGTCCGATGAACACGGCGCTGAGGATGCCAGCCGTCCAGCGCAGCCCCGGATGCTTTTCATAAAAGCTTTTCGCCTTTACTTCGGCGGCGATGTTTTTATTCCATTCGGCGATGGCTTCGTTGTAAGCCGGGTGGTTAAGTTCGTTTTCCGTGTATTGTTCCACTTGCCCCAGCGTGAATTCACGGCCGCCGCCAATAAAGTCGAATAATAACTCGATCAAGGTCTCTTCATGGGCGTGGTCGGTTTTTCGGTTGATGAGTTCAAAATGATCTTCCGAGACTTGCTTGATATTGCCCTTTCGCATGAGCTCCAAAATCGCTGCCGAGATGGCGTTCGGCGTCAGGAACGCTGAGTTGGTGAAATGGAGCAGCGCGGGAATGCTCATCGATTCTTTTGGCACGAAAAATTCATACGGGTAATTGCGGATTTGCCGCTTGCGCCGGACAGTGCGGATCCAGGCGAATAAAATCCCGCCCAACAGCAACGCACCAAGAATCGCAATTGCTGGAATCGCAATGACGCGAGCGGTTTGCTGATTCTGCGCGAATGCCGCCGCTTCGTTTTCCTGTTCTTCGCGGTCTTGGGCTAGGTCGTCACGGACAGTTCCACCGCGTGCAGCGGCATCCGGGAACAGCTCGGGTTCAAAAATTGCACGGACATTGGCGTTTTCACCATCCGGCACAGCGCCAAGTTCGAACACCGCCGTACCGTCATCGGTGATGCGTTCCGTATTTGCCGCTTCCTCGTAGCCCAAAGCTTCAACTTCGTCGGCCGGAAGGGGCGGGATGACGGAAATCGTCATGTCGCCGTATTCGCTGTCGTTGTTTTCGTCGAAGAACGCCCAGTAAAACTGCGCGCCGTCTTCAAATTTTTCCACGGCGTTGGTAATTTCGTAATTCAATTCGATTTCAATCGTTTCGTCGTCTTCACCAGCGCGGAAAACCTGGTAGACGCCGTCTTCCATTTCCACTTTCAACGCTTTGCCGTTTTCCGAAGCCGTGAAATTCTCGATCGATGTGCCTTCTTTGGCGATCAGGCCGCGCGTGATGCCATTGAAATCATCTTCGAATGCATACGTGAATCGTTCCGTGACATCCGCTGTGCCGTCTTCGTTCAGTTGCGCATCGATCTGGACATCCGTAATGTCAAAGTCCACCGCATACACCTGCGTCGGAACGAGAACGGCCAATACAGCGGCTAGCAAGTACGGCAGGATTTTTTTGCTTTTCATGTTCCATCACCTCTTGTCTAACAATACGGTTAGGGGAGGCAAAAGTTTCAACGAAGGAATGATGATGGTTTCGATTTAATTACACGGAAAGGCAGATTTTTCATTCCAAGGCAGAAAAGGTTAATACGCTGGGGAGGAGGATATACTAAGGGAAAAGGGAAAGGGTGATTTGATGAAAGCAAGATTGGACTGGGATGGCGGAATGGCATTTAACGGCATGACGGAATCGGGGCACCGGGTGGTATTGGATGCCGATGCGGAAAGCGGCGGGGCGAATAGCGGACCGCGTCCGACTGAGCTCCTTTTGCACGCCGCAGCCGTATGCACGGGAATGGATATCGTAATGGTTCTGAGTAAGATGCGTTTGAACGTCGAAGAATTCTTTGTCGATATCGAGGGAAGACGTGCGACGGAACACCCGAAACGGTTTACGGAGATTTCGATTACGTATCACCTGAAAGGGGATCTTCCGGAAGAGAAAGTCGTCCGTGCGATTAAACTGTCCATTGAAACTTATTGTTCGGTGACGCATTCCCTGAATGCCACCTTGAGCTACCACTATGCATTAAATGACGAACCGATTGAAACAGTCGTGCTGTAATCAAAAAAGCGCCGGATTCTCTTGTAACAGAGAGTCCGGCCCTTTTTTTATTCGCAAGAGATCAATGGATATCCCGCTTTTTGAAGTTCCCGCCTCGGACTTCCGCGACGTCGTACACCGCGATGAAGGCGTTGCTGTCGATTTCGTAGATGATTTCTTTCATCTTGCTGTCTTCGAGGCGGTTGATGATGCAGGTGATTTCTTTGTATTCTTCATTCGTATAAGCGCCTTTGACAACGTTGTACGTGGCGTTACGGCCGAGCCGGTCGTAGATGGTTTGGACGAGCAACTCGGGTTCGCGCGAAATGATTTTATAGGTTTTGGAACCGCTGAATCCTTCTTCGACGAGGTGGATCACTTTCGATGCGATGAAGTACGCGATGCCGGAAAGGAACGCGCCTTGCAGGCCGAAGACGAACGACACGACGATAAAGACGAAGACATTCAGGAACAGGATCATGTCACTCGTCCCGAATGGCAGTTTGCGCGACAGCAGGACAGCGAGCATATCGATGCCGTCCAGCGCGCCGCCGTTCCGCAGCGCAAGGCCCATGCCGAAGCCGATGATGATGCCGCCAATAACGGTGATCAAAAGCGTGTCGCCTTCGATGATGGCTGGAATGTGGTGCATGAGCGTTGTCGCGTAGGCAAGGGATGCGATGCCGATGACTGAGTAGATGGCGAAGCTGCGGCCGATTTGCTTATAGCCTAAATAGACGAACGGAATGTTCAAGATTGCAATCAGCAAGCCGAGCGGCAAACCGAATAATTGGGAACCGACGATGCTGAGGCCCGTCACGCCGCCGTCTGAGACGCTGTTCGGAATCAGCACGGCTTCGAGGCCGTATGCAGTGATGAAGGCACCGATGATGATGGGCAGCGCCCGCAGCAGCATTTTGCCTTTATTACTTTTTCGTTTTGTGTTTTTTGAAGTCATTTTCTGTGCTCCTTCTGTGCAGGATTGCGATGGGATTTTCACGCTAATTAATAAATATACCGTTCTTTAGGCGTTTTTGGTAGGGGGAACTGGCAAGAAGGACGGGTCTAGCTAATCCATCGATCAGAAAGAGAAGGCGCATATGTTAAAAAAACTGCGAAGAGACAATCTGGATGATGAGAAGGACGGTCACG
This sequence comes from Planococcus koreensis, assembly GCF_004761975.1. GTDB lineage: Bacteria > Bacillota > Bacilli > Bacillales_A > Planococcaceae > Planococcus > Planococcus koreensis. The sequence continues at coordinate 8,775 of NZ_RQII01000054.1, read as the reverse complement.
GCGCGCAAAATTGGTTTTACGTAATCCGGCTTGAGCTTCTCGGCAATGCGGACGCCGGTCTGGGCGCCAGTCACGGAACCGAGCAGGAGCGCAATCGTCAGCGGCCAAATGATGTCGCCGGCCAGAATATACGTGATGGCGGCGCCGAAACAGCTGGAGAAAGTTGCAAGGCGCGGATATAGGCGATGTTCAGCGAGCTGAACAAAAAGAGCATGAGCGTTCCTTGGCCGGGGCCGAAAAGGCCGTCATAAATGCCGATGCTGTAGAGGCCGGCAACGCTTTTCTTGTTCATTTCAAGCGGACCTTGTCTGTCAAAGCCTTTTTTGCCGATAAACGAAGTAATAAAAGCGAAGACCAGCAGCACGCTGACGACGACATACATATGCTCTGCAGGAATATTCGATGCGATGAATCCGCCGGTCACACCGCCAACGAGGCTGATCGGGACGATCCATATCGATTCTTTCAAGGTGATTTTCTTTTTCTTGATAAGGTAGAAGAAGCTTGAAAACGAACTAAAGGTATTGGAAACTTTGCTGGCACCGATCGCAGAATGGACCGGCATCCCCAGCAGCAGCATCGCCGGCAAACTAATCAAGCCGCCGCCTCCGGCAAGCGTGCCGAGCGTTGTGGCGCAAAACCCGATAAAAAACATTACGATTAACTCCATGCCCGTCACCTCTTTTCCTTTTCACTATAGCGCTGTTTTGGCCATAAATAAATTCGATGTATTTTATGCAAGTCCATAAGAAAAACCAATCACCTTTAAGCTTCGTGCACAACATAGTGACTTGAGGACATCGTTTTTCACGCGGGGAAGCGTAGTGGAGGCTTGAGTGACACCGGAGAATAGCTGAACGCGCGTAAAATTCTCTGAGCGCGCGTAAATTCCGCTGAACGCGCATAAAACTTTCTGAACGCGCGTAAATTCTGCTGAACGCGCATAAAACTTTCTGAACGCGCATAAACCTCGCTAAGCGCGCATAAACTTTAAGATCACCTAAACGAAAACCGTTTCTGTGCGCGGAAATGGCTTTAACAAGCAAATTTTTCGATTTCACGCAGATGCCGGCGAATTTCTTCTCAGAACCGTGGAGAATTCGGCGTTTTTGACTTTATTCATAAAAAGTCCTGGTCGGTCCATCCGCTGAATACTGTGTGGATATTTATAAGGAATGCGGATCATATAGCTTGGCTTGCTTTGTGGCGCTGGACGAATAAATAACGCTTAATCAATTCAATTCTTTTCAAAATGAATAGCAATCAAGCGAAAAAAATCTGCCAATTTTCAAATTTTGTCCATGAAAGAGCGAAAATAAGGTAGCATTAGAAAGGGAATGAAAATTTAGACAAAAAAGGGGAGTTCAAAGTTGAAAGGAATTATCCGATTTTCCAATAATTTAATGGAGCGATTTTTGCCGGATCCGTTTTTATTCGTCATCATCTTGACGCTGGTGGTTTTCGGAATGGGCTTGGGCTTGACCGGTTCGTCGCCAGTTGAAATGGTGTCGTTTTGGGGTGAAGGCTTCTGGGCGCTGTTAGCGTTCTCGATGCAGATGGTGCTGGTGCTGGTGACCGGATTCGTGTTGGCGAGCAGCCCGATTTTCAAAAAGGGGCTGGGCAAACTTGCGAGTTTTGCAAAGACGCCGGGCAGCGCAATCATTTGGGTCACATTGGTTTCACTTGCAGCGAGCTGGATCAACTGGGGATTCGGGTTGGTGATCGGGGCTTTGTTCGCGAAAGAATTGGCGAAACGCGTTGAGCATGTCGATTACCGGCTGTTAATTGCAAGCGCTTACTCGGGATTCCTGATTTGGCATGCCGGATTTTCCGGTTCGATTCCGCTGTCGATTGCGACAGACGGCCATCCGTTCATGGAGCAGATCGGCATTATTCCTACAAGTGAAACGATTTTTGCCAGCTACAACTTGATCATCGTTGGGGCATTGGTCATTATTCTTCCGTTATTAAACCGTTTCATGATGCCGAAAAGAGAAGAGACCGTTGTCGTCGATCCGAAAGTGCTGTTGGAACCGCCAGTCGAGGAGCAAGCGGCTAAAGTGGACATGACACCGGCAGAGCGCTTGGAAAACAGCTGGATCTTGTCTGCGGTCATCGGCGTAATGGGCATTGCGTTTATCGCGTATTATTTCATTCAAAATGGCTTTGCGCTGACGCTCGATTTGGTGAACTTCATGTTCTTGTTCCTCGGAATTTTATTCCACGGGACGCCGCGCAAGTATTTGATCGCGGTGCAAGAAGCAGTCAAAGGAGCGGGCGGCATCATCATCCAATTCCCGTTTTACGCAGGAATCATGGGAATGATGACGGCGTCCGGTTTGGCAGCCGTCTTATCGGATGCCTTCGTCAGCATCTCAACGGCAGAGACCTTCCCGCTATTCGCCTTTTTAAGCGCAGGGCTCGTCAACTTCTTCGTCCCTTCAGGCGGCGGACAATGGGCCGTCCAAGGGCCGATTATGCTGGAAGCTGCCGAAATGCTCGGCAGCGACACTGCAAAAGTGGCCATGGCGGTTGCATGGGGAGATGCCTGGACGAATATGATCCAGCCTTTCTGGGCATTGCCGGCACTGGCCATCGCAGGCCTCAAAGCGAAAGACATCATGGGCTTTTGTTTGATCGTGCTGTTTGTCAGCGGGGTTGTGATTGGGGCAGGGTTGTTGTTTTTGTAAATGAAAGCTGAAAAGGGTTATGCCAGTTCAATTGGCATAACCCTTTTTGTTGTGAGATGTCTGAGAGCAGAGTGATTTCTACAATCGATACTTTTAAATGTTAATCTCCAAAATTCCAGGCACTCTCTAACGAATCTCGCTCGTTAGAGGATTTGTTTCGCCTGCAACATCTTTCCGAAAAAATCTCTTCGTCTTGAAATAACTGAAGAAATAACAACCGATAATCACCAGGGCACTGCCAAGGACTTGGATGCCAGACATTTTTTCTCCGAGGAAAATGAAGGCCAAAACGGCTGTGAAGATCGGATTGAAATTGAGGAACAGCCCCGATGTCGTCGCGCCCAATTTCTGGACGCCGAGATTCCAAAGGACAAAACAAACGACTGTGGAAATAAGCCCCGTATACAGAATGGAATAGACAAATGAAGGGTTGATGTTCGTCACGGTGAAGTCAGCGAAATTGAACGGCAGCAGGACGGCGATGCCGAAAACGCCGGAATACAGTGTGGCCATCATCGGCGAAACCGAGGCCATCGCCCATCTGCCGCAGACCGAATAGATGCCCCAACAGCAAACGGCGGCCAGCATGAATAAATCGCCTTTATTGAATTGCATGGACAAAAGCACATCGCTGCTTCCTTTTGACAACACGAGAATGACGCCGAAAAGCGAAAGGCCCATCGCGGTTTTCTGCAGCGGTTTGATTTTTTCTTTCAGCAAAATAGCTGAAAAGACGGCGATGGAAATCATGTTCAGTGTCGAAATCAGCCCGATGTTCGTAGCGGAAGTGTGGTTCAGCGCGATGAATTGCAGAATATTGAACAGCGCGACGCCGGTAATGCCCATAAGAAATAAAGGCACCAGGGCTTTTCGCGGAGGCAGGATCTTTTTCTCAGTCGTCCATACCAGGGGAATCAGGAACAGCACCGCAATCATCCACCGCAGGCTGGTCAAAGTCATGGGGGAAGCGTGGCCCACCAGCCATTTCCCAACGACGAAATTCCCTGCCCACATTAAACTTACCAATAGCAACAATAAAAAATACAAATAGCGCATGACGGCTCCTTCTCCTGCTGGATTTTCAGCATATGTAAGCAGATTGTTTGGATTGAATATTAATAATTTTATCATTTTAAGTTATAATAATGATTATTATTCGGTGAAGTTGAATAAAATTAGAAAAATTTAAAGTTTAAGCTCTTTTGAAGGAATTTTATTCGGTTTTCATTATTGAATGCAGCGTTGCACAAAAACATTTAAAGGGGCGGGTCCATTGGAAAAGGTCGTAAGCAAAGTGTTGGATGGGGTGGATGTCCGGATTTTGGACATTCTTCAAAAGCAAGCGGAGTTGAGCCATACGGAAATAGCGAAGCGCGTGAACTTATCGTCTCCCGCTATTCACACCAGGATTAAGCGCCTCGAAAACGAGGGATACATCAATCAGCAAGTTGCGATTTTAAATCCGGAGAAGCTGGGATTCGATTTATTGTGTTTTATTTTCATCACGACGGATCTTCATCAGGCAGATGAATTGGAGAAATTGGAACAGGCGCTGGAAAAAATGCCGGAAGTGCTGGAATGCCAATGCATCACGGGGGAATACGATTACCTGCTGAAGGTCGCCAACCGGAACCGCCAGGATTTGCAGCTGTTTATCCGGAAGTTGAACAAACTGGGCATTAGTAAAATTCAGACCAATTTGGCGCTTCGGGAAGTCAAGTATTCGACCGTGCTGCCGATAAATGAAACCACAGAAAATAACGGAGGTGCAAGATGAAGGAGTTACAGGCATTTACAAAACAATACCAGCAGGAAATGGGCTGGAGCATCAATGGCAATAGTTTCCTTGAAAGCCGGGCATCGCTGTTGAATAGTTACATGCTGCTGACGACGGAAGTCGCCGAGGTGGCTGAGGAATTGCGCAAGGCATTCAATCTGACACATCGCTACGTGGAGGAAGGGATGGACGAAGAGGAAGCATTTCAACTGGCATCCCAAATGGTCAAGGAAGACATAGGAAAAGAGCTTGCCGACTGCCTCGCCTATATGATGAAGTTCGCCAATTTTTTGAAATCGAGATGGAAGACAGTTTTTATGCCAAGATGGAAGAAGTGAAAAACCGCAAGAACAAAGATTTTGTCAGGAGAGAAATCCGGACTTGATTAGAATTGAGGAGATTCTTATCGGGGTACTTATTTTCGCGTAAAACTGGCTGGCCAGAATAAAGAAAGAGCGAGGCGCACATGCCTCGTTCTTTTTTATTGTCATAGCTTTTGTTTGGTTTTGTCATACATGGCGCCTGTTACATCAAAATTCTTCGGAGGAGTGTTTTCATGCTTATGAATTGTGTTTCTACTAGGGATGAGAACTCTTAAAACCATATAGTCTGTAATATCTAATCAAGGCTTAAGCTCCTAGTATTAGTATATTAAATAATTTATGTATAAATTAACTGAATATTGTGATAAATTATAAGTATTGTAGGCCGTATTGAGGGGGTGTTTTGAAGGAGAAAATCTATTGAAAAAGCAAATGCGCTTTATTAGTTGTATTAAAAGGATTCACAGCTTAGAAGCATCTTTTAGAAAAGCGGCTGAAGATAAATGTCCGAATCGCTCTAATAACAATGAAAAGACTAGGTAATTTCCATGCTCAATAAAAGTGGAGTTGGGATTCCTATCGCATGTCTAAAAAATTATCGGCTTAAGAGATTTCACTTAAGAAGAACTAGCGAGAGGAATCGCAAACAATATTGCAGCTTCATCAGTTGAAGGGAGTGTGTGCTCGTGCGGACAAATAACAAGTTTTTATTGGCGGCAGGACTTACTATAATTTTAAGTGGGTGCGGTGAACAGGCTGGAGATACCGGTGAACCAGTGCTTGACGAAACGAAAGTTGAAGCGACAGAAGTAGAGGAAGTTTCTGAGGCGGACACGAAAGCCGAGGAAGAAGCAAAAGCAGAAGCAGAAGCAACTGCAAAAGTCGATGAAGAAGCGAAGGTGAAGGCTGAAGCAGAAGCGAAGGCAAAGGCTGAGGCAGAAAAAGCAGCGAAAGCCGAAGAAGAAGCGAAAGCAAAGGCTGAGGCAGAAGCGGCAGCGAAAGCGGAAGAAGAGGCGAAGGCAAAAGCTGAAGCGGAAGCGGCGGCGAAGGCGGAAGAAGAGGCGAAGGCAAAGGCTGAAGCAGAAGCCGCCGCTAAAGCCGAGGAAGAAGCGAAGGCGAAGGCAGCGGCAAAAGCCGCAGAAGAAGCGAAGGCAAAAGCAGAAGCGGAAGCAGCTGCAAATGCAGGCACGGTATCCCAGCAACAAGCGGTTGGGATGGCTGAGAATTATCTGGAGTTTACGGCTTTTTCAAAAAGTGGCTTGATCGAACAGCTGGAATTTGAAGGGTTTAGTAATGGCGACGCTACGTATGCCGTCGAAAACATCAATGTGAATTGGAGCGAACAGGCAGTCAAAATGGCGGCGAATTACATTGAGTACACAGCTTTCTCCAAGAGCGGGTTAATCGAACAATTGGTATTTGAAGGCTTCAACAATGCCGATGCTGCGAATGCAGTAGAGAATATCAATGTGAATTGGAGCGAGCAGGCAGTCAAAATGGCTGAAAATTACCTAAGCTCCATGTCTTTTTCAAGATCCGGATTGATTGAACAATTACAATTTGAAGGTTTCAGTAATGCAGATGCTGCGAATGCTGTGACTGCAGTAGGACTTTAAAGATAATCAGAGCCGCCCAGAGGAAATCACCATTCTTCGAAGCGGTTTTATTATGCTTATCAATCGTATTTCGCCTTAGGACTAAAACCCAAAAGGCGGGGAATACCTATAAAAAAAGGAGATTGAATTTATGGGAGGAACGCATCTTGGATAAAATACTGATTGTCGTGACGAATCACGCCGCTCTTGGGACAAGAGGCAAGAAAACAGGATTATGGCTCAGGGAATTAACGGATTTCTATCATGAAGTGAAAGACGAGTTCGATATCGATATCGTCAGCACGTCAAAACAGCGGGTGCCGCTTGATCCGAGAAGTCTGCTGGCGGTGCTGACGGATAAAACAACCCGCGGCTATTACCTGGATGACGAGTTGATGGACCGGTTGAAAAGGCCGCTTGTGCCAGATGAAGTAGATGGCGATGATTATGCGGCCATTTATTTTGCTGGCGGGCATGGAACGATGTGGGATTTTCCAGAGAATAAAGGCTTGCAGGAATTGACCCGAAAAATTTACGAAAACGGCGGGATTGTTTCTGCGGTGTGCCACGGCCCGAGCGCTTTGCCGAACGTCCAGCTGTCCGACGGCAGGTATCTATTGGCCGGCCATGTCGTAACCGGATTTTCAAACCGGGAAGAGAAAATGATGCGGCTGTTTAAAGATACTCCCTTTTCACTCGAAGATAAGCTGCGGGAGCGGGGAACTTTGTATAAACAGGCAGCGATGCCATTATCGAAGTGCGTGGTGTTGTCCGGGCGGTTGATCACGGGGCAAAATCCGGCATCCTCTAAAGGCGTCGCTTTGAAATTGAAGGAACAATGGCATTGGATTAAGAAAGATCGGAAGCTTGGAAATGTGGACTGATGGAGCTGGCCATTTCTTCTTGTGAAGATTCCAGGGGATGCATACGGTTGAAACAGCTGTTTGAAAAGCATCCCTATTGTCCTTGTAGCTTAGCTGACAATAGGGATGCTTTTTTCTTTGTATCATTTCTTTTAAATTTATAGATAAGTGAAGGTAGTAGATGGAATGATCTGCATGAAATGAAAAAGGGCCGTTCTTTATGAACGAAGCTCCAAATTATTTATTGCCATTTGCCATTTGCTTCGAGAATTGCTTTTAAATCTCTAAATAAATTATCATGCGTTCTTGCCATCTGCTTGCCGTCGTGTTTTTCAGTAGACTCAATACTTGTAAGCCATGAATCTTTTCCAGCATGAGGATTTTTAATGGAAATGTGGATGGTATGTTCATCCTGCTTCCAAAAATTCAAGTTAAGACCTGATACCGTTTTTGTTTCGCTCTTCATAATAATATCCCTCCAAACTTGTAACTAATTTATAGTATATCCTAAAATAAGACTGCATAATTCCTGCCGCTTAAATACTCCCTTTTAATGATATGTTAAATAAAAAGTAAACACTTGCATCAATATCCCCTTCAAGGCGAATGAAAAAATTCTGGTCTGAGAATATGAATATTTAAAGTGAATACATTACCGCCCGGAGGAAATTAATGTTCTGCGGAGCAGCGCTTTGCATTATTCACATTTACGGATTGCTTGAAACTTTTATGGTTCATAGAGAGAGGTGTAGTAATAAAAAAGCAGCCCCTTCTAAAGGAAAGGGGCTACTACTAAAATTTAAAGAATCGCTTCAGCAATGATTTTATCAAGCTTGCGAATATCGACTTTCTTATTCAAGTTCAATTTGAATTTACCGGCTTTCGTCCAAAGCTCGAGCTCAGTGTTTAAATCGAACGTTCCACCGTTTTCCGATGAATACATGATGATTGATTTGAAAGGAATTGTGTAAATCTCAACTTTTTTTCCAGTCAATCCCTGTTTGTCGGAAATGATAATGCGTTTGTTTGTAACCACTGCTGTGTCACGTACTGTCTTGTAAGCGATGTGCGCCTCTTCTCCAGCAATCAGCAAGTCATTGATCGACTCGGGTACTTCAACTTCCTGAATAAACGTCCAAGCCATCATTGAATTTAATTCAGCCATTTTAAAATTCCCCCTAGGTGTTTCTTTTCCTAGTATGTCATAAAATGTAAAATAAAGTCAATCCAAAATAATCGCCTTGCCTTGTTCACGCAGCTCTTTTAAAGATGCAAGCATATGATCGATTGCTTCATCGGAATGCCGTTCCCATACTCCGAGTTCCGCAACGATCTTCAAAGGTGATTTGGACCGGTACGAGCGTGTCGGGTTTCCGGGGAAGCGTTTGTCGGTCAGGTTCGGATCGTTCTCGAATTCGCCTTGGGGTTCGACGATGTAAATGCGTTCTTTGGCGTCGGATGCCGCTAACTCGGCGCCCCATTTGGCTGCTTCCAGGCTTGCGGTGAAGTAGATGTAATTCGATTTTT
>NZ_RQII01000053.1 GCF_004761975.1 Planococcus koreensis | reverse complement strand
TGGATAAGCCATCCGGAAATTGCGCAATGATGTTCAGCACTTTGCCGGTGATGATCGAGCTGCATGAAATGCTGTGGTATTTAATGGAGGCCAGGGAAATGCCGGGGCGTATTTTAAGGTTTGTAGAGCGTATTTCGCCCGTTGCAGAGCGTATTTCATCATTAATGGAGCGTATTCTCCGAAATCACAGAAAAACCCCCGGCCATCTCAGGGTGGCCGGGGATTACGAGTTGGAAACAGGCGCAATGGCGCGCTGGCATCCATCAGATGATTAAGCGTTCCTTGCGCGTTACCGGAATCAGCGACAAGACGTTGTCTATTTTGAACGTCCGTTTTTCATTCCGCAGGAAGCAATAAGCTTGAAACGATTCACCGCTGACTTTCAACACTTTGATCCGTCGTTTGCTGATGGTTCCGTCGTTGGCCATGTACATGATGTCTGCAAGCTGCTGATGTTTGAATGCCTTTAAAATCTGCGCACGCATTGGATTTCACCCCTTAATAGAACGTTTGTTCTTATTATAGAACATAAATGCGGTGCAAACAAGCAAATTGATTTCGTGTATAATGGAACGAACATATATTCTTTTCGGCACAAAGAGAGGAGCTTGAACATGAAATTTTTCCACACTGCCGACTGGCATCTCGGCAAGCTGGTCCAAGGGGTTTACATGACAGAAGACCAGCGTTTTATCTTGGAGCAATTTATCGCCGCGGTTGAAGAACAGCGGCCGGATTGCGTCATCATCGCAGGTGATTTATACGACCGGGCGGTGCCACCGACTGAAGCGGTCAACCTGCTCGACGAAACGCTTGCGAAAATTGTCCTCGAATTGGACACGCCGGTCTTTGCAGTCGCCGGAAACCACGACAGCCCGGGGCGCCTGAATTTCGGCAGCCGCGTCTTTCGCAAAAATGGCATCCATATCGCGGGCCATGTGGCAAAAGACCATTCGCCGGCCGTGATCGAAGATGAGTTCGGTGAAGTCCATATTCATTTATTGCCATATGCTGATCCGTCCCAAGTGCGCTACGCATTGGAAAATCCGGACATCCGTTCACACAACGATGCGGCGGAAGCGTTGACACAGAACATCGCACAATCGCTTGATCCCACTGCGCGCCACATTGCGGTCGGCCACGCCTTCGTGACGCCGCATGGCGAGGAGCAGGAAAATACCAGCGATTCAGAACGGCCTTTATCGATCGGCGGAGCGGAGCATATCGAAGCCCGCCATTTCGCGGCATTCCACTACACCGCGCTCGGCCATCTGCATCAGGCGCATCATGTGCTGAATGAAACAATCCGCTACGCGGGATCTCCGCTGAAATATTCGATCTCGGAAGAACGCCACCAAAAAGGCTTCCTCGTGGTCGACATCGACGGCGACGGAAATGTCACTACTGAAAAACACTTGCTGCTGCCGAAGCGCGACATGCGCACGGTCGAAGCCTTTATGGAAGATTTGCTGCGCCATGACGTCAACGAAGATTATGTCTTCGTCAAGCTGCTGGATGAAACGCCGATCCTTTACCCGATGGAAAAAATCCGTTCGGTCTACCCGAATGCGATGCATGTCGAACGGAAGCTGGCCGGGGGCGCAGGGTGCCAAAGCGACAGCGGTTCGCGCCGTGAGATGGATCCGCTGAAATTGTTCCATGCTTTTTACGAAGAAGTGAAAGGTGAAACGGCAGCCGAAGCGACGGAAGCGATTTTCAAAGAAGTGCTCGAAGAATTTCTTCACGAAGAAGACGGCGTCAAAGCGGAGGTGAAAAAATGAAGCCCTTAAAATTGAAAATGACCGCATTCGGCCCTTATAAAGGGAGCGAAACGATTGATTTTGCCGATTTGAAGGGCAATCAGCTATTCGTCATTTCCGGCAGTACCGGCTCCGGCAAGACGACGATTTTCGATGCCATCAGTTTCGCGCTTTACGGTTCCGCGAGCGGTTCCGACCGCGCTGAACCGCGCAATTTACGCAGTGATTTCGCTGACGGCAACACCCACACGAGCGTGGAAATGGAGTTTGAGATACACCGGAAAACGTATCGCATCCTGCGCCAGATGAGCCATGTCAAAGCGGGCAATAAAAGCGCAACTGGCGACCGCTATGAATTCTTTGAAATCACTGAGAGCGGGGAAGTTCCATGTGTCGAGCGGCAAATCGTCTCTGAAATCGACCGCAAAGTGGAAGAACTCCTGGGTCTGACGCAAAATCAGTTCAGCCAAATTGTCATGCTGCCGCAAGGGGAATTCAGGAAGCTTTTGACTTCGGAAACGGACAATAAAGAAGAAATCCTGCGCAAAATTTTCAAGACCGAGCCGTATAAGATGATCAGCGAACGATTGAAAAGGAAAAAAGACGCAGCGGCAGAAGCTTATGGCGTCGAAGAGCGGATGCTCAAAAACCATATCAGCGGCATCGCTTCTGTGCTGCCGGTTCGGGAAAGCGACTTGTTCGAGCTGATTCAGCGCGATCACATCAACATCCATCAAGTGCTGGATGCGCTGGACAGCGAAACGGTTTATTACAGCGAAAAAGAACTTCTGGATGAGCAGCGCTACGGAGCGGTGTTTAAGCAGCATGGCGAAAAACATTCCACTTATTACGAAGCGAAAAAGTGGAATGACCGGATTGGCGAGCTGGAAGAGAAAGAACGGCGCTTCGGGCAGCTGAATGGACAGCTCTCTTCTATTGAAGAACAAGAGCGCGCTGTGCAAAAAGCGGAGCGCGCCAGCCTGATCGAAGGGCTGGAAAATCAGTTCAAAGAGCTGCAGCAAAGCGAAAGCGAAAAAAACAGGTTATTCACCGATGCGCAAAAAGCGGAACAGCAGGCAGCGAATGCTTTGGCATCAGCAGAAACGGCATTTGCGCAGGAGCTGGAGCAGGAAGGCACGCGCAATGAAGTGCGGCGCCAGCTCATGCAGCTGGAGAGTTTATTGCCGGCGGTTCAGGAGCTGGCATCCAAGCAAAAGGAACTGGCGGAAATGGAAGGCGCTGCCAAAAAGTCAGCGGTGGATGAGAAATCAGCCGAAGCAGCATGGCTCGCCGAAAGGGAAGCGTGCAAAGAATTGGCAACGGAAATCGCCTTGCTTGAAGCGAAGCTTGAAACTTTCGATGATAAGCAAACTGCGCTTTCTGTACTGAATGAGCAATGCCGTGTATTGATGGAGTTGACGGCGCTCGAAAAAATGCAGCTGCGCCACATCACGGAAAACAATGGGAAACAAGCTGCTTACAATGCGGCTTTGGAAGAATATAAAGCGCTTGAAGCGAGCTGGTTCGGCAATCAGGCACAAGTGCTGGCGGCTGCTCTGCATGACGGAGAAGCCTGTCCGGTATGCGGCAGCACCGAACATCCTGCCAAAGAAAACGGCGGACACCACGAAGAAGTTCCGAAAGCCCGTTTGGACGGAGCGAAGGCGAAGCTGGATGTGGTGGACGGGCAATACCGCGATGCCTTGGCGAAAATGAATGCCACAGAAGAGCAAATGGTTCAAAAACGCACGGCAGTAAAGGAGCTGGGATTGGCAGCTGAACGAGCGCAAGAGCTGCACACCGAACTGGAACAAAAGCGGCGTGAATTGGACAGCGAAGTCAAAAGGCTGCTTTTGGATAAACAGCAGCTGCGGACGCTGAAAGAGCGGCTGGCAGTGAAGACCCAAAAAGTGGATGGCTTGGAAACGGCCAAAACAGTGCTGTCACAGAAGGCGCAGCTGCAGGCTTCCGCTTTTGAAACAGCTCAGGCGGTCTTTGAACAGCGCCTCTTATCGATTCCGGAGGAAGTCCGGACGATGGCGGTATTGAACGAGAAGATCAGACGCATGAAAGATCGGAAAGAACAGCTTGAGCGCATTTGGGAAGATGCGCAAAAAGGCTTGCAGCTTGCGAAAGAACGGATTGCCGCTGCTGCTGTTGCGGTTGTCCATAGAAGCGAAGCGGCAGCAGAGGCTGTTGCCAAAAAAGATAAGGCATTGGAGCAATACCGCGGCGCCCTGCAAAAATCCGAGTTTGAGTCTGAAGAAGCTTATCAACGGGCGAGAATGCCGGAAGCGGCCCGCGGGGAATTGCAGCGTTCGACCCAGCAATTCAGGCAGGCGCTCCATACTGCTAAACAGCAGGCCGAAGAGCTGCGGGAAGAACTTTCAGGCAAGGCTAAATCAGATCTCAGCCTTTTGGAACTTGAAATTGGCCAATTACAAGCGGAATACGAAGCGGCGCTTGGCGAATGGAACCAAACCAAAGACTTGAAAGCGGCAGCGAGCGGATTAACTGCGAAAATCATTCAGGCTTCTGGCCAAGCGGCAGAGCTGGAGCAGCAATTGAACCGCATCACCGACCTGCATGATATGATCCGCGGCCAGAACAGCCTGAAAATCTCATTTGAACGCTATTTGCAGATTGAGTATCTGGAGCAGATCATCCAATCTGCAAACGAGCGTTTGAAAAACCTGTCGAACGGCCAGTTTTACCTGATGCGCAGCGACCGGCAGGAGGCGCGCGGCAAACAAAGCGGCCTTGGCCTGGATGTTTACGATGCGTATACGGGCCAGACTCGGGACGTCAAAACCTTGTCAGGTGGCGAGAAGTTTAACGCATCGTTATGCTTGGCGCTCGGCATGGCAGACGTCATTCAGAGTTTCCAGGGCAATGTCTCGATTGACACGATGTTCATCGATGAAGGATTCGGGTCGCTCGATGAAGAATCTTTGAATAAAGCCATCGACACATTGATCGACCTCCAGAAATCTGGCCGCATCATCGGCGTTATTTCACACGTTCAGGAACTGAAAGCTGCAATCCCGGCGATTTTGGAAGTGCATAAATCGAAAGAAGGCTTCAGCCGGACAAACTTTGTCATCAAATAACAGCATCCATGAATGGAAGGGGCGAGCGATATGAAAAAATGGAGTTTGAAAGCGCGGTTGATTTATTTCGGCGTGATTGCGTTGGTCAGCGCCGCTTTTTTTGCTCTGCAATTTTATGCTTATCAAAACGGCGGGCAAAGCACTTGGGAAGCGATGCTTCTTATTGTATGGGGCATCCTGGCAGCATTCGGCATTGGCGGATTCGTCTACAGCATCGCGAGAAAAGGCCGCTAAAGTTTCATGGGCAACGCTGGGAAGCTGTGGTAAAGTGAAAAGATATCTGTAAAAGCAGGAGTGAAAAGCCATGACAAAAAAATTAACCCACGAAGAACTGATCCGTTTGATCGAACCGGGCGCAGATATCATCGTGCCGATTGCCAACGGCGAACCGGTCCGCCTGCTCGACATTTTGGAGGACCACGCAACCGAATTACAAGGCGTGAAAATCCATCAGATGCTGGCTTTGCGCAGCCGCCGCTATATCAACGGTGAGTTTGAACAATTGAAGCATGTGTCGTATTTCCTGAGCGGCGCTACCCGGAAAGTGTACCAGCAGGCGAAAATGGAGCTGGTGCCGAATAATTTCCACGAAGTTCCGCGCATGCTGCAAAAAGTGACGAAAATGTCGATGATCATGACAGTGGCATCGCCTATGGATGAACACGGCTACTTCACGTTCGGTACGCAGGCAGACTACGTTGCTGAATTTGTCGGCAAAGTGCCGTTTGTTTTGGAAGTCAATGAGCACATGCCGAGAACTTACGGGCGCAACCAGATTCATATCAGCCAAATTGCCGGTTTCATTGAACACAACGAACCGCTGGCTGAAGAAAATACGCCTGCGGTCGGCGACAAAGACTTGCTGATTGCGGCATCAGTTATTGAAGACATCCAGAATGGCGATACGCTGCAGATCGGCATCGGTTCGGTGCCGAATGCGGTCATCAGCATGCTGAAAGACCATCGCCATCTGGGCATCCATACGGAAATGCTGCCCGACGGCATCGTCGATCTCGTTAAATCAGGGGCGGTCGACGGCACGCGGAAATTTACCCATACCGGCAAAATTGTTGCTACTTTCGCATACGGCTCGAAAAAATTATACGATTTCATCGATGACAACCCGGTTGTGGAGTTTTTGCCGGTCAGTGTTGTCAACGATCCGCGGGAAATCGCAAAAGAGAAGAACATCGTTTCCATCAATGCGACAACCGAAGTGGACCTTTTCGGGCAATGTGCCTCGGAAACGGTCGGCGGCAAGTATTATTCGTCAAGCGGCGGCCAAATCGATTTTGCCCGCGGCGTGCGTTTTGCGGAAAATGGCAAAGGCTATATCTGCATGCAGTCGACGGCCAAGAACAATACCATTTCCCGCATCAAGCTTCAGCTGGCGCCAGGCTCAGTCGTGACGACCGGGAAAAATGATGTTGATAATATCGTGACCGAACACGGCATCGCACGCCTGCACGGTGTATCGATTTCCGAACGGGCGAAACGCCTGATCAGCATTGCGCATCCGGATTTTCGCGATGAACTTACATTTGACGCCAAAAAGCAGGGCATCCTTATTTAAAGAAACAACCCCCTTTTCCTCGCTGAGGAAAAGGGGGTTTTAAAGTTGATCTTCAAACGGCCACCACACACTTGCTTATCAAATAACCTCCAAAGCCACTTCGCCGATGCCTTCATAGCTTGCGGTATAATAGCCTCTTTCCAATTTTCTTGGGGAGACGAAAGTTCCGGACGACACGTACATCCCTTTTTTTAGTGTATGGCCGTGCTGAGCCAGCTCATCAACAAGCCATTTCAATGCCAACGCGGGATGCCCCAGTACAGCAGTTGAGCTATTGGACGCAATTTCCTCGCCGTTGAAACGGAGCACGCCTTGGATATCTTCCAACCTCTCATAACTGACAGAAGAGACCGGCGCACCGGATACGATTTTTCCGGCGACAGCACTGTCCGCAATCACTTGGCCAAGCGTGATTTTGGGAAACCAGTCATCGAAACGTGAATCCGGCACTTCGATTCCAGGAGAGACAATGGTCTTTTGAAGAATGTCAGCGATGCTGTCGGCGGGGGAGAGATCTTCCTGGGCGATGAAAATCAATTCAATTTCAATTAAGGGTGAAGACATCCCTGCCAATTCGATAATGCCGTCTGACAATGCAGAAGACATCAACGCACCATAAAGCGGTGTGGTCGAATTGAACAGCTTTTGTGTTTCAGGGCTGGTCAAACTCACTTTATAGCCTTTCAGCTCTTCTCCGGCGGTATGGATTTTCTTCGCCGTCAGCGCACGCTGGATGCCGTATGCCTGCTGTTTGTCCAACGACGCAGGAATTTGCTCTTTATCGATTTGCTGCTTATGTACGTAAGCTTGAAATAATTTCTCTGCAGTTTTTTCATCTGCTGCTGATAAGTCTGTCATCGTGATTGCCCCTTCCGAAACGTTTGAATTATCATAACACTGAATTTATTATCGTGTAACTGCCTTCTGGAATTCGACAAAAAAAGCCCCTGTTCCAGAACTCGGAACAGGGGCGGGAATGATTAAAGTACATAAAAATAAACGGCAAGGAAATGGCACAAGCTGCCCGCTAAAATGAATAAGTGGAAGATTTCATGAAAGCCGAGGCGCATATGTGAAAACATTTCCGGCTTCAGCGCATAGATGACGCCGCCGATTGTATAAAGGACGCCGCCGGCTACCAGCAGCAGCAAGCCGATAAGCGACAATTGGCCAGCCAATGGCACGACTGCGAACACGATGATCCAACCCATGGCGATGTAGAGGACGGTTGAAAGCCAGCGCGGGGAATGGAACCACACCATTTTAAAGAAAATGCCGCTCAAGCCGATAATCGCGACCAATGCGAATAATACAGTGCCAAGCGTACCTTCTAAAGCGATGAGGCAAAACGGCGCATATGACCCTGCAATCAAGGCGTAAATCATTGAATGATCCAGCTTTCTCAAAAACGCGATGAATCGCGGACTTGCCTTGACGCTATGGTAAATGGCGGATGCCGAGTAAAGGCAGATCAGGCTGATGCCGAAAATCATCACTGCGGCCAAGTGGATGGGAGGAGCTTGGTTATAAGAAGCTTTTACGACCATCATCAATAAAGCGATAAAAGATAGTACAGCTCCTGCTAAATGGGATAAGGCGTTGAATGGTTCACGGATATAAGTATGCATTTAAATATACACCTCTTTTTAAGTAGTTATCGAAACTACTTATAATGATACATCTATTTATTTATGAGGTCAAGTTTGGAGAATTTGAAATGATAGGGTAAAATGACGGTATCAAATAAAGCGGCGAAGGTGAATGCGGATGAAGGAAAATGGAGAATGGCTGGACAGCCTGGCTTTGGAAAAGCAGGTGTCGGCCGGCGATATACCGAAAATCGAATTATACATTGATCAAGTGATCGAGCTTTTTGAAGAAATTTTCGCAGATGCCAAACGGAATAGCGAAGAAAAAATCTTAACCAAAACGATGATCAATAACTACGCCAAAGGGAAATTATTTTATCCGATCCAAAATAAAAAATATTCACGTAACCATATTATGTTAATCAGCTTGATTTACCAGATGAAAAGCGTATTATCCATCAGCGATGTTAAGAAAGTGTTGGATGGCGTCAATGAAAAAGCCATGCAGCATGAATGGGATTTGGAAAGCTTTTATGCGAGCTTCCTGGAGCTTCAGCAAAGCAATGTGGAGATTTTCAAAGGTATTTTCCACAAACAATCGGAAGAAGCGGAACGCCAAGCCGAAGGGCTGGAGGATGCGGATGAGCTGAAAGAAGTATTGCTTATTGCATCGCTTGTCCATACCAGCAATCTTTACCGCCGGGCAGCTGAAAAAATGGTCGATGAATTGGCGGAGCGGAGGAAAGGCAAATGACAAAAGTGCTGATAGACGCTGACGGGTGCCCGGTCGTGGATTTGACAATAGCGGCAGCAAAGCGGTTCGGGCTTCCGGTTTTGTTGATTTGCGACACTGCGCATATCATGCAGCGGGAAGGCGCAGAAACGGTCACTGTTTCAAAAGGTGCCGATGCCGTGGATTTCGTTTTGGTCAATAAAGTCGACAAAGGCGATATCGTCGTGACACAGGATTATGGTTTAGCGGCGATGGTTCTTGCTAAAAGAGGGATACCAATCGACCAGAACGGCCGGATTTATTCCGATGAGAATATCGACCAACTTCTTCATGGGCGCCACATAGCCAAAAAAATCCGGCAGAGCGGCGGGCGCATGAAGGGGCCTAAAAAGCGCAGGCAGGAACATAATGATCATTTTGAACATGCATTGATCCAACTGCTCGAACAATCGGCTATTAAATGAAAAAAGGACACGGCGCATACCGCGCCGTGTCCTTTTTAGATTGGCTAAATGGTCCAACGGTTATTGACGATAGCGATCAAATGCCATTCACCGCTGCTGTCTTTGGCAAAGACCATATTGAGGTTCTGCCAATCCATGAAATCATATTGCTGGGTGCCTGGATAATAGAACTCGACGATGGTTGCATCAGGGAAACGTTCATGGATCTGTTCCATCGTCATTGGCTGTTCGGTGATGCCGTAGCGTTCTTTTTCATTGTAAACAGCATCCATCATGTACTCATCGTAGTATTGGGACGGCGTCAATTCAATCGGGAAGCCGCTTCCATCCTGGTAGCCCCATAAATACTCTTCGCTGTCTTCCATGAAATTTGCGGTTTCGGCTTTCGTGAAGGATACGCCGCTGTCGTCTCCCATGCAGCCGCCGCTATAAGGGCAAAAAACGATGCCTTCATCTGCGCTGACATAATCAGCCACGCTTTCAAAGTTTTTCGCCTTTAAATCCGCCAATATGTCATTGGCATCATTCAGCAATTCACGTTTTTCGGGAATGAAAGAAGGTTCGACGGTACGCGCTAAAAATGCAGCAAAGTGAACGCGGCTGACGTTCAGATCAGGTTTGAAAGTATTATCCGGATAGCCTTTCGCTACACCCGCATATGCCAAGCGGGAAATTGCATCAAAATAATACTGATCGCCATCGACGTCTGAAAAAGTATTATCCGGAGCATCTGCAAAGTAGAACGCCCGGTCTAAGATCACGGCAGTTTGGCCCCGCGTCACGGGATCTTCCGGTTTGAACGTCATGCCTGGGAAGCCTATGACGATTCCTTCAGCAGCTGCGGAAGCGATATAACCCGAAGCGAAACTCGATGGGCTGACATCTGAGAACGGAGTGGCTCTTTTGGTGCCGTCAAGCTTCAAAGCACGGCCGACCATTGTGATGGCTTCGGCGCGTGTGACAGGATTATTGGGACGGAACGTGCCATCAGGGTAGCCGGTGATGATTCCCAATTCGTGCAGATAGATGACTTCGAATGCAAATGGATCGGTGGCGAAAAAGTCGTCGAATGTTACAACCGCTTTGGCAGGAACCGAAAAAACACTGACTGCAAGGACGATAGCCGCTGCAAAAGACAGAATGCTTTTCATAAAAACCCCTCCCTTATTTAAGAAAATTGTAGCATAAAAAATGAAAAAATATAACAATAAACTGTATTTTCTGATAATTAATTAATCATTTGTTCACATCTTTAAGGGGAAAATACGCTTATAAGCGGATTGGTGCCAAAATAGAACTACTGGCCCATCGGTGGGGCTATTAGCCGGGCAAACGCTGAAAGAAAGAAAGGCAAAAGCTGGAATCAGCTTTTGCCGGCAAATCGATGCTGCGCATATGCGAGCGCTTTTTCAGGATAATCGGTCTGGATCATGTTAATGCCGCGGTCTAGATGCCATCCCCACCCGCGTTCGGGGTCTATCAATGACAAGGCGTCATTATGGCCGGCATTCTCGCCGTCGTCCAATGAGTTGACCCAGAGATTAGCACGGCTTCTCATTTTAGACAGAACAGGTTCAGAGAGAACCAGATCCGAATCTTTGTGAAAAAGGATTTCAATGGCCACAGGAGGAAAGCGTTCGAATAGCTCATCCAGCTGATCGAGGTTGTCATCGCTAATGATGTGCATATAATGGATCGCTTTTTCACGGGATTGGAAAAAATCAAGGACTTCATCGACAGGCTGCCTGCTTTTAAGGAGCACATGATCAAATGCATCCATTACTTCGAGGGCCTCGTAAAGCTCATAGCGGTCGTCCCAAGACTTGTCAGCGTTGATCATCGCTTTGCCTTTCACGAGCGAGAGCGCTTCAAAGATAGTCGGGATCCGGCATTCTGTGAGCGCCGCATGCTTGCCGCCGGCTCCTTCTTTCAAACGCAAATGGCGGGCTTCGGTTAAAGTCATGTCCGCAATCTTGCCGGTTCCATCTGTAGTGCGATCGACGGTGTCGTCATGCATAATAACCAAATGCCCATCTTTTGTCTGCTGCAGGTCCATTTCGATTAAATAGACGTGGTGCTTGATGCAGTTGGCGAAAGCAACTAATGAATTCTCTGGCGCTTTTCCCCACATGCCGCGGTGGGCGGCCGCAAAGAAAGGGTGATTTTTATGATAAAGTGCAGTAAGAAATTGATTGTAATCGGTAAATCTCAACGACTCGCTCACTCAATTCCCCTCCTATATTCTATTTAAAATCAGTATACCTCTTGCTTGCTGCTACGTCCGCTCGATTTGCCCATCGAAATTTTTCTTCAGCAAAAACAGTTAAAAAGTTGTTTTCAGGGTATACAAAAAAGAAGAAACGTTATTCAGCATTCTATTTGGAGGGATTTATTATGAGAAAATCAACATTGAATTCAGTTATTGGGAGTGCACTTGCGGCTGGAGCCGGCATTTTCGCTTTTAGAGCAATTCAGGAACGAAACAAATTGAATGTACCGAAAGACATCGATATGAGAAATAGTTCGGAAGTGGATAAGCGCGAAAGTGTCATCGCTGATACAGATCCGGCTGAAAAAGGGCTATCGCAATTGGATTCGGCATACCGTGAAGAATGGCAGGCAAATGCCTTCCCTCAAACCCACCGTGAAATGAAAGAGTTAGAAGAAGACAATTGACCACGCAAAGAGCGAAAGCGGAAACATGATGCTTCCGCTCTTTTTTTTATGGTCTTTTTTATTCGCTCGCCGAAGCTGCAGCAATGCTATTATGGAAAAGAAAGCATATTTGCCAATCCGCTGTACTGCGAAAAATCATTACTGGAGAGAGAGGAACAGAAAGCATGTGGATTAAGAAACCTTTTTTTGAATATGCCACCGGTACATTGCTGGTGGTCGTCATCCTTTTTTTCCTTGGAAAAATCGATTACGCTATTTGGCCATTCCAAGTGGTGCTTACCACTATTTTCGCCCCGATTCTGATCGCTGGGCTGCTGTATTACCTGATTCGCCCTTTTTTGCATTTGTTGATGCGTTTTATTCCTAAAATTGCAGCCATTATTACGGTCTTTTCGCTATTCATTTTAATCGCATCTGCCGTCTTGTATTTCTTTGGCCCGACTATCAAAGAACAAGTGGCAAGCCTGGCAGAGCTTGCACCGAAAACCGTTGAAGAAATGACGGAGGAATCCGACAACGCAGTATCCAACTTCAAATTTGCAGGATTTACAGGTTATGAGCTGAAAAGCAGCGTGCTCGGCTACGCTGAAAAGTATTCCGACAACTTAATGAAGAACGCTATGGATGTCCTGGCCATTTTGATGAATGCTGCGGTGGTCATGATCGTGGTGCCGTTCATCTTGTTCTTTCTTTTAAAAGACGACGACAAGCTTGTGCCGCATTTGATGAAATACGTGTCAGAAGACCACAAACCCGAAGGGCGCAAAGTGTTGAAAGATATGGATGAAACTTTGTCGAATTACATCGTCAGCCAGGCGATTGTCGCGGCGGCAGTCGGGACGCTCATGTACATCGGGTATTTGATCATCGGATTGGATTATGCGCTGCTGCTGGCGATTTTTGCAATGCTTTTGACGATTGTGCCGTTTTTGGGACCGATCATCGGGGTTGTGCCGGCACTGTTTGTCGCCTTGATGAGCGGAGATCCACTGATTGCCGCGTTCAAGGTGATCTTGGTCCTGCTCGCGGTGCAGCAGATTGAAGGGAACTTGATCACGCCGAATATCATGGGCAGCCGGCTGAACATTCACCCCCTGACCATCATTCTGTTGTTGCTGATTGCTGCGGCGCTATACGGCTTTATCGGAATCCTGATTGCGATTCCGCTGTACGCCGTTTTGAAAACACTTGTCCATAATTTCCGCCTGTTTAACCGTTTACGGAGAAAGCGTGTGATTTCGCAGAAGGCGACAAGCGGCGAATAGTCAGAGAAATAGCGCTGTTTAATTTCTTTGGAAGGTTCTGATAAGAAAGACTTTGTGATATACTACAACTAGTATTTTAATAAATGAAACAAAGGGGGCACCAACAACATGAAGAAGTTCAGTTTATTGCTTGTTCTTTTGGCAGCGATGCTGGTTATAGCAGCTTGTGGCTCAGACGATTCATCTGAAGGCTCAGGCAGCGGGGAAGGCTCAAGTGAAGAAAAGACTTATAAAGTAGGAATTGATACAACATATCCACCTTTTGAATTTGAGGAAGGCGGAGAATACACAGGGATTGATATTGATTTGATCAATGCCATCTCAGAAAGCCAAGGATTTGCGATCGAATTCGAACCAATGGATTTCGGCGGCATCATCCCGGCTCTTCAAGCGAACCAATTGGATGTCGCGATTGCCGGCATGAGCATCACGGATGAGCGCAAAAAAGTCGTGGATTTCTCGGATCCGTACTTTGACGCAGGCTTGTCATTGGTAGTCAGCAAAGACAACACTGACATTACGTCATTGGAAGATTTAGAAGGCAAAACAGTAGCGGTGAAGAGTGGTACGACAGGCTCGAAATTCGCTATGGACAATGAATCGAAATACGGCTACACTGTATCTCAATTCGAAGACAGCCCATCGATGTTCCAAGAAGTTTCAAACGGCAATGCCGATGTGCTTCTTGAAGATTACCCGGTTATCGCTTATGCGATTTCTGAAAGCGGCTTGGACCTTAAAACTGTCGGCGAACGTTTGACAGGCGATCAATACGGAATTGCTGTATTGAAAGGCGAAAACGCTGATTTGCTTGAAAAAATCAACACGGGTCTTCAAGAACTTCGCGATAGCGGAGAATACGATGAAATTCTTAATAAATACATCGCCGAATAAAAGGTTTACATGTGGCGCGCAGCAGCGCGCTGCATTTTTTTATCCGATTTTAACGGCGAAGCCCGCGTGGATTTTGAAAAGCGGTGTCGCTTCGCCGCCAAAATCCGATTGAAAATTGCTGGAAATCCGCTGAGGTGAGTCGACCCTCTACCGATTAAAGTTTTGCTGTATGCAAAGGAGACGTGGAAATGGATACGATTAGGAATGCCATGCCGTATTTGATGGAAGGATTGCAAGTTACGCTGTATATATTCATAATTGCAATCATTCTTGGATTTATTATTGGATTGATCGTGGCTTTGCTTCGCTTGGCCCCGTTCAAAATCCTCAACTGGATTGCGAAATTCTTCGTTGACGCGATACGCGGAACACCGTTTATCGTCCAGTTGTTCTTCATTTATTTCGGACTCAATTCACTCGGCTTTTTCTCCATGGACAATACGACGGCAGGGATTGTCACAGTGGCCATCAACGCCGGCGCTTATTTCTCGGAGATTATCCGTGCCGGCATCCAGTCGATTGACAGAGGACAGACAGAAGCAGCGCGTTCGCTTGGATTGAATGCCACCCAAAATATGCGTTACATCATCTTGCCGCAGGCTTTCCGCCGCATGCTGCCGACCATCACGAACCAGGCAATCATTTCATTGAAAGACACCTCGCTGCTGTCGGTTATCGGCATCGCCGATTTGACGCAGGAAGGGCGCATTCAAGCCAGCCAGACTTTTGAAGCCTTTACGATTTACTTGACCCTTGGAGTCATTTACTTCATTGTCATTTACTTGCTTTCAATGTTGGCGAGCTTTGTAGAAAGGAAGTTTGTATTGCGATGACTATGATCAGAGTGGAAAACCTCAAAAAGTCCTTCGGAAAAATTGAAGTGCTGAAAGATATGAGCACAGTGATTGAAGAAAAAGAAGTGGTCTGCGTCATCGGCCCTTCCGGCTCCGGAAAAAGTACGTTCCTCCGCTGTTTGAACCGCCTTGAAGAAATTACAGGCGGCCATGTCTACATCGAAGGAACCGATATCACCAATCCCAAAGTGGATATCAATAAAGTCCGCCAAGATGTCGGGATGGTATTCCAGCAATTCAATCTGTTCCCGCATAAAAGCGTATTGGAAAATATCACGCTGGCGCCGATGAAGCTGAAGAAAAGCGACAAGAAAGCTATCACCGAAAAAGCATACGAATTGCTTGATAAAGTCGGCTTGAGAGAAAAAGCGAATGCGTATCCTGGTGAATTGTCAGGGGGCCAAAAGCAGCGCGTCGCAATTGCCCGTGCGCTTGCGATGGACCCGAAAATCATGCTGTTTGACGAGCCGACGTCGGCGCTTGACCCGGAAATGGTCGGCGATGTCCTGGATGTTATGAAGCAGCTGGCGGTTGAAGGGATGACGATGGTCATTGTCACGCACGAAATGGGCTTTGCCCGTGAAGTGGGCGATCGCGTCATGTTCATTGACGGCGGCTATATCGTGGAAGAAAATGTGCCAGCTGAATTATTCGGCAACCCGCAGCACGAACGCACAAAAGCGTTCCTGAGCAAAGTATTGTAAAACACGCCCTTCGCGGGGCGTGTTTTTTTATTGGAGAAGCGCGAAGCGTATTTTCGCTGTTATGGGGCGTATTTTTACATCAATGGGGCGTATTTATCCCTTTACAGAGCGTATTTGGCCGCCAATAGAGCGTATAATGCGCAATGCTTCACAAGTATAAATTTTCAGGTAAATTAATCAAAAAAGTGTTAATTATCAGATAAATGTGTTAAATTTAGAGGGTACATAATGGTACGATGAGAGGTGAGAAAAATGAAAAAGTTCAGTTTTTTACTGCTTTTTTTTACACTGATCCTTATCGTAGGAGCGTGCGCTCAGCAGAACGGAGAATCTGAAGAAGAAGGAGGAGAAGGTGAGGGCGAAAGCGGAAGTGCAGAACAAGGAGTATACACGGTGGGCATTGATACCAGTTATCCGCCTTTCGAATTTCAAGTTGGCGGGGAATACCAAGGAATTGACGTTGAGCTGATTAAAGCGATTGCGGAAAGCCAAGGGTTTGAAATTCAATTCCGCCCAATGGATTTTGTGGGGATTATTCCGGCATTGGAAGAAGGCACGATTGATTTGGCTATTGCAGGAATGAGCATTACGGATGAACGAAAAGAGATTCTGGATTTCTCAGAGCCTTATTTTGATGCAGGATTGACATTGGTTACGTCGCAGGACAATAGTGAAATTGAAACATTGGAAGATTTGGATGGGAAAATCATCGCCGTTAAGAGCGGGACGACGGGTTCGAAATTTGCCGGTGAAAACCGTGAGAAGTACGGTTATCGAGTCGCTTATTTTGAGGATAGCCCTTCGATGTTCCTGGAATTGGCAAACGGGCACGCAGATGCTTTTATCGAAGATTACCCTGTGATTGCTTACGCAATTTCCAAACGGGACCTTGAACTGAAAACGGTTGGCGAACGCTTGAACGATGAAAAATACGGCATTGCAGTCTTAAAAGGGCAAAATGATGAATTGCTGGGCCAGATTAATGAAGGGCTGCAGCTATTGCGGGATGACGGCACGTACGACGAGATTGTGAATAAATACATCAAGAACCAAGGGAAGTGAAGAGCAATCAAAAAACCCGGTTTGGATTCATATCCAAACCGGGTTTCCTGTTTTATTCTTCGTCGAAGACGTGGACTTTCGTCATTTTCGCGCCGTTTTTCATTGCTTTTGCTGTTTCAAGACCTGAAGTCACTTGGCCGAAAACAGTATGGACGCCGTCCAAATGCGGCTGTGGTGCATGGACGATGAAGAATTGGCTAGAACCTGTATCTTTGCCGGCATGCGCCATTGAAAGGCTGCCTGCCTGGTGCTTATGCGGGTTTCCTTCAGTTTCACATTTGATGTTCTTGCCGCTGCCGCCTGCGCCAGTTCCAGTAGGGTCTCCGCCTTGGGAAACAAAACCAGGAATTACGCGGTGGAACGTTACGTCGTTATAAAAACCAGAGTTTGCAAGATCCTCGAAGTTTTTAACTGTGTTTGGTGCTTCGTTCGGGAAAAGTTCGAATTCGATTACTTCGCCGTTTTCCATGTGGATATGTCCTTTTTTCGTCATTTACAACATCTCCTTTTCAATTTGTACATTCCTCAGTATATCGATTTTTCCTCGGTCTGTATAATCATATGGCTATTACAGAGATTTCAGCAAGTCGCCGCCATTCATGAGAGATTAGCCTGCCAGGCAAGTGGCTGCGAAAGCTGCCGAAAAACAATCGCTTTTGCAAATCCTTCCGTTTTCTCCCTTTACTTTATTCCGGCGTTTTACATGCGGATTGAGTTCTGTAATGTTCTCTCGGCAGAGCGGAATATGGGGCGGTTAAAGGTGAAAAGAGCCGGAGTGGTGGTGATAAAACACGCATTCCGGCATAATTTCAATCATTAGTCTGATTGCGTGAAATAGGGCATAATATGATAGGATATAATTATTGAGCAGATTAGGAGTGTTATACATGGAAGAACGCGAAATTTTTGATATTACGATTATCGGCGGCGGTCCGACCGGACTGTTTGCTTCCTTTTATGGCGGCATGCGCAAAATGAAAGTGAAAATCATTGACAGTTTACCTCAGCTTGGCGGGCAGCTGACAGAGCTGTATCCCGATAAATTCATTTATGATGTCGGCGGGTTCCCGAAAGTACTGGCCAAAGACCTTGTAGACAGCCTGGTGGTTCAAGCGAATTACGGCGATCCTGCTATTTGCTTGGAAGAAACCGTATCTACCGTGGAACGGCTCGAAGAAGATTATTTTGCGATTTCAACGGATAAAGAAGTCCATTACACGAAGGCCGTATTGCTGACTGCTGGAGTGGGCGCTTTCCAGCCCCGCAAAATCGGCGTTGACGGATCCGATCCGTTTGAAGGCAAAACTCTTCATTACGGTGTAAGAGACCTGACTTTATTCAGCGGCAAGAAGGTCGTTGTTTTGGGTGGGGGAGATTCTGCAGTCGACTGGGCAATGATGCTTGAAGATGTAGCGTCACACGTCACGTTAAGCCACCGTCGGGAAAAGATGACTGCCCATGAAGCGAATATCGATACATTGCTGGCTTCCAAAGTGGATGTCAAAAAACCGTACGGCGTAAAAGAACTCATCGGCGAAAACGGCGAGCTCCGTGAACTTGTCCTTGTTGACAAAGAAGGCAACGAAGAGCGCATCGAAGCTGACCATGTTATCGTCAACTACGGCAATATTACATCGCTCGGCCCAATCAAGGAATGGGGCCTGGAGATGGAGAAGAACTCAGTCGTGGTGAACTCGAAAATGGAAACAAGCATCCCGGGAATTTATGCAGCCGGCGATATTGCCACGTATGAAGGCAAAGTGAAATTGATCGCCGTAGGGTTCGGCGAAGCACCGACAGCGATCAACAACGCAAAAGCTTACCTGGATCCGAAATCGAAAATTCAGCCGCTCCACAGCACAAGCGTATTTAAATAAAAAAGAATCAGCCGCGATGGCTGATTCTTTTTTTATGTCCGGTTGCGCTTTTTGATGAGCGGATCCTGTTGTATCACTTTAAAGAACGAAGCGCCCATAAGCAGGATGACAACCGAGAAGGGCAGCGCCGCGATAATGAGCGCGTTCTGCAGCCCTTGGGTGCCGCCTGTGTAAAGGACGATTGCTGCAACCGCAGATTGGATGAATCCCCAGGTGATCTTCACAAGGTTAGGCGGATTCAGCATGCCTCCGGTTGTCTGCATGCCAAGCACGAATGTTGCTGAATCGGCAGATGTAATGAAAAAGATGGCGATGACGAATAATGTGATGAACGCCATCAAAGTGCCGAGCGGGTAATGCTGCAGCATGCCGAACGTGGCCGTCTCCAGGCTATATTCGGAAATCTTGGCAATGTTATTCTGCTCAAGGTTCAAGGCCGATGCACCGAACACAGCGAAAAAGATAAAGCAGACCAACGAGGGCACGAATAATACGCCGACTATGAATTCCTTGATGGTCCGGCCTCTTGAAATGCGGGCGATGAAAATGCCGACAAACGGCGCCCATGAAATCCACCAAGCCCAATAAAACACCGTCCAGGCGTTGAGCCAGCCGCGCCGTTCTTCGTTATTCGGCTGCAGATTGAAACTCATGTCGAAGAAATTGGTCATGTAGCCGCCGATTCCTGCGGTGAATGAGTTGAGAATGTACAGCGTCGGCCCTGCAAACAGCATCATCAGCAGCAAGATGACGGCGAGCACCATATTGATGTTGCTCAAGTATTTAATGCCGCGCCCGATTCCGGACCACGCGGATCCGATGAAGAGGATTGTTGAAATTCCGAGGATCAGGAGCTGGAATGCGAACGTATTCGGTGTGCCGAATAGGAACGACAGCCCTTCATTCAATTGGGCTGTCCCGAATCCCAGCGTCGAAGCGACACCGATGACGGTGGCGAAAACAGCCAAGATGTCAACCAGTTTGCCGGGGATTCCGGCCATCGCCTTATGCCCGAACAACGGCGTCAACGTCGCGCTGATCAGGCCTGGCGCGCCGTTATGGAATTTGAAATAGGCCAGCACCAATGCCACGATGCCATAAACGGCCCAGGCGTGGATGCCCCAATGGAAGAAAGAGAACTGAAGCGCATCTGAAACGGCTTCAGGTGAGCCGACTTCAGCGCGCGGTGCGCTGATGAACGCGTGGGATATCGGCTCCGCAGTCGTCCAGAACACCAACCCCATCCCCATTCCTGCGCTGAACAGCATGGCAAACCACGATGGCAATGAAAACTCAGGCTCCTCGTCCGGCTTGCCGAGCTTGATGTTTGCGTAGCGGGAAAAAATCATATAAATGCAGAACGCCAATATCAAGAACACGGTGACCAGGTAATACCAGCCGAATGTTTCGGAAATAGCGGCTGTCAGGTTTCCGGTTGTTTCATTGAAGCCCTCGGGAGCTATATAACCCCAAAAGACAAAGCTTAGACAAAGCGCAAGGGAAACCCAGAAAACGATTGTCACTTTTTTCATATTTCTTCCCCCTTTATATTTTATGTATATAAGTTGAACCAAAGATTTCGGTTATGGATACGGAGAAATAAACTAGCGGATACCAGGAAGCTTTTTTATTTCTCGAAGTGCTTATCCAGCGCAGCCATGCCCGAAGCATCCGACGTGGTGTTCGATAAGTTCCTTCTTTAGTTCAACTTATATAAAAACCTTAAACAGTTAATTGTTCCCTTTCATCCCTCCCCTAAACTATATTTTTCTGAAATGAATTTTCTGTTTCATTACAGACTGTAATATATATCACTTTTACGTAACGCAATTGATATTTTATATCCGATGTTCTGTCATCGTTCTGAAATGCGCAGGTGGTATGATGCTATTTGTTAGTGAAAAGGAGGAATTTCATTTATGAAAAAGCAAATCGTTACACTAACTGCTATTGCAGCATTAAGTGTAGGCGCAGCGAGCACAGCTAGCGCTCATTCATCGTATACAGTAGAATCAGGTGATACTCTTTGGGGTATCTCACAAAAAAATAACGTAACAGTTGATCAATTGATGGGTTGGAACGGACTTTCATCCGATTTAATCTTCCCAGGACAAGATTTCACATTGGAAGCTGGCAACGAAGCAGCTCCTAAACAAGCATCAGCACCAGCACCAGCTAAAACAGCAGCACCAGTACAAGCATCAGCACCTGCTCCAGCACAAGCAGCACCTGCTCCAGCAACTCAGCAAGCCGGCAAAGAAATGACAGTTTCAGCTACGGCTTACACTGCATATTGCGCAGGATGCTCAGGAACAACTGCTACAGGGCAAGACTTGCGTTCTAATCCGAACCAAAAAGTGATTGCCGTAGACCCTACTGTTATCCCATTAGGCTCTAAAGTTTGGGTTGAAGGATACGGAACTGCTATCGCAGGCGACACAGGCGGCGCGATTAAAGGCAACAAGATCGATGTATTCATTCCATCTCAAAGCGCAGCACTTGAGTGGGGCCGTAAAAACATCACAATCAAAGTTCTAGACTAATATTTATAGCAATACAGCCGAGGTGAACATTCCCTTGGCTTTTTTTATGCTTGAAATACCCCTTGCGAAATTCATCAGAGAGCAAAATGCCGTTCGGTTCTCCGAAATGCGATGCGCCAAGGGGTATTTTTTTAATAAAGTTATCAATTAATTTCCAGAAATTTTGGTTTAAGCTTTACATATAACGAGATAAGCAATATTCTGAATAGTATATCTATAATCGATAAGGAGGTCTGGAAATGGCGAAAGAACCAAAGAATTATTCTAGGCGAGACTTTTTGAAAACTTCTGGGGTTGCAGCCGGCGCCTTGATCGGCGGGGGCATTATCGGCGGGCTGATCGGCGCTAATGCCAACAACACTGCTGCTCCGGGAGAAGCTCCCGCTACAAGTGAAGGCGGGTCTGCAGGCGGCGTAAGGGGATTGATGTTCTTTAAAAACGATGCGGAATTCCAAATTCTTGCGCAAGCGACAGAACGTATTTTCCCGGAAGATGATTTAGGGCCGGGCGCCATCGGTTTAGGGGTTCCTTATTTTATCGATCGCCAGCTTGCCGGGGCGTATGGAGAAAACTCCAAGGAATACATGCAGGGGCCGTTTTTAGAAGGCGAAACAACACAAGGCTACCAAAGCCGGCTAAAGCGGAATGAAATGTTCCGCCAAGGCTTGCAAATTATGCAACAAGAGGCGCAATCACGCTTCAAAGCGAACTTCGTTGATCTTGAAGGAGGCCAGATGGATGAAATCCTGACGGCATTCCAGGAAGACGAAATTCAGATGAGCGGTGTCAACGCGCTATTCTTTTTCCGGCTCTTGCGGATGGCGACGCTTGAAGGGGCCTATGCAGACCCGATCTACGGCGGAAACCAGAACATGGAAGGCTGGAAGATGAAAGGTTTCCCAGGGCATCAAGCAGCTTATATCAATGATATTGAAAGCGAAGATTTTGTTGAAATCGAGCCCCATTCACTGGGGATGCAAAATTAAGGTAAAGGGGGGACTGCAATGGTCACAACGTTGGATAAAGTCGATGTCGTTACGGTTGGCGTGGGTTGGACAGGTGGCATTATCGCTGCAGAATGCGCCAAAGAAGGCTTGAAAGTAGTAGGTCTTGAACGGGGGAGAGAGCGCGGTACAGAAGATTTTTCAATTGTCCACGATGAGTACCGGTATGCGGTGCGCTATGAACTGATGCAGGATTTATCAAAAGAAACCGTTACGTTCCGCAATAACAGAAACCAGCGGGCGCTGCCGATGCGGCAGATGGGCTCTTTCCTGCTTGGCGAAGGGCTCGGCGGTTCTGGAACCCATTGGAATGGCCAAAACTGGCGCTTTCTGCCTTATGATTTTCAAATCAAGACAATGACCGAACAAAAATACGGCAATAAATTATCAGCTGATTACCTGTTGCAGGACTGGGGCATCACTTACGATGAATTGGAACCTTATTTCGATCGCTTCGAGAAAACAGCGGGCATCTCCGGTGAGGATAAAAATCCATTCTGGGGCAAACGCTCCAGCGATTATCCGACGCCGCCGATGAAGAAGACAGCGATTCTGAAGAAATTCGAGACCGCGACGAGCAATCTTGGCTACTCGCCATTCATGATGCCGTCGGCAAACCTTTCAGAGCCGTATGAAAATCCGGACGGCCAAAAAATCAATGCCTGCCAATACTGCGGATTCTGCGAACGCTTCGGCTGCGAATACGGCGCCAAGACCTCGCCTGAAATCACCGTAGTGCCTGCAGCACGGGCAACAGGGAATTATGAGATCAAGTTCAACGCAAATGTGGTGGAGATCATGAAAGAAGGCGATAAAGTCACCGGCGTCCGTTATATTGATACCGTCACTTTCGAAGAATTCATCCAGCCGGCGGAAGTCGTAGTCTTGACCAGCTATATTCTTAACAATGCGAAATTGCTGATGGTTTCGCAAATTGGCGAACAATACGATCCAAATACAGGCAGAGGCACGCTCGGCAAAAACTATGCATATCAGATCCTGCCTGGAGCAACGGGTTTCTTTGATGAACAGATGAACACATTCATGGGTGCCGGGGCTCTAGGCATGACGGTCGATGATTTCAACGGAGACAATTTCGATCACGCAGATCTGGAGTTTATCCATGGAGCCAGCCTGTCGATTACCCAGACTGGCAGCCGGCCGATCCTGTTCAATCCGCTTCCGCCGGACACCCCTTCATGGGGAGCGGAATTCAAAAAAGCATCCATTGAAAATTTCACGCGGACCTTGAACGTAGGTGGACAAGGTGCTTCGATGCCGCATAAAGAAAATTACTTGTCGCTCGATGGCACCTATAAAGATATCTATGGAGTCCCGTTGCTGCAGCTGACTTATAATTTTACCGATCAGGATCGCGCGCTGCATTCCTATTTATCGGAAAAAGCGGCTGGAATCATGCAGGAGATGGGCGCGAAAACGGTGGCCGGGGGCAATCCGATATCGGATTACGACATTGTTCCTTACCAGACTACGCACAATACCGGAGGCACGATTATGGGAGCCGACCCGGCGAACAGCGTCGTCAATAATTATTTACAGCACTGGGACATGGAGAATCTGTTTGTCGTCGGTGCAGGGAATTTTGCGCATAATGGCGGCTATAACCCGACAGGCACTGTCGGAGCGCTAGCATACCGTTGTGCAGAAGGTATCATCAATTACAGTAAAAACGGGGGATCCCTCGTTTAAATGAAGGAGGAAACAATATGGGAGGATTATCATCAATTGGCGTACCTGGATTGATCATTATTCTGGTCATTGTCCTTATTTTGTTCGGACCGAAAAAGCTGCCGGAAATCGGTGGTGCTGTGGGCAAGACTTTTTCAGAATTCAAGCGCTCTACTAAAGGGCTGATGGATGACGATGATGAAGAGCCGGCAGTGAAGAAAGAAGAGAAAAAATCCGAAAACATATGAAGGTGGTTAAATGGATCCGTATGGAGAACGCAAACTAATCAGTCCGTTGGCGAAAAAGAATGTGGAGCTTGAGAAGCCTCATGAACAAGAAGCGCCGGCCGTCGAGCAGCTTTCCGAAGAGCCTGCTAAGAAGCCGGCAGCTCCAGAACCGCCTCAACAAGATGACCGTGTGGAAACGCTGATTGACCATTTGGGTGATTTGCGCAAGCAGCTGATTAAAAGCCTATTGGTTTTCGGTTTGTTTCTGATCTTGGTTTTCTCGACATTGAATGTATGGTTTCCTTACGTAGTCAAAGGCCATGACCTGGTCATCCTGGGGCCGCTCGAAGTCATCAAATTTTACACGTCGATTTCTTTGACGCTGGCGCTCGGCTTGTCGCTGCCTTTCCTTTGCCATTTTCTGTGGCAATTTGTAAAACCCGGGTTGAAGGAAGAGGAGTCCAAGTTCATCGGTCTGTATTCACCGGCCATGCTTTTGCTTTTTATACTCGGAGTTGGATTCGGCTATTTCATCGTCAACCCGTTGAGCTATCAATTTCTAGTAGGCCTGGGTGCAGCCAATTTTGCAGTGATGATATCAGCGAGCGAATATATCCATTTCCTGATTATGACAACCATTCCGTTAGGCCTGTTGTTTGAAATGCCGATTGTGGCGTTGTTCCTGTCAACAATTGGGCTGCTGACTTCAGAGTCGATGAAAAAAGTGCGCAGATGGTCGTATCTGGTCCTGGCGATCGTATCAGCGCTCATCACGCCGCCGGACTTTATCAGTCAGCTTCTGGTGCTCATTCCGATGGCGGTGCTGTATGAAGCGAGC
This sequence comes from Planococcus koreensis, assembly GCF_004761975.1. Lineage (GTDB taxonomy): Bacteria > Bacillota > Bacilli > Bacillales_A > Planococcaceae > Planococcus > Planococcus koreensis. Next base: position 85,696 of record NZ_RQII01000053.1, on the reverse strand, counting down.
ATTTACATCGTCCGAAAAATGGAGGGGCGGAAGGCGGACGTGGAATCTTCCGCCGTTTAATGCACGATATGAATGGCGGCCTGCACAGAGAATTCTGTGCAGGCTTTTTGGTATGGAATAAAATAAAGAAAATTCTGACTTTGTAGTGGCGTCCATGGATTATTTTCTATACACTGAAAGAGGAACGGCAGCAAGCATAGACCAGGATGAGGAGGAGCGGCATGAAACTTGAACTGAAAGAAGTCACAGATTTGAAATCAGTCGATGTCTCAAAATTGGTGGAAGAAAGCGAAGCGGAAGGGTATCGCTTTTTACGGCGGCTTGTCGACCAATATGAAGATGGCACAAATACATTCGATAAAGAAGGCGAAATTTTATACGGTGCATGGGATCAGCATGGCCACTTAGTGGCAATTGGCGGCATAAACCGGGATCCTTATTCAGATAAACACGGTGTTGGCCGGCTGCGGCGATTTTACATTTCACCCGGAGCGCGCAGGCAAGGGATTGGAACAAAGCTCTTGAAAAAAATCGTCGATCACGCGCGCGGCCATTTCAAGGAAATTGTTGTGAGGACAGATTCAGCAAACGCGGACGCTTTCTACCGGGCTAATGGCTTTTCGGGCGATCTTGGCCTTCCGGATGCAACTCATGGCCTCACATTGGATAGCCAATATTCGAAAACAATGCAATGATATGAAAAGCGGCTTGCTAGTAGGAGCCGCTTTTTAGTATGTTAAAGAGAAAAGAAGATGTTCTCTAAACCGACAAACAAGCAACGGAGGAATTACGATGGAAATGTCCAATTGGCAAGGCGCAGCTGGAATATGCGTCAATGATAAAAACGAGGTGCTGCTCGTACAGCAGAATATGCCCGAAGACGATGACAAGAAATGGGCCGTCCCTGCAAGCGGAGCAGAACCAGGGGAAAGCCTGCGCGCTTGCTGTGAGCGGGAGTTTTTTGAAGAGACGGGTTTGATTGTCGAAGCGAAAGAGGAATTGACGGTAAAAAAAGGGGAATACGAGGATTCAGCTATATCGTTCGAAGTGCATTATTTCCGTGTGGAAGTGAAGGGCGGAGAAATCAATGCCGAAGATCCGTTCGGATTGATTTTGGACGTCGCTTGGAAACCGATCAGCGATCTGGCCGATCTGAATCTGGCATATCCGGATGACCGCGCTTTGATCGAAGCATTGATGAAAAACTGAAAGGGTTAAAAATGGGCGGAAAGGGTAGTTTATAGCTAAGCAAAAGTTGAGGAGGGAGCATATGAAAAAAGGCAAGGAAGAGCAAGAAGGGGAACAATTGATTCCAGAAGTCGAACCGCGCCGTGATATGCCGGAAAAGAAAGAAATAGATCCCATGCCCGACCGTGATTTGGAATACAAAGAGAATTCAAATGAAAAATATAGAGATCAACAGCCTCGAAAAGAATAAAACAAGCCGTTTTCGGCTTGTTTTTTTCGATAAGAATGGAATTTTGGAGCGCAAAAGGGGGTAAGGGTATGCCGCAATACAAATTCATGCATGTGGCATGGCAGGAAGAAGGGTCAATTGGCGATGAAGATTTCCTGAAATTTTTGCCGGACCATTACAAGATGCATTCATGGATCAAGGATTCCCAAGATTTAGAGGTGAATATTCTCCATAACGACACAGTTGAACCGGGAGGAGAAGGGATTTGGGGATCGCTTATCTACCGTCAAAGCCAGCACGATAAGAATGAGCTGGATGTATTCCACTTCTACTTGTCGCGGGATATTCTGGTGACGAACGAATTGGATTTCGATAAAGATGCCGATCTGGACAAAGACACCCTCTTGAAGCAGATGGAGGGGGCAGCGACAACTGTCGAGCTGATGATGGTGTTCCTGGGGCATATGGTCAGTTCCATTCTCCATAAGATCGACAAGTTCGAAGAGCGCTTGCGCAACCTGTTGTGGGAAATCAGTGAAAACAATGAAAGCAAGACCTTGGATAAAATAGCGGATCTGCGGCATGAAATCTTATTGTGGAAGCACCTGATCCAAGGCTTTGCTGAGATCCAAATGGCCATTCCGGAAACCTTCGGGCCCGACGTCCGTGATGGCATCGAATTTTATCGCACGTCCCAACGGATTGAACGCTGTGTTATTCTGGTTGATTCCTACCAAGACGAGATCAAGAATATGGTGGACATGGAGAACGTAGTAGCGAATTACCGCGGGAACGAAATCATCAAAACGCTGACGGTTTTAACGACTCTTTTCACACCTGCGATGGCGTGGGGCGCAATATGGGGCATGAATTTCAAGCATATGCCCGAGCTCTATTGGACGTTCGGCTACTTGGTTTCGCTCGTCATCATTATTTTTTCAACAGGTGCACTTTATCTGTTCTTCAAAAGAAGAGGGTGGACAGGCGATATTTTAAAAGCGAAACATCCGGACTTGGAAAAGGCAAAAAAAAGCGGGGAATAGCTCCCCGCTAATAATGCGCTTTATCTTTTTCCAGTTCTTCCAGCAGCTCAGTATAGCGCTGGAGATCCTGATCTCCATGCTTTTCGATATAATCGGCCACTTGGTTCTTCAAGTCTTTCCGAAGGCGCTCAACAGCTACCAGCTTTTCCTTCATCGACTGGCGCTTCCACATCTCCGCGTCTTTCACGTCCTCCATTTTTTCCAATAAATCAATTTCCGCCAGCAAAACGAGAGCTTCCGTTTTCTTGTCTTCGTATTTCTTTAATGCTTTCTCCACTTTTCGAGTGTCGTTATCAAAAGCAATTCTTGAATACATAGACACGGTATCCGCCGCCTTCCTTTTTATTATGATTATTTCCCTTGTTGCCTTTATTTTAATCCTATATCCAGGGGCATTTGAAAAAGCTAGCTTAAAAACGGCTGAAAAGCTCTAATTATTCGGTTAAAAATAAAAATTCTGAATAATTGTTGACGCTCAAAAACCTTTCCCTTATGATTAAGGAAATGAAACGAGGAGGTGGGTATGATGATTCGAACTGGTAAGCGCATGACAGAATGTCAGGAATATCTTTACATTCTTCATGGCGTTACTTTCACTAAAAAACATGCACAGGATAAGTCTGTCCTTTTTCAGCTAACTGCATGGAGTGAAAATAACCAGTAAGAGACATCTGCCTGCAATCGGATTTAAGCAAAAGGCATGCGTCCCTGCATGCCTTTTTGTATTGCGCGTGTCTCTTCAACCGAAAGGAAGAGAACGATGATTATTAGCCAATTCCAACAAATCATGTGTCATTTTGCAAATCAAAAATTATTCAATCACATCAAAGGGGAAGTTGCCGAAGGGCAGCGAATCGGCCTCGTCGGGCGCAACGGTGAAGGCAAAACAACTTTGCTTAACGTGCTGGCAGGATCGCTTCAGCCCACAGAAGGTGCGGTCACTTGGAAGAAAGGCTGCAGCGTCGGCTTGTTAAAGCAATCGCCGGATGAAGAACCGGATTGGACGGTCGAGCAACTGCTGCAAACGGCATTTGCCGATTTATTGAAAATGCAGGATCGCTTGGCCGAAATGGAAAAAAGGATGGAAACTGCCGCGCCGAAGGAGATGGAGCGCATCTTAGAGAAGTACGGTGTATTGCAGGAAGAATTTATGCTGCGCGGCGGCTATGACATCGATATGCGGATTGACCAAGTACTGAACGGCCTCAAAATCAAACAATTGAAAAACGAATTATGGGGGCATCTGAGCGGCGGCGAACGGACCAAAGCGGCTTTGGCAAAACTGCTGCTGCAGGAACCGGACTTGCTGCTGCTTGATGAACCGACCAATCACTTGGACCTCGAAGCAATCGAATGGCTCGGCTCGTTCATCGCGCATTATAAAGGGACGATCGTCATGGTTTCCCATGACCGCTATTTCCTGGATGAAGCAGTGACGTGCATTTGGGAGCTGGACCAAGGCGACCTGATCCAGTACAAAGGCAATTACTCGGCATACGTCAAAGAACGGGAAGCCCGCCTGTTGATCGAGTTCCAGCAATACCAGGACCAGCAGAAGAAAATCAAACAAATGAAGGAAACCATCAAACGCTTGAAAGAGTGGGCAAACCGGGCCAATCCGCCGAATGCCGGCATGCACCGGCAGGCGAAAAGCATCGAGAAAGCGTTGGCGCGCATTGAGATGCTGGATCGCCCAGTGCTGTCGAAAAAACAGATGGCGCTTGATTTCCAGATGGCCGGACGGAGCGGCAAAGACGTCGTCCGCCTGGAAGGGGTTTGGAAAGAGTTCGGGGATCGGCTTTTGTTCCAGGAAGTTGGCATGCATGTGCGTTTCGGTGAACGCGCGGCGATAGTCGGCTCGAACGGCACCGGCAAAACGACGCTTTTGAATATGATCCTGGGCAGTGAAGAGGCTGATTGCGGTGAGGTCTTGCTCGGCAGCGGCCTATCAATCGGTTATCTGTCGCAGCATACGCTTGAAATGGACAATGACCGTACTGTCATCGAAGAATTCCGTGACGCCGTGGCAGTTTCCGAATATGATGCAAGGCCCATTCTCGCTAAATTCCTGTTTTTCGGCAATATGGTGTTTCAGCCCGTCCGCCAATTGAGCGGTGGGGAACGGATGCGTCTCCGTCTCGCGCAGCTCATGCACTTGAACCACAATCTGCTGATTTTGGATGAGCCGACGAACCACTTGGATCTGGAAGCGAAAGAAGTGATGGAAGAGGCGCTTAGTGGATTTCCAGGAACCATCATCGCTGTTTCGCATGATCGTTATTTCCTGGATAAATTATTCCCGGTCACGTACTGGCTGAGCAAACAATCGATTGAGCGTTTCGACGGCAATTATTCATTTGCTAAAGAAAAAAAGAATGCCGCATCAGTAACGTGAAACACCGCATAAAGTGGCGCATCTGCCGAATGGTATGGGATACTGAATAGAGATGGAAAAAGAGGAATAGGTAAGGTGAATATATGACCGCAATTGGCACAATACCAGATAATATATCTTTGATGCATGCATTGGACCATATTGGGGAAACGATTATGATTGCTGACAACACGTATACGATACGCTGGATGAATACGGAGGCGCATCGGCTGTTGTCAGGCGTCGCCCCTTTATATGGCATTGAGGATTGCCGAGACTTGATCGGCATGAATATGGATGATTTCCACTTGCAGCCTAGCCGCCAGCGAAAGTTGATGGAAGGGCTGACGGAAGGGCACCGTGCCCGCATCAACATCCGCAATGCCTTTGTAACGGACATCGTCATCACTCCGATTAAAGCTGATGACAAGATTGATGGCTACATCGTCATGCTGATGGACGTCACGACACAAGCAGAAGAACTGAAACGCAGCGAACAGTTGATCAAAGATTTGTCGATCCCGATTTTGAACATATGGGAGAAAACGATTGCATTGCCGCTTATCGGCGAGTTCGATAGAAACCGTTCTGATGAATTGCTTGCTACTGTACTTATGGAATGTTCGAAAAAAAATATTGAATACGTATTGCTCGATCTGAGCGGCATTACGGAATTCGAAAATGAAATCCGCTACCAGATTCAAATGATGACAGATAGTTTGAAACTGATCGGGACCCAATGCATCTTGGTGGGAATAAGCCCGAAACTCGCACTTTCCATTGTCTCACTGGAAAGCGGCACCCCGATTTTCAGCACCGCACACGCCGGTTTAAAGCACATCATGGAGCAACAGGCTCTACGGCTTTAAAGCCATCCAAAATGTCATAGGGCCGATTAATGGCCAAGAAAAAACAGCTTATCCTTTCAGCGGATAAGCTGTTTTAAGTTTGTTGAGAAAGATAAATCCTTTTTCTGATGGAGCCGATATTCCGCAAAACAGCTGCGCTTGCCGCGGGCGAGCGCCAAGCCTCCTCGGTCGCTACGCTTCCTGCGGGGTCTCGGCTGTCTCGTCGCTACGCTGCCCCGCAGGCGTCTCCGCTGTTTTGCTCCATATCTGGAGAACAGGAAAGAAAGTGCAGAAGTGTATCTTTAGTGTTCTTGAGTAAAAGAAATAACTCGCTAATAAGAAATACCTTTGAATGAAGCGGAAGGCGGCGACTCCAGCGGGACTAGCCTGAGCTGAAGGCCCCGCAGGAGCGCTAGCGACGAGGAGACTGAAGCCAGGCCCGCGGAACGCGTCCGCCTGAAGCGAAATGCATAAACCATTTAAGTTTCTCGACAGCGTGAAAACAGCTTATCCTTTTAACGGATAAGCTGTTTTATTTTGCGTTAACGGGTTCCACCCATTCTTGCGACCAATCCTGGATGGCATCCATGACCGGTTTTAAGGAGAATCCTTTTTCAGTTAACTCATATTCAATCCGGACAGGCGTTTCGGGATACACTTTCCGAGTAACAACACCGGCTGCTTCAAGGCTTTTCAAGCGCTCAGACAAAAGGCGTCCGCTTATGCCGATGACTTCGGTCAAGTGGCGGAATCTTTGTGGGCCATTTAATAGTTGGTATATGATCAAGCCTGTCCATCGTTGGCTGAGAAGTGAAATTGCAGTTTCAAAACGCGGGCAAATAATAGTTGTATCCATCGTCGTCACCCCTTTAGCTTATAATAACACAATTACCTTGTGCGTTAAAGGAATTTAGTTACTTGACACATTATAGTTCCTAAAATATAATTGGTTACATAAAGTAACTAAAGGGGCTGTCATATATGTATTTTCATGAAAACCGATCACTTATGTAGGTGAAGTCGGTCTGAAGGTTCTTGATTTAAAAGGAATGGTTGAATTTTACCGTGATATCATCGGATTTGAAGTGCTCGAACATTCCGCGGATTCAGCAGTTCTTGGAGCTGGAGGCAAAGGTTTATTAAGGCTTGAGGGAGTGGATGGGCTGCAAGAGAAAGACCAGCGCTACGCCGGACTTTATCATTTTGCCATCCTATTGCCAAGCCGTGAAGACTTGGGTAGAATACTGATCCATCTTCACAACAAAGGCGCGCGTTTAGGTTCATCGGACCATTTAGTAAGTGAAGCGTTATATTTAAGTGACCCGGAAGGCAACGGCATCGAAATTTACCGCGACCGTGAACCCGAAGAGTGGGACTGGCACGGCAGTGAGGTGGCGATGGCGGTTGATCCAATCGATGCGGCTGGTCTTGTCCAGGTTGCAGAAAGCGCAGGAACGGATTGGCAAGGCATGCCCACAGAGACGGTGATGGGCCATATCCACCTGCATGTAGCAGATTTGGCAAAAGCGAAAGATTTTTATGTCAATGCGCTTGAATTTGAAGTGGTGTCATCACTCGGTGGACAGGCGCTGTTCCTGGCCGACCACAAATACCACCACCACATCGGGCTGAATGTCTGGAACGGCACTGGCATCCCGGCGCTTCCGAAAGAAAAAGCCGGTTTAGGCTATTACACGCTGGTGCTGGCGGACGAAGAAAAGCGGCAGCGCATTGTGGAACGCCTTCGAGCTCTTGGAGCAAGTGTAGAGGAGCACGGCAGTTTTAGTGAAACTGCAGATCCATCGGGCAATATCATCCGATTGACGGTATAGGAAAAGGCTGGCTCTATCAATCAGAGCCAGCCTTTTTTTGCGTAAAAGCAGGATTTTCACAGCTTTGGCCGTTGTTCAGTGAGAAATCGAGTTCAAGCGTTTCCGGCTGTACGCTCGTTGAAGCTTGGTCCAGCAAACTAAGTGCCGGATCGGGTGAATGGTTTTGCCGCGTTTCCATATATGCGTACATTCTCTCTTGTTTTTTCAGTTCTTCGAGAGGGTTGTCTGAGAAAGATAAAAGGATTAACCCGAATGCCCCGACGATTAAAGTGATGCCCAGAAGTGAAAGGAAGCCCTTCATAAAGATAACCTCCGCCTTTTTAGAGTTGCTGATAGTAAGGACGCATCATCAGCCGCGAGGTTCCCTTTAGAGGCTGGAATTCCAGTTTTGGACATAGAGTGGAGAAAATTGGTCTCTCTGCTATTTTTAGGGTGAGTTTCTTTTCGACTAACGCTATAATCAAGGAAGGCAATTCTAATTATGAGGAGATTTGAACAATGGAATGGAAAAATATATACCGCGGCATCCTCATGGGAATCAGTGATTTGATTCCAGGTGTCAGTGGAGGCACAATCGCATTTATTTTAGGAATCTACGATCGGCTCTTGTCGTCAATCAGCGGATTTTTCAGCCGGGAATGGAAAAAGCAATTAGGTTTTCTTGTCCCTCTCGGCCTTGGAATCGTCATTACGCTGCTGGCGTTCAGCCGAGTCATCGAATATTTGCTTCATCAGCATTATGAAGCAACCCAGTTCTTTTTCATGGGACTGATCTTGGGTGTCATCCCATACATCATGAAACAGGCGGAAGTTAAAAAGAATTTCACCCGCCGCCATTTTTTCATTTTGATCGCGATCGGCGCTGCACTAGCAGCTACTGCTTATATCCAAACGAATGATAATGTCGAACCGATTACAAGCTTGAGCGTTCCAATATTCTTCATGCTGTTTTTCTCCGGCTGGCTTGCCAGCATGGCAATGCTGCTTCCAGGAATCAGCGGCTCGTTCATCCTGCTGCTGCTCGGCGTCTATTCGACCGCCATCAACGCGTTGTCGACGCTTAATATTCCAATCGCCATGGCAATTGGAGCGGGGGTCATCGCAGGCTTTATCGTCAGCAGTAAAGCGATTCAGTATTTGCTTGAGCATTTTACGTATGTCACCTATGCTGCCATCATCGGCTTGATAATAGGGTCATTGTTTGTTGTGTTCCCTGGCTTTTCAGCAGATCCTGGGACGCTTGCACTAAGCGCTGCCACTTTTGCAGCGGGCTTGGTCTTTACGCTGCTGTTCAGTTCGCCTAAAAAGACCACCATTACAGATTAATGAATTGCTGATAAAGTCCCTGGAAAATCCTTTTGCCGATAACGTAAAAGGGTTTTTCTGTATCGATAACAAGCTTTATGCTTTCTGGAAAACACGTTTCCATTTAAACTGAAGAAAAAGGAGGGATATGCTTGCGGAAATTATTTTGGCTGCTGATTCTGCTGGTGCTTGTTTTTATGGCACGGCCCATATGGGAAGACAAAGCAAGTGAATATGTAGACCTTGGTTTTTTGGCGCCGATTGACCGGGCCGTGGATCAGGTCACAGAGGGGCCGGCGATTGAAAACGCGTTAACTCAGGCTAAACAATTCACACTGCAAGTTGGCGGCCAGCTGAAGTCGTTTGTCGCAAGCAGTTCCGCGGAAATGCCCGTTGCGGTTTCCAAGCCGGCTCTTGATGAAACACAATCGCTGTTCGCAGTCCACAACGTTACGCTTGGCATGACAAAAGAAGAGGCGCAAGCGAAAGTGGGCCTGCCACTCCGATTGATGCGCAACGAATATGGAACCGATTGGCATAGCTACCACCAGGATTATCAAAACTATGTCTTGCTGTCATATGACCAGGAAGGCAAAGTGAATGGCATGTTCACGAACCAGGCGCTGATTTCCTCTACGAAAGGGATAACGATGCAGTCGAAACGGGCGGAGGTGCGGTCTGCGCTGGGCATACCGCTTAAGAGCCTGCAAAAAGGGAACGTCCAGTACATCCTGGATACACGTGAAGAATACGACGTTTTTAAAATCGACTCCATCTACATCACCGTATTCTATGATCTCCACGAGGAAAATACAGTGACGGCTATCCAAGTGATCGACGGCGGGCTTGAAGAAAATCGTCCAGAGATTTATGCGGAGCCGAACGATGAAGTGCGCGAAGGGTATGAATACCTGCTATTTGAATTGACCAACTCTGCGCGCATCCAGCGGGAGCTTCCGCTTTTGAAATGGGACGAGGCAACGAAAGAGACCGCGCGCAAACATAGTGAAGACATGGCCGACAATAAATACTTCAGCCACACGAATTTGGAAGGGAAATCGCCATTCGATCGCATGGGAGATGATGGCATCACATTCTTTGTCGCAGGAGAAAACTTGGCTTACGGCCAGTACAGCAGCATCTTTGCCCACGAAGGCCTGATGAATTCGCTGGGCCACCGCGAAAACATCGTCAAACGGGATTTCGGCTATCTCGGAGTCGGAGCAGCATTCAACTCAGACAACCAGCCCTATTTCACCGCCAACTTCTTCAATAGATAAAAAAAGCACGGCCATCATCGAGATGGCCGTGCTTTAATTTTTTGATTCAGTTCAACACAAGCCAGGCCAGAATCACAAGCGGTCCGACGATGAAGCAATAGAGGGCGAAATACTTCAATTGCCCTTTGGCCATGACGTTCATGAACCACTTCAACGAAAAATAGGAAGCAACGAGCGATCCTAAAAATGCCATTATGTAAGGGATGGCCATCTGGCTGAGGTTGGAATCGTTGACGATGTCGCTGATGCTCAGGACAGCGCCCCCCAGGCTGATCGGGATGAACAGCAAAAACGAGAAGCGTAATGCGGTTTCCTGGTTGATGCCGCGGGCCATGGCCGCAACGATCGTCGCGCCGCTGCGGCTGATGCCGGGGATCAGCGCAACAGCCTGTGCACAGCCGATGATCAGCGCGTCTTTCACAGACAGGCTGCCGTCTTTCCGCTGGCCCCGCATATTGCGGATCAGCCAGAGCCCGATGCCGGTGACGACTAACGTGGCGCCGACCGTAACGATCGATGACAACAATTCGTCGATTGCGTCCTGAAACAGCACTCCGATGATTGCAGCAGGGATGGTCGCGATGATCAAGTAAAGTAGAAATAGGAAGTCTCTTTTGTTTTCTTCATTTTTAACGGTAAGATACATAAAGCCGTTGGCGATGAGACGCCGGATATCAGTGCGGTAAATGATCAGCACAGCGATAAGTGATGCGCTGTTGACAAGCAGCGCGAATGTCGACTTGCTGCCTTCGATTTCCACGCCTAAAAAATATTGTGCAATGAGCAGATGTCCGCTAGAGGAAATCGGAATGGGTTCCGTCAATCCTTGGAATAAACCCAGCAGCAAAAATTTGATTGTCAGCCATAATTGATCCATTGAATGCCTCCTCCTGTACAGTGAATTTGGAGCCGACTATTATAGACGTCCTTGCGCCAAAAAAGTTCGCTGGCTAAAAAAGGATGTATTTCATGATATATTGGGTATACTCAAATGTAGGAAAGGGAGTGAGCTTTTTTTGACTAGTAAACTTTGGTTTCAAGTAGGGATTGGAATTATTCTTGCTTTAGTTATTATTCGATTATTCATAGAAGTCCAAGACATATTTGATCCATTATTCATCATTGCACAAACAATCTTTATTCCGCTGCTTTTGGGAGGCGTGCTGTTTTACTTGAGCCGCCCGCTTCTCCGCTTATTGGAGAAAAAGAAATTTCCGCGCTGGTCAGGAGTTTTGATCATTCTTTTGCTGATCATCCTGGTGTTCTACCTGCTTTATGCTATGGTAGGTCCGATGGTTTCCAAACAGGTCAACTCCCTGGTCGACAATGCTCCTGGCATTGCTGCAGATGTTGAAGAATACGGCATGTACTGGTTTAACCAGCGGGATCGCCTGCCGGATTCAATTGAAGAGCAGATCAACGGCATGCAAGGCAAGGTCGGAGACTGGGCCGGCAATGTAGGTTCGTGGGTTCTGGCATTCCTGGGCAGTGTTGTTTCGGGAGTGATTACTCTCGTGCTGGTGCCGTTCTTCTTGATTTACCTGCTGCTCGACCACGATAAATTCGCGCCGTTTATAGCCGGATTTTTCAAAGGGGAACGCAAAACATGGATCCGCAAGACCTTGAGCGATATCGACGAGACGCTGCAAGCTTATATCCAAGGGCAGCTCTTCGTCAGTTTCCTGGTTGGCATCATGCTGTTGATCGGCTACCTGATCATCGGCTTGGAATATGCGCTGCTGCTCGCAATCATCGGTATGGCGACAAACGTCATCCCGTTCCTGGGACCATATATTGCAGTTATTCCAGCTATTCTTATTGCGCTGGTGCAGGATCCGATCATGGCTGTTTATGTGGCGATCATCATGCTGATTGCGCAGCAGGTCGAGAGCAACCTCATTACGCCGAACGTGATGGGCAACGCGCTTGATGTCCATCCTTTGACGGTCATTACCTTGATTTTGGCTGCAGGGAATATTGCCGGCTTGTGGGGAATCATTCTGGCGATCCCGGTTTATGCTGTGTTGAAAACGATTGCCAAGAACGTCTATGCACGCCGAAAAGACATTAGGCAAACCGCTACGAAAGAAGTGTAGCAACGTGGGAATCAAGATTGTCCCATTGTGAATAAAATAAGAGGGGAAATTTTTCCTTTCCAGCCGCCGAAACCTTTTCGGCGGCTTTTTTATGCGTTCATAGCGAAAGAAAGCTGAAATACGGGGCCTGTAAATTTCTGACGCTCTCTTCCTTATATCTTGACGTAAAATAGTTTACCCCCTAAACTGTTATTTAGTTGAGGGGGTAAACTATTATGGATGCACGAATTAAAGAAGCGGTGGATTTATTCACGGAAGTAATGGTTTATGGCACAGAGCGTGTCATCAAGTCGATCGATGATCCGTTATGGAAAGAGTACTCGCCTGAACAGATGCAAATGCTTAAACTGATCAGCAAAGAGCAGCGCATTACCTCGGGCCGGCTGGCAGTGCTTCAAGCCGTACATAAAAGCGCCATTTCAAGCCGCATCAAAAAGATGCTGGAAAAAGAGCTGATCCGAATAGTCGAAACGCCGAACCGCAGGGAAAAGGTGCTCGAACTGACCCCGAAAGGCGAAGAGGTTCTGCTGGCATCGGACACGGTGCTGACGAATTATATTGAGAAACTATTCAGCCAGCAAATCGGCGATGCGGAAATTGACCAGTTCCTGGCGACGTTCCGCAAACTGAAAGACATTATCACAACGGATGGAGTGTAAAAGATGCATACAGTATTGAAATTGAAATGGCCGATCATGATCGGGTTGATCGTCTTGACGATCGCGTTGTTCTTATTGGCGCCAAATTTAACGGAACAGGCGGAACAAGCAGGATCGTTCCAGCTTTCAGAACAAGCTTCTTCCCAACAGGCAGCCACTATTTTAGCGGAAGCAGGGGCTTCGGCACAGACGATTTCCCTGGTCATGCCGCTTGAAAACGAATTGGATGACGCCATGCGCAAAACGTTGTCAGAGATGGCGGCAGAAATCGAAGCGCTTGGAGATCCAGTCGCAAGCGTGCTGAATCCGGTTGAAAGTCCGGAACTCGAAGGGCAATTGGTATCGGAAGACGGCAAGACGGTCTTGATGCCGGTAACGGTCGATGGCTCGGACGAAGAAGTCAATGCCGTTGCTGCCGACATCCGGGAATCGGTCGTTCCGGAAGGCATGACCGCGTATGTAACCGGTGAAGCCATCATCAACAACGACGTCAACATCAGTGCGCAGGAAGGCTTGAAGCGCACCGAAATCATCACAGTAGTGTTGATCTTCGGTTTATTGCTGGCAGTATTCCGTTCGATCGTCACACCGTTTATCCCGCTCGTTGCGGTTGGCATCACGTATCTATTGAGCCAATCGCTTGTGGCGTTCTTCATTGACTGGTTCGGATTTCCGGTGTCGAATTATACACAGATTTTCCTGGTAGCAATCCTTTTCGGAATCGGGACGGATTATTGCATCCTCTTACTGAGCCGCTACAAAGAGGAATTATCAGCTGGCCATAGCGTGGAGACGTCGATTGTCAACACGTATAAAACGGCGGGCCGCACATTGTTGATCAGTGGAGCAGCCGTATTTATCGGATTCTTTGCCATCGGCTTCGCGGAATTTCCGATTTTCAAATCGGCTGTTGCCGTAGCGGTGGGCATTTTCGTGCTGCTCATTGTGCTGTTCACCGTGGTGCCGTTCTTCATGGCGCTATTGAAGCATAAATTGTTCTGGCCGGCGAAAAAATCGGCTTCACATAAAGACAGCAAGTTGTGGATCTGGATGGGCAAATTGTCGATCAACCGTCCGTTGCTGTCGATGCTGGTCGTAGCTGCGATCACAATCCCGTTGCTGTTCACTTACGACAACGCGCTGTCTTTCAATACAGTCGATGAAATCGGTTCGGAATATGAATCGGTCAAAGGGCTGCGCGCTATTGAAAACGGCTTCGGGAAAGGGGATTCGCTGCCGGTCGAAGTGATTATCGAGTCAGATGCATACTTGGCTGACGAAGCGGTTGTCCCGTATTTCGAGTCTGTAAGTTCAGAAATCGAAAAAATTGACGGCGTTGAAGCGGTTCGCGCAATCACACGCCCGACAGGCGAAGTGATTGACGACCTGTATGCCGACCGCCAAATCGGCTTGCTGGCGGAAGGGCTGGCAGAAGCGAGGGATGGTTTGGGCGATGTGCAAACGGGCCTCGCTGAAATCGAAACCAATTTGTCCGGCATCAGTGCGCAAGCAGGAGGCGCTGGCGGCTTAGGGGATGCTGCAGCGGGGCTTGGGGAGTTAAATGCCCAGCTCGGCCAAGTTTCACAAGGCCTTCAGCAGACAGGCAATATTCCGCAGACGGTTGGCGCGTTGACGCAAATCAGCGGCGGCCTGGCACAAGTCCAGCAAGGGCTTGCAGGTGCTGCAGCCCAAACAGGTGAACTCGGCTCGGGGCTGGGGCAGCTGGCAGAAGGCGTCGGTGCGTCGAATGACGGCTTGCTGCAAATCCAGGACGGCTTAACGGAAGCTGTGGCGATGATGGAGGACATGAGTGAAAGTGAATCTGTCCGCGCTACAGGGCTCTTTATTCCGGAAGGCACTTTGGACAGCCCTGATTTTGAGCAGGTGCTGGAACGCTACACATTTGCAGATGGCAATGGCGTGAAAATGGAGGTCATTTTAGCGGACGACCCTTATTCGCCTGAAGCGATTGACACAACGGCAGAAATCAAAGAAACTGTTGCGCGCAGTGTTGTCGATACGCCGCTTGAACAAGCGGATATCGCATACGGCGGCATTGCAAGCATCAACAGCGATTTGCAGGACGTCTCATCGAGCGACTTCAGCAAGACCGTCCTTATCATGCTGGTCAGCTTGTTCGTCGTCCTTGCATTGTTGTTCCGTTCGTTGATCATGCCGCTTTACATGATCGGCTCATTGCTTTTGACGTATTACACGTCGATTGCCATTGCCGAACTGATTTTCGTCAACGCCCTTGGCTATGACGGCATCAGCTGGGCTGTACCGTTCTTCGGCTTTGTGATGCTGGTGGCGCTCGGCGTCGACTATTCCATCTTCCTGCTCGACCGCTTCCGCGAAGAGTCGGAAAATGGCATCAGCGTCCGGGAGGCCATGCAGATTTCCATGGCGAAAATGGGAACGGTCATCATCACGGCTGCGATTATCCTTGCTGGAACTTTCGGCGCGATGATGCCTTCAGGCGTCCTCAGTTTGGTCCAGATTGCGACAATCGTCATCACGGGGCTGCTGTTGTATGGCTTGATCGTCTTGCCGCTCCTGATCCCGGCGATTTCCGTGTCATTCGACCGCGGCGTCTGGTGGCCGTTCGGCATGAAAAATCGGACAAAATAAGAGAGATGCTGCCTTCGGGCGGCATTTTTCTGTTTAATGGGGGAATGGGCCATGCCGTGGTATAATGAAAATATATTGACTAAATGAAACGGGGTTTCCAACGTGCTTACATTTGAAGAAAAACTGAAAATCATTGAATCGTTTCCGGACCTGACACGCAAAGACGTGTCGATGAAACGCGTGAACTTCCATTACGAAGATAGCCTGTACGACAAGAAAATCGTCGTCTACCATCTTCATCCAACTGGCAACGGCTTTGTTTATGTCGGCAACTTGCCGCAATACAAAGCGGACAACAAAGGGTTTGTCAACATCCGCGATTTCTCGGAAAAAGAGCTGCACAGCATTGTCGCCGACTCAATCGATTACCTGTCGCTTGAACCGGAGCCGCCTTACGACAAAACATGGACAAACCGGGACAATGAAAAATTGGACCTGGTCTACGAAGAACCGTTCTGGAATCTTTACACAGGCAAGAACCTCGAGGAAACCTTCGGCACGTTTAGCGATGCTGAAGATTACCTGCTTGAACAAGGGTTCAAAGAACCGAAATAATGGACATCCGGCTGCTCGGGAAAGAAGAACCGCTGCCGATGGAGCTATTGCTTGAAGCGGATCCTTCGGAAAAGATGGTTCATTCCTATTGCGCTGAAAGCCGGGTCTACGCTGTGAAAAATGGCGGTGGCACAATAGGTGTGCTCGTCCTTTTCCCGCTGGATGCGGCCGCTGCCGAGATCAAAAACATTGCAGTCGCTGAAAGTGTTCGCGGCAACGGGCTTGGGAAAAAAATGATCTCTCATGCCTTAGCGGAAGCCAGACGCTTGGGGTTCCGTAAAGTTTTGATCGGCACTGGCAATTCGAGCCTTGGCCAGCTGGCGTTATACCAAAAATGCGGATTTCGCATGGTGTCCATCGACCGCGGATTTTTTCTGAGGAATTATCCGGAGCCGATTGTCGAGAACGGCATCCCCTGCGAGGACATGGTCCGGCTTGAATACGAGTTGTTTTGAAACCCTTCCACATACGGAAGGGTTTTTTTATGCCCAAAATTAAAAAGGAGCAAGGTATTTAGGGCAATACTGCATCATTCCAAAAAGAAAATTTCGCTTTAGCGAAATAAGTGTTGCGCTTTAAAGTAATTTAAATTACTATTAAAAGTAATAAGAGGAGGGGTAATGTGGAGGAAATCAGATTGAATTGTGCTTTATTGAGAAAACGTGTCCCCAATTTAACAACGGCTGCAAAAGAGGCCGGCATCCGGCCTGCAACTGTATCGAACCTTTGCACAGGCAAAATCGACTTGGGGAAAGCGGAAGTCAAAACGCTGGTAGGCCTTGCAAAGTTAGCGAATTGCACAGTTGATGAATTGATCATTCGAGGGGAGAAGATGAAAATGATTGAAACGCAGATCAAAGCATTTGATTTTTTCGCACCGCTAGTCAAAGGCGGCACAACCGGGATTGTGGCAAGGCCTGGAATGGGCCAGCTCGTCATCATCGCCGAATTGCTGCATCGCTTTAAAGGGACAGAGCTTAAAACGGTGTATTTGATGCCTGAAAGCATCCATCCTGAACTTGAAGGCATCGTGGAGCTGGCAGACCATGCAAGCAGCTCGATCACAGAAACCTTGGAACTTTTAAAGCGATATGGAGACAATGCAGTGCTTGTCACCGATAAAGGGCGCATCGATTCAGGTCAATTATTCGAGTTGCAGGACGGGTTGCAAGGGCAAACCGCAACAACGCTTTTGGTCGATCTTTCCGGTGAAGTGGTCGACGATGATTTCCCATTCGGGCCGCTGGAAACGCTGTGGCAACTCGATGCGGATTTGGCGGCGCGGCATCAATATCCCGCTTTAAGCCCTTTGCATTCCGCTTCGTCAATTCTCGAAGAAGCAGAGGTGAGCGAACGGCATCTGCAGCTTCGCCAGCGTGTACAAAAAACTTTGCGCCGTTACCGTGAATTGCGGTCAATCGCAGTGGTCCATGGAATAGAGCGGATTCCACAACATGAAAGGGAAGTTTATCACAGAGGCGAACGGCTTGAAGCGTATTTCACCCAGCCTTTGTTTGTAGCGGAAGAGTTCAGTGGAAAAAAAGCGGCATCGGTTTCGCTGCAGGACACATTGGCTGGAGCAGAAGCGATTTTGGCTGGTGCGGCTGATGGCCGCGACTTGTCGGAGTTGCAATATACGGGAGCATTGAAAGGGGCATGATGCCTCTTTTTTTTATTGTCCAAAGAATCTTGCCGGCGCAAGTCCAACAGCCGGAAAGGCACAATAGTTTGATGTAAAAAGAGGAAAAATGGATGAACATTCGGTATGCTAATAGCAAGAGGTGATTTCATGTTCAAGAAAGTGACCTTATTTACAGATCGATTGGAAGAAATGAAAGGGTTTTACGAATACCAGATGGGCTTCCGCATTGTCGAAGAAGACAGTGGCAGCTTCACTCTGGCTATTGGGAGCTCCACCTTGATTTTTAAAGAATCAGAGCGGAAAGCTGTCTACCATTTTGCGTTCAATATTCCAGGCAACCAATTCACGTTAGCCAAAAGCTGGGCCGCTTCGCGGGTTTCGCTGAACAGGCAGGAAGGCATGGACGAAGTTTTCTACGCAAATTTCAATGCAGATGCATTCTACTTCCAGGATCCTGCAGGCAATGTCGTTGAATTTATCGGCCGCCGGAACGTCGACCGGATGGGGGACTTCACAATCGACTCCTTGCTCAACATCAGTGAAGTGAGCATCACGACGCCTTTCGTTGAAAGGGTCGGGGAGCAGTTGGAAGATATGGACATCCCAGTGCGCGGCAATAAAGGCATCGAAGCGAAGGCGTTGAATTTTCTCGGACAAGGCGATGCTTTTATCCTGCTTGTAGCTCCAAAGCGCGTGTGGTATTTCTCAAAGCAAAAAAGCGAGGTTCATCCGTTGGCGATCGAGCTGGTGGATGGGCGCCAGATTGAAATTGACGAGGAAGGGCATTTTTTGGAGACGCGCCCGTCCAAGCCTGTTGAAGAAGGGCTTGAGAACATGGGGTTTTCGGGTGTCGTTCTACTGAAGAAAGAACAACTTTGGACGATTGCCAAAGGTTTTGCGGATCGCGCAAATGAAAGGCCGAATTCGCTGGGCACCCGTTTCGCCATTGCATCTGGCTGCAAAATCTTCACGGCAGTGGCGATATGCCAATTGGTTGAAGAAGGAAAGCTGAGTTTTGAAGACCGTCTGTCGTCTTTGCTGCCGGAATCGTTTCCTCATTTCGATGTGACGCTGCATCATTTGCTGACACATACATCTGGAATTCCGGATTATTTCGATGAAGAGCAAAACGCCAGCTTTGAAGAGCTTTGGAAAACACATCCGATGTATTTGATGAAATCTGCGTCGGATTTCATCCCTCTTTTCCATAAAAAAGAAATGCTTTTTCAACCGGGTGAAAAGTTCCAGTATAATAACGCCGGATTTATCGCTCTAGGACTGGTAGTTGAGAAAATAACAGGACAGCCGTTTACGGAGTTTGTGGAACAACGGATTTTTGCGCCGGCAGGCATGGTGAACTCGGGGTATTTCAGCCTTGACCAATTGCCTTCCGAAACCGCTTATGGCTATATCTCCGAAGGCGATTCATGGCGGACGAACCAGTACGCGGTTCCAATCAAAGGCGGACCGGATGGCGGTGCTTTCGCAACAGCGGGGGACATGGTCTTGTTCTGGGAGCATTTAATGGATGGGTCGCTGGTGTCCAAGGAGATGCTTGCCAGGATGCTGAAGCCGCATGCGTCGAGCCGCTACAATGATTATGGCTACGGTGTTTGGATGTCACGCGGCGGCGAACAAAAATACTTTGTCACTGGATGGGATCCGGGCGTCAGCTTCCAATCGGCCTATTATGCTGATAAGGGAGCTATCCTTGCTGTGTTAGCCAATCATAGCGAAAGCGCATATGAAGCGATGAAACTTGTTGAACGGTCATTAATTGAACAGAAATGACACTGGTTATCTAATCTAAAACGGGGTGAAGGCATGGAAGGGAAAAAAATAGCGATTTTTATCGTTGGTGGAACGCTGCTGGCGATTATTCTGATTTTTTTAGGGTTCCAATGGTATTTTCAAATGAATCCAACGCAATAAAAAAAGCGCAGCCGCGGGGCTGCGCTTTTTATTGAACCAAAAAACAGGCTCTTCCGAAGAAGAGCCTGAAATAGGTAGCTTAGAATTAAGCTTTTTGTACGTTAGTAGCTTGAAGACCGCGTTGGCCTTGCTCGATGTCGAAAGTTACTTCTTGACCTTCGTCAAGAGATTTAAATCCTTCGCTTTGGATAGCTGAGAAATGTACGAATACATCGTCGCCGCCTTCGCGTTCGATGAAGCCAAATCCTTTTTCTGAGTTAAACCATTTTACTTTACCTTGTTCCATGTGTGTTTCCTCCTCGTATGCGTAAGCATACATTGTATTACTATCCTTGCTCAAATCTTGCAGATGGACATCTGACACTTTGTAAAAAGTTATCCGAACAAAAATAATTCTTCCTAAGAATAACACGGGTTTTTACATATTGCAAGCCAAATGATGAAATTGTATAATCTACTCCTTGGACATTGTACGGAAAACTGCGCAGAACGTAGGGTTAAGCGCGAAAAGGGGGCATTTATTAGATGAGAAAAATAATGGTTGTGGGTGTATCTGCAGGAGTCGGGAAGTCGACTTTTGCAGCAAATCTTGGAGGAATACTGGATCTGCCAGTCCACCATCTTGATTCCTACCATTGGAAGCCGGGCTGGCAAGAAGCTGAAAAGGAAGAGTTCGAATCAGTCCAGTACAATATCGTCAAAAGGGACCGTTGGATCATTGAAGGCAATTATTCTTCAACTTTCGATATCCGCACGGCTCAGGCAGATACGTTCATTTATTTGGAGCTGCCGCTTCGTGTCTGCCTGTACCGTGTCTTAAAGCGCTGGCTGTCGAATATCGGAAAGACCCGCCCCGATATGGGTGAAGGGTGCCCGGAAAAGATGGAATGGGAATTTCTCAAGTTTATCGTGACGACCTATGCAGCGCGCAAAGTGAAGATGCGCAGCAGAATGCGCAGTTTCCTGGAAGCGCGTGATGGCAATAAAGTGATCTTGTTATCTGGAAAAAAAGAGATAGCGGGTTTTCTGGAAACAGTGGATAAAGAGCGGATTGCTTGAAAAAAAGGCAAGATGATTTTTCGGGGACGTGCTATTCTTAAGGTATAAATTAGACGATTAGGAGAATGGCCATGACGCATCTATATGAAGGGACCATCGTAAACCAGCAATTGCATGAAAAGCAGCCAATGCATATGAAGCGGCTGTACTTGGAAGACTTGCCGATTATTGAACAAGTCCAGCAGAAGGTCATCGACTCATTGCCCGATAAAACGGTCCTGCAGCCCTTGACCACAGAAGAATTCCTGTTCATATTGAATGAACGCGGATTGCTGGTCGGTGCATTCGCCGAAGGGCAATTGATCGGCTTCAGGGCGCTGCTCATTCCGGAGATTGACGAAGAGCATCTGGGCTATGATCTCGGGCTGCCGGCGGAAGAGCTGCCGCATGTCATTTATCAGGAAATTTCAGTGGTGCTGCCTGAGTACCGCGGCAATAGGCTGCAACAGAAATTGGCGGAAGTCATCATGGAAGAATTGCCGAAGATGGAAGAACAGTTCCGTTATGTTTGCTGTACTGTGGCCCCGATGAACATCCCGAGCTTGAAGGATAAGTTTTCCCAACATATGCATATCGGTGCCTTTAAAGAAAAATATGAAGGAATGCAGCGTTACATCCTGGTCAAGGACCTGAAAAACCCTGCTCCTAAATACACGGACCACACGGCAGCCAAGATTGATGATTTGGAGGCGCAGAAGTCCTTGCTTGAAGAAGGATATGAAGGAATCGGCTTCTTGGTCACCAAAGGGTATTATGAAATTCAATTTGCAAAACCAGTTCTTTAATATAAAGCCGGCAAAAAGCGATAATGCTTTTTTGTCGGCTTTTTAATGGGTATTTTTGTAAGTTTGTCTGAATAAAATTGATTAAGACTATGGAATCACAAATAATTATAGAACTAAGGAAGAAACGGTTTGCGGTAGGGTAGGGAAATGATAGAATAATGTCATGACTATATTGGAGGGAATTTCAAAAAACGCATTAATTCTATACTAAGAGGTGTCCAATGAATATACAATTCGACCATATTCCGGAGTTTTCAATCATTGATCAGTTTGGACCTGAAAATCAGGAGATCAGTTCGATTGTATACAATTCCGCAGACTCGGCAGAACGCGCTGCGTTCTTCTGCGTAACTGGAGAAAATACAGACGGCCATCTTTATATTCCAGAAGCGTTGGAAAAAGGGGCATCAGCGATTATCGGCTCCGATTTAGCGGCGTTGACAAAATACGTACCGCTTTATCCGGATGTTTCGTTTGTCGCAGTAGCAGATGTGCGCCATGCGCTTGCACATGCTTCAATCCTTTTTCACGGCAGATCCCAAGACCGGCTGATCAAAGTCGGGGTCACTGGGACTAATGGAAAAACCACGACAGCCACATATGTTTATAACCTATTTAATTTGCTCGGGATCGCTTGCGGGTTCATCGGCACGACAGGCATCTTTAATTCCGATGGGAAATTCCCGTATAAAAAAAGCACCCCTACAACACCGATTTCTTCAGATATCCATCAAATTTTTTCACAATTGGCGGCTCACGGCGACCAGGCGGTTTCGATGGAAGTTTCGTCGATTGCACTGGACCAAAAGCGTGTGGAAGGCATTAATTTTGATGTCGCCATCCATACCAATATTTCCGAAGAGCACCTGGAATACCACAAAACATTCGAACATTACCTGAAAAGTAAATTACTGTTGTTTAGCCAGGCGAAACACGCTGTCATCAATTTGGATGATAAAGGAATGGCACAGGAGATTTTAGCCGTCGTCAATTATCCAGGCCTGACTTACAGCCATTTTGAAGATTCCGGTGCAGATTTGATCTGGACGAGGCTGGAAGGTGCAGGGATGGGCATGCGCTTCGACCTTCATTATAAAGGACAGGTTTTTGACGTCCAAGTGCCGCTGTTCGGCGAATACAATGCGGCCAATTTAACGGCTGCTATCGGAGCAGCTTTATTGTCCGGCGCATCAATGGAGCAGATTATCTCAGTGCTGCCAAGAATGCCGCAGGTGGAAGGCCGTTTCCAGATGATTGCAGGCCCGGAAGGCCGGAAAATCATTTTGGACTATGCGCATACGCCGGTTGCGCTCGACTTGGTCATGCGTGAAGTGAAGAAGCTGCCCCATAAGCGTTTGATCACGCTTATTGCAGGCATCGGCATCCGTGATTTCGGGAAAATGCCGAAAATGGCAAAAGCGGCTGAAGGCAAGGCGGATGTCATCATTGTCACTGTTGACCATCCCGACTTCAACAACCCGGACGACGTCGTCAATGAAGTGCTCAAAGGGTTTACGGTCCCTTACAAACAGCAAGTCGTGCCAGTTCCCACCCGCCGTGAAGCGGTAATGGCCGCATTGCGTGAAAGCGGTCCGGATGACATTATCCTCTTGTCGAGCGGCTGCATTAATGGAGCCCAGAAGATACGCGGGGAATTTGTGCCGCATTCGGATGAAGAGATTATCGAAAGCTATTTCGAAGGATTAAAATAGCGTATTTCACTGCGGAAAATCCCTTTTTCCTGCCATCTTGTGTTTATAATATAGAAGAGAAGCTTTATAAACGACTTTGAATTGGAGTGAATGGAATGCAATATCGTACAGAGAAAGACACGATCGGCGAAATTCAAGTAGAAGCGGACAAAATGTGGGGAGCCCAGACTCAGCGCAGCGTCCAAAACTTTGCAATCGGCACAGAACGTATGCCGCATGAAGTCGTTATGGCCTTCGCGGAATTGAAAAAAGCGGCTGCCAAAGCGAACCATAAATTAGGCAAGCTTTCTGAAGCGAAAATGCAAGCGATCAGCGCAGCGGCGGATGAAGTGATTGCAGGTAAATGGGACGACCATTTCCCGCTTGTCGTATGGCAGACAGGAAGCGGTACGCAATCCAATATGAACATGAACGAAGTATTGGCGCGCCGTGGAAACGAAATCCTGGCGGAGCAATCGTCAGAGGAAAAACTCCATCCCAACGATGACGTGAACATGTCACAGAGCTCGAATGATACATACCCGACAGCAATGCACGTGGCGGGTGTTTTAGCGGTAACAGAAAACCTGATCCCGGCTATCCAAAAATTGAAGGCGACGCTTGATGAGAAGGCGCAGAAATTCAATGACGTCATCAAAATCGGCCGTACGCATCTGCAGGATGCTACGCCATTGACATTGGGGCAGGAGATCAGCGGCTGGAGACATATGCTTGAAAAGAGCGAACGCATGGTGCGTGAAAGCGTCGAATATATGCGCGAACTTGCTATCGGCGGAACTGCTGTCGGAACCGGCATCAATGCGGATCCGACATTCGGTCCATCGGTTGCTGACTTCATCAGTGAATCTGTCGGCACGAAATTCGTTTCAGCAGAAAACAAATTCCATGCATTGACGAGCCACGATGAAATGGTTTACACGCACGGCGCGATCAAAGCGCTTGCAGCCGACGCCATGAAAATCGCAAACGATGTCCGTTGGCTTGCCAGCGGACCACGCAGCGGCATCGGCGAAATCACGATTCCGGCAAACGAGCCAGGAAGCTCGATCATGCCTGGGAAAGTCAACCCGACGCAAAGCGAAGCATTGACGATGGTAGCTGCTCAAGTAATGGGCAACGACGCGGCAATCGGCTTCTCAGCAAGCCAAGGGAATTTCGAATTGAACGTTTTCAAACCAGTTATCGCCTATAACTTCCTGCAGTCTGTACGCTTGTTGACAGACAGCTTGGTCAGCTTCAACGATCATTGCGCAGTCGGCATCGAGGCGAACCTGGATGTCATCCAGAACCACGTAAGCAATTCATTGATGCTGGTAACGGCTTTGAATCCACATATCGGGTATGAGAAAGCAGCGGCAATCGCGAAGCAAGCTCATAACGATGGCTCGACGTTAAAAGAATCCGCAGTGAAAAGCGGCCATTTGACGGCTGACCAATTCGACGAATGGGTCCGTCCGGAGAACATGGTTGGAAACTGAATAGAAGAGAAAGGGCTGTCGAGATATCTTCGATAGCCTTTTTCATTTGTTAAGGTGATTTGGGTGACGATATTCCGCAAAACAGCTACGCTTGCCGCGGGCGAGCGCCAAGCCTCCTCAGCTCGCTATCGCGTGCTTGCGGGGTCTCGGCTGTCTCGCTTTCCCGCAGGCAAGACTTACCCGAAGCTTGCGAAGGCAAGTCTTTGCGACGAAGTGCGTAGCACTGCAGGAGCAGTAAGGTTTTCTCCGCTGTTTTGCTCCATATCTGGAGATTTTAAACAAAGTACAGAAACTTCTACCTTTCATGTTCTTTAATAAGAGAAATGACTCGCTATTAAGAAAAACCTTTGAATGAAGCGGAAGGCGGCGACTCCAGCGGGCAAAGCCTGAGCTGAGGGCCCCGCAGGAGCGTAGCGACGAGGAGACTGAAGCCAGGCCCGCGGAAAGCGTCCGCCTGAAGCGCAGTGAAAAGGAAATAAGTAGCATCTTAATAGTCTCAAAGCAGAGCTTCCTGCGAAGGGTTTTATTCGGCGGGCGTCGAAGTAGGTAGCGGAAAGAACAATCAGAACAAAAGAGGTGCATGATGCAGAAAACATTTATGATGTCATGGAGCGGAGGAAAAGATTCGGCTTTGGCGTATTACCGGGCAGTGATGGGCGGCAATGTGCCGGTGGTGCTGTTTACGATGTTTGAACCGGATGGGGTGCGGTCGCGGTCTCATGGCCTGCCGCTTGAAGTCATGGAAGCGCAGGCGGAACGGATGGGCTTGCCGCTTGTCATCGGCAAAGCGGATTGGGCAGGGTACGAAGAAGAATTCATTCGCCAGCTGAAAAGCTTTAAGGCCCAAGGGATTGAAATGGGCGTCTATGGCGATATCGATTTGGACGATCATTTGCAATGGGTGCTGAAAGTGAGTGCTGAAGCGGATATGGAAGCGAGCCATCCGCTGTGGCAGGAGCCCCGCAAAGATTTGCTGCTGGAATTGGTAAGAGCGGGTTTTAAAGCGGTCATTACGGTAGTGGATGCGACGCGGATGGATGCGGCGTTTCTCGGCAGGGAATTCACGGAAGGGCTGATCGGAGAGCTTGAAGCGATCGGCATCGATCCTTGCGGCGAAGAAGGCGAATTTCATACGGTGGTTATCGATGGGCCGATTTTTGTTGAGGCGGTGCCGGTGGAATTCGGCGATAAAGTGATAAACGGAAATTACCATATGCTTGATGTGAAACTTCAAACCAAGGAGTGAGGGCGATGATTCAGTTTATGGGAATGGAAGAAAAGCATATTCGCCAAATGGCTGTGCTGCTGGCGAAAAGGCAGGAACGCGAACGTAAGGCTTTCCCTTATTTGCCTGCGCGTTTTGAAGAAATCGATGAAGCGGAAGGCGTGATCCGCAAAATGCTGGAACGCCCTTATGTCGGGGGAATTGTCGCAGTCCGCGGCATCGACGTGATCGGCTATTTGCTTTACGAGTTCAAGGAAAGCGCTGAACGCGGGCGCTATGTCTGGATGGGCTACGAATCGATTGCGGTCAGTGAACATGAGCATCCCCGGCTGGTGAGGCTGCTTTACGCTGACGCCGGAGCGGAATGGGTGAAAAATGGCTATTTCCATCATGCATTGATGGTGCCGCTTGCTGAACAAAAATTATTGAATGAATGGCTCGACCAGTCGTTTTATTTTGAACAAAAATACGCGCTGCTGCCGTTGGAAAAATACGAGCCAAAAAACGTATCGCCACAGCCGCCGCTGAAGATTCGCCGAGGCACCCCGGAGGACGTGCAGCTGTATAAGAAGATGGCCTTGTGGAACAGCATCCACCAAACGGCTGCGCCGTCGTGGAACCCCATCACGAAAGAAACGATGGAAGAAGTGAAAAAGGGCTATGAGGAACTGTCGGAAGAAGAGAATTCCTATGTCTGGATTGCTGAACAAGGTGAACAAGTAGCGGGATTCCATGTTTATTACAAAGACGGCGATCCATACAATCTGGTCATTCCGGAGAAATGCATCGAGCTGCCCGCAGCATCGACCAACCCGGATCTTCGGGGGCGGGGAGTAGGCAGGACGATGGCTGACCATTGTTTTGCGGAATTGCAGAAAGACGGCTTCGAGTATATTTTCGCTGACTGGCGCACTGCCAATCACTTGGCTTCTTACTTCTGGCCACGGTTGGGATTCGAGCCGGTCATGGTGCGGATGTCGCGCCAAATTGACCCGCGCATTGCCTGGGCGCATGGCCGTTGAATGGGTTTGAAGATTTTCCGGAAGGGTATTTTTTTAGAAACCTAAAGGAAAGAAGGAGATTCGATGGAGGTCCAGTCGGAGCGAGTAGAGGCGCATCATTCTGGAGATTTACGCAACGAATACGCTTCGCGTAATCTATGGTCAGGGCTCCTGTTCGGGATCGGTGGAATGGCGTTCGTGGATGAAGTGATTTTCCACCAATTGCTGCAATGGCATCATTTCTATGATTTATCGACTCCGCGCGTCGGGATATTTGCTGACGGATTGTTGAATTCGTTTGCCTGGTTTGCCGCGATTGGCGGATTATTCCTGTTTGCGGATCTCAGAAGGCGCAGCGCAGTATGGATGAAAAGATGGGTGGCTGCGGTTTTCCTTGGATCAGGGGGGTTCCAGCTGTTCGATGGCATCATCGATCACAAAGTCCTGCAAACCCACCAAATTCGGTATGGCGTTGAGCAGCTGCCGTATGATCTGGCGTGGAACATTTCTGGAGCGGTTTTATTGGTTATCGGCATTGCCCTTTTGATGCAGCTGAAAAAATCCGCACCGAAAGAAGGATGATAGAGTGGCAGTACATGGGCATGCCGAGCAGGTTTTCGGAGGACTTGAAGCGGCGGCAGTTATTGTGCTTGCCGCGCTTTTTGTTTTGTATCCAATGGCGGCTTTGGTGACAGGCAGGACATACAGGAAATGGCCGCTCCACCGGTATGTTTTCTGGGGCGGTGGGCTAGCGGCAATTGCAGCGGTGTTTTCAGGGCCGCTGGCTGAGCTGGCGCATTCGAACTTCAGAGCGCATATGGCGTCGCATTTATTGCTTGGAATGTTGGCGCCGCTGCTGCTGCTTTACGCAAAACCGGTAACATTATTATTGAGGACATTGAGCATTCCTGCAGCTAGAAAGCTGTCCCGGGCCTTGAAAAGCCGGTCCATAAAGCTTGTCAGCCATCCGGTGGCCGCGGCCTTCTTGAACATCGGAGGGTTATACGTACTTTACTTGACGGGTCTTTTCGAAGCGATGCACCGGTCGGAATGGCTGTATGCATTTATCCATCTCCACGTTTTTTAGCAGGCTACCTGTTCACGATGTCCATCATTTATATCGATGTAAGCTCGCACCGCTACGGCTTCATCTTGCGTTCGGCAGTCTTGATGGCCGCATTGGCCGCGCATAAAATCCTGGCCAAGCTGATTTACGCTGCACCGCCGCCCGGTGTCGGAAAAACGGATGGTGAGGCTGGTGCGCTATTGATGTACTACGGCGGAGATGCCATAGACTTGGCTTTGATCATCATCCTTTGCTATCAATGGTACAAGTCGACTGCTCCACAGGAAAGTTCACAGCGCAATTTGCTGAAATGAAAAACCTGCGTTTCCGCTCTGAAATCCCAGAGCGGAAACGCAGGTTTTTTTTAAGAACTAAGTGGTTGACAAATAACGATTACAAACGTAAACTGAAATTAATCGATTACAACTGTAAATGAAGGAGGGCCATTATGGCAGTAGAAGAGAAAGTGGAGATTACAGACGCTGAATGGGAAATCATGCGCGTCGTCTGGACGCTCGAGCAAGCCACAAGCAAAGAAATCATTGAAGTGCTCCAGGAAAAGAAAGATTGGAAGCCGGCAACGACGAAAACGTTTATCGGGCGCCTTGTCAAAAAAGGAATGCTGCTGGCAGCACCGCAAGGCAATAAATTCATTTATTCGGCCGGCATCAGCGAAGAAGGCAGTGTAAAAAGTGCGACGGACCGGTTATTTGGACAGATTTGCAGCCGTGCAGCAGGCAAAACAATCGCCGATATGATTTCGAAAGCATTGCTCAGCCATGAAGATATACAGCTGCTGCAGGCGGCGTTGGATGCGAAAAAGAGTGAGGCGGTTGATACGGTTCCTTGTAATTGTATTCCCGGCCAATGTAAATGCAAAAAAGAACATAATATAAATTGCCACTAACAAGCAAGGAGTTGAGAGCGTAATGGAAAAAACATTGAATGTAGAAGGCATGACCTGTGCAGCGTGCGCAAAAGCGGTCGAACGAGCGGTCAATAAATTGCCCGGAGTAGACGAATCGAACGTCAATTTGGCAACTGAAAAAGTGAAAGTCGTTTATGACGAAGCGGCTGTTTCTGTGCAGGATATCCAGGATGCTGTCGAAAAAGCGGGATATAAAGCAAGTACTGACAGCGTCGTGAAAAGTTTTGTGATTGAAGGCATGACTTGTGCTTCCTGTGTCCAAGCCGTTGAACGAGCGACGCGCAAACTGCCGGGAGTGGCTGAATCGAATGTCAATATGGCCACCGAAAAAATGGTGATCCGCTATGATCCATCCGTTTTGGCCATCTCGGATATCAAATCGGCGGTCAGCGACGCCGGCTACGAAGCGCATGACGATGAATCGACAATCGATTCCGCTGATGAAGATCGGGAAAAAAAGCAGCAGCATATAAAAGAAATGTGGAGAAGGTTCTGGATGTCCGCCGCTTTGACTGTGCCGCTCTTGCTCATCTCAATGGGGCATATGTTCGGAATGCCGCTGCCGTCAATCATCGATCCTGAAATCAACCACACGAATTTTGCCATGATCCAGCTGCTTTTGACCATTCCTGTGATGATCTTAGGGGCGAAATTCTTCACAGTAGGATTCCGCACTTTATTTAAAGGGCATCCGAATATGGATTCGCTTATCGCGTTGGGGACAAGTGCGGCGTTTGTGTACAGCTTGGTTGTCACAGCGTTCATGTTTGCAAGCGACGAGCACGCTGCTGATAACCTGTACTACGAATCAGCTGCAGTCATTCTGACGTTGATCACCTTAGGGAAATATTTTGAAGCCTTGTCAAAAGGCAAAACGTCCGAAGCCATCAAAAAATTGATGGGGATGGCGCCGAAATCCGCTGTTGTTTTCAGAGACGGCGAAGAGCGTGAAATCTCTGTCGATGAAGTGGAAGTAGGAGACATCGTCGTCGTCAAGCCGGGGGAAAGAATGCCGGTGGACGGAATCGTTACAGAAGGCACCACGTCTGTCGACGAATCGATGATTTCGGGTGAGAGTTTGCCGAGCGACAAAGCTCCGGGAGACGCCATCGTCGGAGCGAGCATCAACAAGAACGGTGCAATCCGCTATCGTGCGACAAAAGTCGGCAAAGACACCGTGCTCGCGCGGATCATCAAATTGGTGGAAGATGCACAAGGCTCGAAAGCGCCGATTGCCCGATTGGCAGACATTATTTCGGCATACTTTGTGCCTGTTGTCATCGGTTTGGCATTGATTTCAGGCCTGGCCTGGTATTTCGGCGGCCAGACAGCTGTCTTTGCGCTGACGATCACGATTTCCGTATTGGTCATTGCCTGCCCGTGCGCCCTCGGCCTTGCGACGCCGACTGCGATTATGGTCGGCACCGGGAAAGGCGCGGAACATGGCGTATTAATCAAAAGCGGTGAAGCGCTGGAAACCACCCATAAAATACAAACAATCGTCTTTGATAAAACAGGAACCATTACGGAAGGAAAGTTGAAAGTGACTGATATTGTGTTGGCTGACAGCACATTAACAGAAGAACAATTGCTGGCGCTTGCGGCGTCCGCTGAAAAAGGTTCTGAACATCCTATCGGGGAAGCGATTGTTGAAGCGGCAGCTAAAAAAGGGCTGCTTCTTGGCAAAGGCGAAGCGTTCAAGGCGATTCCAGGCCATGGCCTGGAAGTTGAGATAGACGGCCGCAAAGTGTCAATCGGCAATCGCAAGTTAATGGCTAGCCAAAATATTTCGCTCAGCGTCCTATCGGAAGCGGCCGACAATTTGGCGGGCCAAGGGAAGTCATTGATGTTTATCGCAGCAGACGGAAAACTGGCTGGCGCAATTGCTGTGGCTGACACAATCAAAGAATCAAGTGCCTTGGCGATCCGCCGACTGCAGAAAATGGGCATCGAAGTCGCCATGCTGACAGGCGATAATAAGCTGACAGCTGAAGCAATCGCCAAACAAGTCGGGGTGGACCGTGTCCTGAGTGAAGTTTTGCCTGAGGATAAAGCGGACGAAGTCAAAAAACTTCAAGCAGAAGGCAAGGTTGTGGCAATGGTCGGAGATGGCATAAACGATGCGCCGGCTTTGGCGCAGGCGGATGTCGGCATCGCTATCGGCTCCGGCACTGACGTAGCAATGGAATCAGCGGATATCGTGCTGATGAGAAGCGATTTGATGGATGTCTTGACTGCAGTGGATTTGAGCAAATCCACAATCAAAAACGTAAAACAAAACCTGTTCTGGGCTTTCGCCTATAATATTCTGGGCATACCGGTAGCGATGGGAATCCTCTATTTGTTCGGAGGCCCACTGCTAAGCCCGATGATTGCCGGCGCCGCCATGAGTTTCAGTTCCGTTTCGGTGTTGATCAATGCCTTGAGGCTTAAAAGCTTCAAACCGGCGGTTGCCTAAGATAACGTTGACGGAGGGATGAAGATGGGCAAAGGAATGGAAATGGTGCTGTATACGCGCCCCACCTGCAGCGACTGCCAGGATGCCAAGACCTATCTCGCGGCCCATGGCATTTCCTACGAACACAAGGATGTCGAAGCGGCTAAGGAATTGGAGATCGATATGAAAGAGATATCCGGCAGCCGCATCGTGCCATTGTTCGCTTTCTATAAGAGAGGGCTGTTCGGAAAGCGCAGGCTGGAACACCATTTTATCGGCTTTGAAGAGAATAAGGAAGAGCTCAAGCGCTTGTTTGCGCTCCTATAAGTAAAAGGCCGTTGCCCAATCGAGGGCAGCGGCCTTTTTTTAGTCTTTCCGGAATACCCAGGCACGCTGGGCGATAAATCCGAAGATGAATAACACGGCGTCGACCATGACCTTCAAGATGACTTCCCCGCGGCCAAGCCATTCAGCGTAGAGCAGATGGACAGAAGCCGCAGATAACAGCATGATAAAACCGGCCAGCAGATAATAGCGGTAAAATGACTGGCGGCTGCCTTGTTTGAACACTTTATTGCGGTTGATATAGTAATTGAACAGCGACGACAGCACGCGTGCTGCAATGGTAGCGAAAATGATGAACAGCTCGGGCGCTTCATCGCGCAACAGCTGGATGAAAATCCAATAAAGGCCGATATCCAGCCCGAACGAAGCGGCACCCGAAATTCCATAAAGCAGGAACACTTTATAGATATGGAATGAATCCTTGAGCGGATTGAAATGCGACGATTTATTGGCATCAAGGTAGACGGTTTGGATTGGCACTTCTGAAATCGGGATGTAATTTTTCTTTAATGCGGCTAGAACGTTCATCTCGTATTCAAAGCGCTCGCCGAGGACACCGAGCAGCCGGGGCAAGTATTTGACCGGTATGCCCCGAAGCCCTGTCTGGGTGTCGGTCAGCACAGTTCCAGTGGACAGCCTGAACAGCAAGCGGGTGAAACGATTGCCGAAGCGGCTCCGGAAAGGCACTTCCTTATGGTTGAAATCCCGCGCCCCGAGAACGACGTGGTTCGGTTCTTCAGCCATTTCCCGGCTCAGTTTAATCATGTCCGAAACCAGATGCTGGCCATCGGCATCGGCGGTGATGATGGCATCGAACGGCAATTGTTCGTTGACTATGTAATGGAATGCGGTTTTGAGGGCGCGCCCTTTCCCTTGGTTTGCAGCATGCCGCAGCACAGTGGCTTGCGGGATGGAGAGAAGGGAGCTGAAAAAATCGGCATATTCGGGGCCGCTGCCATCATCGACGACGATAATATGCGGAAAACCGGCAGCCAGTATGTCCTCAATCAAGTCGAGGCAATTGCTGCCTGGTTTATATGCTGGAATTACGACAGCAATGTGCATCATCTGCTTGTCCCCCTTTGCGCAATTTAGAATGTGCTACGGCAATTCCACATAGTATATAAGGTTTTATATGACTAAATACTTAGTACTCAATTACCCTTATTCGATGGCTCTTACTCTATTCTTAAGGAATTCTTCAGAAAAGGCAGGACTGTTTGTTAAGATTTACCTCTTATACTAAAGGCAGGAAGTAGAAAGGGGCATAACAATGATTGAAATTAACACGCTATCCCATTCTTTTGCAATCGGCAAAAAAGGAAATGAACGCAAAATTCCAGTATTGGAAGAGATTACACTCCACGTCAAACAAGGAGAGATTGCCGCGATTTTAGGGAAAAGCGGATCGGGCAAG
The DNA here is from genome assembly GCF_004761975.1 of Planococcus koreensis. Taxonomy (GTDB): domain Bacteria; phylum Bacillota; class Bacilli; order Bacillales_A; family Planococcaceae; genus Planococcus; species Planococcus koreensis. The sequence goes on along the minus strand of NZ_RQII01000053.1, from coordinate 52,629 downwards.
TCGACACTGTTGAACATTCTGGCGGGCTTCATGGTTCCGGAATCCGGGGTGGTGGCAGTCGGCGGGCAGGAAATTTCTTCGCTGAAAGAATCAGAGATGGCAGATTTCCGGCTGAAGAACTTTGGCTTCATCTTTCAAAGTTTTCAATTGATGCCGGGGCTGAATGCCTTTGAAAATATCGAATTGCCATTGAAGATAAAAGGCATGAAAGCGCCGGAGCGGAGAGCGGTGGTGGAAAAACTGATGATGGAAGTCGGGTTGTCAGAAGTCGCCAGCCATTATCCGAATGAGCTGTCAGGAGGCCAGCAGCAGCGCGTCAGCATCGCTCGTGCGTTAATCACCAACCCGCCGGTTATTCTGGCGGATGAACCGACCGGAAGCCTCGACTCTGAAACAGAGCAGGAAATACTGGACTTGATCCGTTCGCTCAACCGCAATCTTGGCGTGACATTCGTGATTATTACCCATGATGATGAAGTGGCGGGAATTGCCAACCGGCAGTACCGGCTGCATGATGGGAAATTAGTGAAAGGGGTGCAGCGCCATGCAATTTAAAGATCAGCTCGGGTTTATCGGGCAGCACATGAAACGCAACAAACTGCGGGTGGCGACGACGATACTCGCAGCTACAATGGGCTGTGCTTTTCTCATTGTCCTGGCTTCAGTCGGCTTCGGCCTGCACAAAACCTTGTCAGATGATATCTTGGAAAACCGGACCGTAACGAAAATCGAAGTTCCTGGCAAGGAAGATTCAGACAGTGTGATAACGCCCCAGGAAGCGGAAGCAATGCGCGGAATTCCACACGTCAAAGCCGTAGCAGAACGGAGCCGGCCACAGGCTGAAGGAGAAGCTCGTTTAGGAGAACGGAGTGCATATGCTGATTTGGTGTTTGTCCAGTATGGCAATGAAGAAAAAGCAGGGCTTGCTTTATCGGATGGCGCCATGCCCGCTGCCGAAGGAGAAGTGCTGGTGGGCTATCATTTTGCCCAGTCGCTCGTAACGGAGGAAGAACAAGAAAACGCTGCCGAAGGGGAAGAGTTGGATGGTTTTGCCGGCAGTTTGGTGGGCCAGACTTTCGAAATCGAGCTGAAGCCATTTGAAGGGGAAGGTGAGCCTGTCATCCGGGAATTCACAGTAGCGGGAGTTACAGAAGAGCCGGCGAAAGACTGGATGATGGACAGCTCGATTTATGCGGATGCATCATGGAGTAAAATCATTGCAAAAAGCTTAGGGACCGAAGAGACGCCACGTGAAGTGCTCGTTTATGCGGACGAATTGCAATACGTAGAAGGCATCACGGAAAAGCTGAAAAAGGATGGCTATTACGTCTATTCCGTTACGGAAGAGTTGGGGTCGATGAACATGTTCTTCACGCTATTGAAAGCAGGGTTGATTTTTGTTGGAACGATTGCGATTTTAATCGCTTCGATCGGCATATTCAATACGATGACGATGGCTGTGACAGAGCGTACGCGTGAAATCGGCGTCATGAAAGCGATCGGCGCACAACCGAAATTGATTCAGCGCCTGTTCCTTATGGAAAGTGCGGCAATCGGCATCATCGGCACCGTCCTGGCAGTCATCATTTCCTATGGCATCAGCATGCTCGCGAACTGGCTAGTGCCGATGATCGTCATGAGCTCGCTTGGAGAAGAAGAAACGGGGGATTTCAATATCCTGATTTCCGTTATTCCGTGGCAGCTGGTCGCGATTTCAGCAGCCATCAGCATCGGGGTCGCTATGATTTCCGGATGGCGTCCAGCGCGCAAAGCGACGCAAATCGATGTGATTCAGGCTTTGCGTCAGGAATTATAGGTGCTGCAGACGGCAAATGCAGCTGTTGCAAGTAAATAAAAATACCTGCTAGCCATGCAGACGTATACGATAAAACCCGCGCGATTCCATTGGAATCGCGCGGGTTTTTCGTGCTATTCAACAGCGCCGGTGTGATGCGGTGATTGTCAGGGCCTAATCCATGACATCCTCGGGCCGGTAGCCTTCTTGCAGCTCTTTGATCGACAAGCCGAACGTCATTTCGAGATGCGGGTAATCCTTGAAACGCCGCCAATCGCCGCCCCATGAAAACCCGAGCTCTTTGCCGATGGCGGCCACTTCGAACCAGTCGCTCTCGCCATTGCGGTTCACGTCGCGCTCAATGTCCCAGACAACGCCGCCGTTGCCGTCACGCAAAGCAAAGTCGATGGCAAGGCCGTAATTGTGGTACGAACCGCCGCCTTGTACTTGTGTCACGACATTGCCCGGCGCACTCCGCCCCTGGGCATGCAGCCGGTCCTGCTCATCGCGTGAACGGAACCCGTCGGTGATAATGATGTCGATGCCGGCTGCTGAAGCCAGGCGGACGAGTTCATCGCGCTTTTCTTCGATTATGGGATGCAAGCCCGAAGGCATCGGACGCTGCTTCAATTCTTCGCGAAACTCCATTTCCCGTTGAATCCATATAAATGAAAAACCGCCAAGGACCAATAAAAAAAGAACGGAAAAAGCGGTTTTAAGCTGTTTCAATCGTTTCACCCCTCTGCTTTTATTGTACCAAAAATCGTCGCGAGGGTATCTGCTGAAAGTTTTTGATAGGATAGAGGAAAGACTGGAAAGGGGCAATGGAGAATGGTTATTGAATTGATGAAATCCCACGCATCCGTGCGTGATTACAAAGACAAGCAATTGAGCCGGGAGGAGCTAAGCGAATTGATCGAGGCGGCCCAGCATGCGGCAACTTCGCATTTTGTGCAAGCTTACTCGATCGTTTGGGTGACGGACCGCAACAAGCGCAAGAAGCTCGGGGAATTGTCCAAAAATGCGAAGCAAATGGAAGGCGCTGGCGCCGTGCTGTTGATGTGTGCGGACTACAATCGCTTGAAACATGCGGCGGAATTGCAGGGCGGATCGATTGTCTTTGACCAAGCGGAAAACCTGATCGTCGCCGTGACGGACGTCGGGCTGCTGGCACAAAATCTGGCGCTTGCGGCGGAATCGAAAGGCTATGGCATCTGCTATATCGGCGGCGTGCGCAATAATATGCAAGCGATCAGCGACTTGGTCGGTTTGCCGGAGGGCGTGTTCCCTGTCTACGGGCTGACAATCGGCGTGCCGAACGAAGCCAATGAAGTGAAGCCGCGGTTGCCGGTGGAAGCGATTTTGCATGAAAATGACTATGACGAAGAAAAATATAGCAGCTTATTGCCGGCATACGATGCCACTGTGCAGAACTATTACGAAGCGCGCAGCACGAACCAGAAACAGGCGACATGGACGCAGCAGATGGCGCAGTTCCTGAGTACGCCAAAGCGTCCGGACATTAAAGAAGTGCTGGCGAAAAAAGGCTATCATTTTAAATGAGGGGGATACCTATGGAAATCGCGATTTTTGGTGCAACTGGCCGTGTCGGCGAACAGATACTGAAACAGGCCCTTGCTGACGGGCACCATGTCAAAGCACTCGTGCGCTCAACAAAACTTGAACCGCACCCGAATTTGGAAATGATCGTCGGCGACGTGCGCAAAGCCGAAGACGTCGAACGCGTGATTGCCAGCACTGGCGCAGTTTTCAGCGCAATCGGAACCGGCCGCACGACAACGCTTTCGGAAGCTGCGCCATTGATTGCGGCCGCGATGAAAAAGCATGGCGTCTCGCGCATCATTGCCATCGGCACAGCAGGCATCCTCGACAGCCGGCTGTCACCGGGACTGCTGCGCTACCAAGGCGGCGACTCCAACCGAAAATTGACGTTTGCAGCTGAAGAACATGAAAAAATGTACCGCGAGCTGGAAAACAGCGCTTTGGATTGGACAATCGTCTGTCCAACCTACCTGCCAGATGGCGAAGCACGCGGCAATTACCGCACAGAAAAAGACCTGCTTCCGGAAGGCGGCAAGGAAATCACGGTGGGCGACACGGCTGCGTTTGCCTATAACTTGCTGGCGCATCCGGAATTCCTGCAGCGCCGTGTCGGCCTTGCGTATTAAAAGGACAGCGGGGAGCTGGAATTTATGGTGAAATGGAGCGTCCGGTTATTGCTGGCAGCTATCGCCGTGCTTTTGGCGGCAATTGCCGGTTTTGTGATTTATGCGCAATTTGATTATGGGCCAAGCGCTGAACTGAAAGAACGCGTCGCTGTTGATGCGCTCGAACGGGACGGATCCGGCTTGATTTTCCAGCCGGAAAAACCGAACGGCAAAGGCGTCATTTTGTACCAAGGTGCGAAAGTGGAAGCTGCTGCATACGCCTATCTGGCTGAAAAGCTGCAAGCCGCAGGCTACACGGTAGCCATACCGGACATGCCGCTGAAATTTCCAATCCTCGCTGCGGGCAAAGCTGACGAAGTGATCGCGACTTATCCGGCAGTCGAAAAATGGTTTATCGGCGGGCATTCCCTTGGCGGCGTAGCCGCTGCCCAGTACGCAGAAGAACATCAGGACGAGCTCGCCGGCCTTTATTTTCTGGCGGCCTATCCTGTTGGTGATTTTGCGTTGAGTGATTTGCCGATGCTGTCGGTGTCTGCGGAAAACGATGGCTTGACGCTTCCGCAAGACATCAAAGAACGGCAGATGCTGTTTTCGGCGAACAGTGAATTCATTGAAATAGCTGGCGGCAACCATGCCCAATTCGGCTTGTACGGCGAGCAGAAAAACGACTTGCCCGCCGCCATCAGTCCGCTCGACCAGCAAGACCAAGTGGCCCAGGCTTTACTGGACTGGATGGCGAATAAATAAAAGCACATGATTTTTGAAAAGCGCATTGCATGCATAATAATCATCAAAAAAGGGAATAAACCAGTAAATGACACTTTACCGGAGGGATTTCCGTGGCAGAACTGATGGATAAGGAACAAGTGCTGATGGCCTATTACGCCCAATATTACCGTGAGGCTTCAACAGATGAAGTGAGAAAGCTGGACGCCAGGCTTTCTGAAGGATTGGGCGAGGCGCGCTACGCAGAATTGATGGAAGAATTGATCGATGAAGGATTGGCTATCGGCATGGCAGAAGTGGAAAAGCGGGAACAGCAAGCTTCTCCTGCACCTATGGCGACAAACGAAGGGATGCTCTACATAAACAATGTGTTGAATCTGCAGTCCTACGCAGTGGAAGAGCATCAGCTCGATTACTTGCAAAACCATCTGGAGACAAGTGGATTGGAATTGACGCTTGAACCTGTCAAAAGTTACATCCAGGAAGTTATCGATAAAGAAGCGGATGAAGAACCTAATTCCAACCGTCCTTGAACAGAAACGCATAAAAAAACCGCCTTTCCGAAATGGAAAGGCGGTTTTCGCGTTTACAGGCCCAAGACGAAAAATGCCAGAAAGATGGTGAGGACCACAATGGTATTGGTGATTGCCGCAGTCCGTTTTGAAACCGGTTCGTCCAGTGAAGGGATACGGTCGACGACTTTCATCAGAACGAAAATAAGGCCCGCAGTGAGCAATAAAGTCACCAAAAGATTCATATCGTACACCCGGACGTCGATAAAGCGGATCAGCACGACCGAGAAGGCGAGGATCATGCCGTTGACAAGATTTTTCTTTTTCATAAGAGCTCCTTTAATTCGTTTTCAAGAAAAGGTTTGGCGGAAAGCAGCCCGGTGAATTCCTTGTAGCGCTGGAATTGGCCGGGTGCAGGCTTGCGTCCGGTTTTATACGCGCGGATTAAAATGTTCTTCGGTGTGTTTTCGATGTCGATAAACTCCACCAATTGTGTTTCATAGCCGACAAGCGACAGCAGCTCCGCGCGGATGGAATCCGTCGCAAGTGCGCTGAAGCGTTCTTTGATCAAGCCGTGCTGGAGCATAAGCCCAAGTTCTGGTGCATCGATTTGGCTATTCAATTCGTGCTGGCAGCAAGGGACGCTCAAGATGACTTTGGCGTTCCACTTCACGGCGCGCGACAACGCCATATCCGTTGCGACGTCGCAGGCGTGCAGCGTGACCACCATGTCCACTGCCGATTCTTCATTGTAATCGTTGATGTCGCCGACCAAAAACTCCAGTTGGCTGTAAGAGAGGTCGTCGGCAATGCGCTGGCATTCCTCAATGACTTCTTTTTTCAAATCGAGTCCGGTGACGCGCAGGTCGAGTCCTTTTTCGACGCGCAAATAATGGTACAAGGCAAACGTCAAATACGATTTCCCAGAACCGAAATCGAGAATCCGCACGGGCCGTTCTTTCGGAAGGTGGGCAAGCGCATCGTCGATGAACTCGATAAAACGGTTGATTTGGCGGAATTTATCGTATTTCTGTTTTTTCACGCTGCCATCCGGATTTTGGACGCCAAGCCGCACTAGGAATGGATAAGGGATGCCGTCCTCCAGCAGGTAGCGTTTTTTGCGGTTATGGGAAAGTTCAGCGGCTTTTTGCGCCGTTTTTTCTGTTTTCCACGACACCTTGAATTTCTTCGACAATTGGAGTTGCACTTTCTCTGCCGTGAACTGGAAGAGTCCTTGCCGGAAATCTTCGAACAAAGACTCGAGCTTCGCAGCCGCTTCCTGCATCGACAGGTTTTCATGTTTCAGTACATGTTCATACTGATATTCGAATTGGATGAAGTATTGATTTTTGATTTCCACAGGCTTCAGTTTAATGCGTTTGATGTTATTGGATTTTAAGCGCGGCTGGCTGATCGTGCCCGCTACCAATTCCCGCTGGCTGATGCGGGCTGCCAATTCTTCGTTCATAGTTTGGATGTCCATTGGATTTCCTTTCGTTGCACATAATGCTTCCATTTTATCATGGCTGGCTCGAAAAGGGCGATTGGAGCGTTTGGAAACCAGGGCTTTTGCCAATCACATAATTTGGAATTTTGTGATAAAATCAAAAGTGGATTGAAAACGTTTACATCAAGGGGGAATGGAAGTGGCTATTTTACAAAAAACGGTCGGACAAGTCGTGCGTGAGCAAGCGGCGCTGTATCCGGACACAGAGGCATACGTCTATCCGGAGTATGGCATCCGGAAAACCTATCAGGAATTCAACGAGGAAACGGATCGCCTCGCAAAGGCATTCATGGGAATGGGCATCGCCAAAGGGGAGCATGTTGCCATCTGGTCGGACAATAAGCGTGAATGGCTGCTGAGCCAATTCGCAACGGGCAAGATGGGCGGTGTCTTGGTAACTGTCAACACAAGCTACCAAGCGAGTGAATTGGAATACTTGCTGCAGCAATCCGATGCCACGACCCTGATATTGGGGGAGGAATTCAAAGGCTCGAATTACATCGACATCCTGAACGCGGTATGCCCGGAGCTGAAGACAGCCGAAAAAGGCGCAATCGAATGCAGCCGGCTGCCCCATTTCAAACGGGTTATAGTCATGTCTGAAAGGAGCTATCCCGGCATCCATACGTGGAGCGAGTTTGAAGCTTTCGCGAGCGGCGTTTCGGACGGGGAACTAGAAAGCCGCTTCGAGTCGATGGAGCCGGAAGACGTCATCAATATCCAATACACTTCCGGTACGACAGGCTTTCCGAAAGGTGTCATGCTGACGCATTTGAACGTGGTCAATAACGGGAAACTGGTCGGCGATACGATGAATCTGACGGAGAAAGACCGGCTGTGCATTCCAGTTCCGTTCTTTCATTGCTTTGGCTGTGTGCTTGGAACAATGGCAGCGGTGACACATTCATCCACGATGGTCATTGCCGAACAATTCGAACCGAAAAAAGTGCTGCAGATGGTTCAGGATGAAAAATGCACTGCCCTTCACGGCGTGCCGACGATGTTCATAGCTGAGCTCAACCATCCTGATTTTAAATCATTTGATACCTCTTCCCTGCGTACAGGCATCATGGCCGGTTCGCCATGCCCGATTGAAGTCATGAAGAAAGTGATCAGCGATATGGGGGCATCGGAAATTACCATTGCTTACGGCCAGACCGAATCTTCTCCGGTCATCACGCAGACGCGCGCTGATGATGACATCGAAAAGCGGGTAGCGACTGTCGGCAAGCCCCATGCAGAAGTCGAAGTGAAAATCATCGACCCGGCAAGCGGCGACAGTGTGGCTGCCGGTGTGCCAGGCGAGCTTTGCACGCGAGGCTACCATATCATGAAAGGCTATTACCATAACGAAGAAGCGACCCGTGATGCCATCGACAGCGAAGGCTGGCTGCATACGGGCGATATCGCGGTCGAAGACGAGGACGGCTATATTGCCATCACCGGACGCATGAAGGACATGGTCATCCGGGGAGGCGAGAATATCTACCCGCGCGAAATCGAAGAATTCCTTTACCGCCATCCCGCCATCCAGGACGTCCAAGTCGTCGGAGTGCCGGATCAGAAATATGGGGAAGAGCTGATGGCGTGGATCATTCTTAAGGACGGCGAAAAACTGGATGCTGAAGGATTGCGGGAATATTGCACCGGCAAAATTTCCCGCCATAAGATACCGCGCTATTTTGAATTCACGAAGGATTATCCGATGACGGCATCCGGCAAGATCCAAAAGTTCAAGCTGCGGGAGCAAGCGGCTGAACTCAGCCGGAGAACGGAAGTCTAAGAAACAGGCAGGAAACCAGGCGCGCTGCACCTGGTTTTCTGCTTTTTTGAACTCTCGGACAGTTTTTGCGCAAGCCGATTGTTTAAAGAAAGCCGAATGCGGGGAAGATAGGAAGAGAAGAGCCATCTCAAAGTCGAGGTATTTCCCGTTTATAGCAGCAGTCCCGGACTTGATGCAAAAAAGGAGAGAGAATAATGGCAAATGTGAAATTGGCAATTATCTATTACAGCTCAACAGGCACCAATTATAAAATGGCGAAATGGGCAGAAGAAGCCGCTGCATCGGTTGGTGCAGAAGTAAAATTGGCGAAAGTGAAAGAAAATGCGCCACAGCAGGCTATCGCATCGAATCCGGCTTGGCAGGCACACGCGGAGGCGACAGCCGACGTACCGGAAGCGGAAGTGGATCTGCTTGATTGGGCAGATGCCATCATCTTTAGCATCCCGACGCGCTTCGGCCATGTTCCGTCCCAATTCCAGCAGTTTTTGGATTCGACGGGCGGCTTATGGGCGCAAGGCAAATTAGCCAATAAAACCGTCAGCGCCATGTCATCTGCACAAAATGCTCACGGCGGACAGGAAGCGACGGTCCTCGCCATTTACACAAGCATGTTCCATTGGGGAGCCATCGTGGCTGCGCCGGGCTATACGGACGAATCGCTGTTTAAAGCAGGCGGCAATCCTTACGGCACAACCGTTTCTGTTGACCAGGACAATAACATGGTGGAAGACGTGGAAGATGCCGTGAAGCACCAGGCGAAGCGCACTGTACAAGTGGCTGGTTGGATGAAAGACGGACAAGGCAAGTAAGGGATTCGCACATCTGTAGACACGGCAGGCGGACTCGACGCGAGTCCGCCTGTTATTATTCTAGTGGACAAAGGAGCTGAAGGCAGTGGAATGGCTCAGCTTATTATTTGTAATCGGTTTTGTATTTATCCATCTATTTTCCAAGAGAATGAAGCTCATGAAAGTCTTGCCGCGAAGCCGATTCCTGTCGATTGCAGGGGGAATATCCGTGGCTTACGTTTTTCTGCACTTGCTGCCAGAACTCGGTGTTTTTCAGGAGGAGCTGGAAGGCGAAGTCGGAAATGAAGGCTGGAGCTTTTTAGAAAGCCATATTTACCTGGTCGCTATGCTTGGGCTCATCATCTTTTATGGACTGGAACAGATGGTGAAATCTGCTAAACGGCGGCAGGCGGATATTCGAGAAGAAGGCGTGGAAGCCGGAGTTTTCTGGGTTCATATCGGTTCTTTCACGCTCTATAATGCTTTAATCGGCTATTTGCTGGTCCGTGAACATTACGATTCGGCATGGGGCATGCTATTCTTTTTCATCGCAATGGGCGTCCACTTCATCACGAATGATAAAGGGCTGCGGGCGGCGCATAAAGAAGAGTACGATCGATACGGCCGCTGGCTTCTGGCCGCTGCTATCCTGGTTGGGTGGGCTTTCGGGCTGGTATCGGAAGTCGGTGAATTGACGGTGTCGATTCTTACCGCATTGCTTGCAGGCGGCATCATCCTCAATGTCATGAAAGAAGAATTGCCAGAAGATCGCGAAAGCAGTTTTGTTTCTTTTTGCTTAGGTATAGTTGGTTACTCTGTCTTATTATTGATATTATAAATAATTTAACGCTAATTAATAGCGTTTGATTTTAATTTTTGATATGATTGCTTGACGAATGCACGTACAAAGAACGACTTCTCCAAATTCAATGAGCTGGGGTGTTATCAGTGATTTCACAAGAAGAAAAAATAGTTTTTGAATGTGAACTGAATAAGCTTAGCCATGAGTATCGGAAATGTCAAAATGACCTCGTGAAATCACAGATCAAAGAAGACATTATATTTTTGTATGCTGTGCTTGAAAGACCGCCAGAACAGAAATCCGGAAAAAAATAACCCTAATTTTGAAAGCCGCTGGAATGTCCAGCGGCTTTTTTTGCGTTTCGCTGTAAAATCAGTGTTTTGTGAACGTTTCCTGTAACAAAATGGAGAATTAACCGCTTCAGCCATGCGTGGGAAACGGCAACAAAGGGCAGTTGCTTTATAATGGAAGCATGAGCAATCGAAAGGGAGAATGGGACAATGGAGTTGAAACAGCTCGCATTTGAACAGAGAAAATGGATGGTTCTGCTAACGGCAGCATCCCTTGCAAAAGGAGCCGCAATGGTCGGGCAAGCCTTGTTTTTTGTGCTCGCCGTCAATGGCGTTTTTCTTGAAGATGCTGCGTTTGCCGATATCACACCTTATTTATATGGGTTATTGGGCGCCATTTTGCTGCGTGCCTTCTGTGGCTATGCAATCGGCCGCGCAGGAGTCGAATTGTCGACTGAAGTGAAATTGAAGCTGCGCCGGCAATTGATTAGTTCGTTTGCAGCGGATCCGCTATTGGCTTCGGAACACGGCCAGTCAGGCCGGAAAGTGAGTTTGCTAATGGACGCAGTCGATGAAGTAGATGGCTATTTCAGCAAATATATCCCGCAAATGATCCAAACTTACATCATTCCGATTGTGCTGCTTGCGGTCATTTTCTACCAGCATTGGATAACGGGGCTGATCATTTTGATAACAGCGCCGTTTATCCCGGTATTCATGGCGCTCGTGGGAATCCGCACAAAAGAAAAAGCGGATGAGCAGATGGAAAAGCTGGGGCAATTCTCAGGGACATTTTTGGACGTCCTGCAAGGCCTTACTACATTGAAACTGATGGGACAGGCGGACCGCCAGCAGAAAACCATTAAAAAGAGCAGCCTCGATTTCCGGGATTCCACGATGGAAGTGCTGAAATCCGCCTTTTTATCTTCGTTGATGCTGGAATATATTTCGATGCTGAGTATGGGGATCATTGCGCTTGAAATCGGGCTGCGCCTTGTCGTATTCGATAGCCTGACTTTCTTTACAGCATTTTTCGTCATGATTCTCGTTCCGGATTTTTTCAATATGCTGAAAGATTTCGGGAGTGCGTTCCATACGGGCAGAAGCAGTGCGGCTGCGGCTGGCCGTTTATCGGAGGAGTTAACGAAAAAGACGGAACCGGTCCGTTTCGGAAACACCGAATTGGCATTGCAAGGCCCTGGCCTATTGGAACTGGAGGAGTTGGAATTCCAATACGGCGGCGGATTTTCACTTGGCCCCGCTACACTGGAGATTCCCCCGTTCAGCCAGGTCGCTTTCATCGGCAAAAGCGGTTCGGGCAAAACAACGCTGCTGCATGCGATAGCCGGTTTGCTGCCGCTGACCGGCGGCCGTCTGCTTGTGGATGGAATGGACAGACAAGATATATCAGAACAGTCCTGGTTCAGCCAAATGAGTTATATTTCCCAAAACCCGTATTTATTCGCTGGTTCCATTAAAGAGAACATCGCTTTGGGTGCAGGACGTAAAGTGGCCGATGAAGAAATTATGGCAGCTGCAAAACAAGCGGGAATCGCTGAAATGGTCCTCTCTTTGAAACAAGGCCTCGATACCCCAGTCGGCGAAGCGGGGAGAGGGCTATCCGGAGGGGAGAAACAGCGCATTGCTTTGGCGCGGGCCTTCCTAAAAAAGCCTTCCCTCATATTATTCGATGAACCGACAACTGGGCTGGACTTAAAAACCGAACGGATCTTACAGAAATCCATGGCCGAGCTCGGCAAAGGGGCGACTGTATTGACTGTTGCCCACAGGCTGCACACGATTAAAAAGGCGGATATGATTCTCGTTCTGGATAACGGAAAACTTGCTGGAGCCGGCTCGCATTCTGAATTATTGAGTTCTGAGCCGTTGTACCGGGAAATGATCGAAGCGCAATTTGGAGGTGTCCTGCAATGAGCGGGTTGAAACAAATATTATTTTTGACGCTCCATGAAAAAAGAGATGTTGCGCTCGCGGTATTTTTCGGCTTTCTGGCAGGCGTCGCAGGGGTTGCGCTTCTCGCTTCCAGCGGCTATTTGATTTCACGTGCGGCGCTGACTTCGCAGATGACGATTTTGATCGTCATGGGCGCGTGCCTGAAATTGTTCGGACTGGCTTCCGCTTTGAGCCGCTATGCGGAAAGGCTGTTTTCACATCGCGCAACATTTACGATGCTCAGCAATTTGCGTTCGTCTTTCTTCGAAAAACTATCGCCGTTGGCACCGGGCATCTTCAGCCATTACCGAAGCGGCGATTTGCTGGCGCGCATCGTCGGCGATGTTGAGAGCCTGCAGAATTTTCTGCTGCGCGTCCTGTATCCGCCAATCGTGCTGCTTCTTGTCTTTCTCAGTACGATTTTCTTCAGCGCCTACTTCTCTATGGGGATTGCAGCCGTCATTGCCATCGGCGCCTTCTTGACGGTTTTTGCAGTGCCTGCGGTTTTTGCAATGCGGCAACGGACCATTCACAATGCTGCACGGGCAAGCCGTGCATCGCTTTCAACAGAATCGGCCGAGCTGTTGCACGGTTTCCGCGATTTGAAGATCAATCAGCGGCTTGAACAAAAGCAACAGCAGCTTGAGGATTTCTCCGGTGATTATGGAAGCCAGCAGCGCAAGGAGGGGCTTGAAGAAAACTTGAGCCAGTCGGTGAATGGATTGGTTGCCCTCCTCGCGTCCTTTTTTGTACTGGGCCTCGGCGCGTATTTTACAGCTGCAGGCGAATTGGATGGTTTATACCTCGCCATGCTGGTGATGATCTCGTTGGGGGCATTTGAAAACGTCTCTCCGATGGCAGCATTTCCGGCTCATTTCGAAGAAAACCGAAAAGCGGCGAGCCGTTTGGATGAAGTTGCGCCAGCTGCACCAGTCCTGAAAGGGGATGGACAGCCTCCTCAATGGCCGTTCGATATCACGCTGGACAACATCAACTTCACTTACAGAGGGGAAGAACGTGCTGCTTTAACCGATATCTCCCTGCAAATTGAGCCGGGTACGAAAACGGCAATCGTGGGTCCGAGCGGTTCCGGCAAATCGACACTTCTTCAGCTCTTATTGAATATCTTGGAACCGGATGAAGGAACGATCCGGCTTGGCGGGCGTGAGCTGGCCGAATTGGATCAAGAAAAAGTATGGGAAAGCATGAACGCGGTGCTCCAGGAAAACCATTTCTTCTTTGGGACGATTAAGAGCAACTTGCTGATTGCCAATGAATCGGCATCCGATGAACAATTGGAAGCGGCGCTGTCGCAAGTCCAACTGGCTGAATTGGCGCTGTCGATGAAAGTCGGCGAAAAAGGCCAAAACTTATCAGGCGGCCAAAAGCAGCGCTTGGCTATTGCCCGGGCAATAATCCGGAGAAAGCCGCTTTGGATATTGGATGAGCCCGTATCTTCTGTAGACAGCATTACGGCAAAAGCGATTTACTCAGAACTTTTCAGCAGTGGAAAAGATGAATCCTTCATTATCGTGAGCCATGATTTAACAGCTTTGAGCCAGATGGATCAAATCATTGTCATGGACGGCGGCAAAATAGTGGAAAGCGGAACATACGACAGCTTGATGCAGAAAAAAAGTTATTTCTATGAATTGAAACAAATTGAAAAAGATGTTTTTGCCTAAAAAAGGCATGCCGCGTTTGACCAGCGGCATGCCTTTTCTTATTTCATCAATAAATTCTGTCCTTTTTGTTCCTGCTCCAATTTCATCTTTTCAAGTTCGAGGCGCATCTTCTCGGTTTCGAGGATGAAATTTTCGTGTTTGATTTTTTCGAGTTCCTGCTCTTCGACGATCCATTTATTTTTCATTTCGGCGTGTTTGAGCCAGTAGGAACCGATAATAGCGACGAGAGGGATTGAAAAAATCATGATGATTGTCAGTGTACCAGTCATGAAAAACACCTCTTTCCCGTATTTCTTCTTAGTCCAAGTATACTGCATTTGCAAAAAAGCAGAAAGTAAGATTTGCGAAATACATGACAAGTGTCATGTAGGAAACAGGCGTTTATGACTTATTTGTCAGGTGCAGAATCTTTATGATAAGGATAATAAGTTATCCAGCCGCTTGAGCATGGATAGTAGGAGGAAGAATATGAGCAGAGAAAAAACAGCACAATTGCGCAAATTCGTTGCCCCTTTCGAAGGGTCGGACGTAAAAGCAAGTGTACGCCAAATAATGAACACCATTCCGCCATTCATCATTTCATGGGTTTTGGCATACCTGACATTGGACATCTCGATTTGGCTGACAGTTGCATTCTCAGCTATTGCTGCAGGATTCGTCATCCGCACATTCATCATCTTCCATGACTGCACACACGGATCATTCTTCAAAAACAAGAAAGCGAACGCTGTAGTCGGTACAATTACCGGTATTATGACGCTTTTCGCTTATGAAAAATGGAAACGCGAGCACTCTATCCACCATGCTTCAAGCGGAAACCTCGACAAACGCGGCGTCGGCGATATTTGGGTCATGACAATCGAAGAGTACGTTGAAGCTTCAAAATGGGAACGTTTCAAATACCGCATGTACCGCAACCCGTTGGTAATGTTTGGTGTGGGACCGCTATTCCTAGTCTTGATTTCAAGCCGTTTCAACCGCAAAGATGCACGTAAAAAAGAACGCAATAACACGTATTTGATCAACATCTCGCTAGTTGTTATCTACTCATTGCTTATCTGGGCAATCGGCTGGCAGGCATTCGTGATCGTACAAGGATTGACAATGTTTATCGCAGGAGCATTAGGCATTTGGTTGTTCTATGTCCAGCACACATTCGAAGATTCGTATTTTGAAGACGAAAGCGAATGGGATTATGTGAAAGCGGCTGTAGAAGGAAGTTCATATTACAAACTTCCAAAAGTGCTTCAATGGGTAACTGGCAACATCGGTTTCCATCACGTGCACCATCTAAGCCCGCGTGTTCCAAACTACAATTTGGAAAAAGCGCATGAATCCACTCCGCCGCTTCAACAAGCGACGACAATTACAATCAAATCAAGCCTTAAATCATTGCGCTTTAAATTATATGATGCGAAAAACAAAACGTTTGTCACTTTTGGCGATATTAAGCATTTGCTGAACGAAAACAAACTCCCAGCTTAATCACCTAAAGAAAAAACCATTCTGCTGAATGGTTTTTTCTTTTTTCCATTATTTGATATGATAATGAATAATAGTGAATCGAGGAGCGAAATTATGCAAAGCTGGTACCAAATATTTCCGAAAAACCCTTGGCTCAGCTTATATGCCTGGGTCATCTTCTGTATCCTGCCCTTCTTTTTCATTTTCCGTTCTTCATCGCCTCTCGAAATTACATTGGGCATCTTGTTGTTGATCATGTTCTTTCTGGCGTATCGGCTGTCATTCAATTCGAAAACCGGGTTTGTGTATATGTGGATCGGCATCGAAATAGCGATCAACATCGGCATGATTTTTCTGTTCGGCTACGTATATCTGGCTATTTTCCTGGCGTTTTTTGTCGGCAATATCCGCAACAAAGTAGGGTTCTTCATCGTTTACGGAATTCATATCGGCACTACCATCTTGGCGCTGACAATCGGGATTATTCTTCACGAAGCGCTCTACACCGCGCAATTGCCCTTCATTGTTTTGAGTATTTTGGGGATTATCCTGTTGCCCTTCAACACCTACAACCGGCACAAACGTGAAAAACTGGAAGGTCAGTTGGAAGATGCAAACAAACGGATTTCGCAATTGATTGTCATTGAAGAGCGGGAGCGGATAGCCCGCGATCTGCACGACACGCTCGGGCAGAAGCTGTCACTTATCGGTCTCAAAAGTGATTTGGCCGGCAAGCTGATGAAGCGGAATCCTGAAGCTGCGATGAATGAAATCAATGATATCCGCCAAACAGCCCGAACTGCTTTGAAAGAAGTGCGCGAATTGGTTTCGGATATGCGGGGCACGAAGCTTGAAGATGAACTGCTGCGGATTCAGCAGATTTTGAAAGCTGCAGACATCGATTTTGTCTTGTACGGAAATCCAAAACTCGATAATACCCCGCTATTAGTGGAGAACGTGCTGAGCATGTGCTTGAAGGAAGCAGTGACGAACGTCGTGAAGCACAGCCGCGCAACTCGTTGCAGTATCCTAGTGAAACAAAATGCCCAAGAGATTTTGGTGCAGGTCCAGGACGACGGCGTCGGGATTGAAGGCATGCATTGGAATCAAGGCAATGGTCTCTCTGGCATGCGTGAACGCCTGGAATTTGTCAATGGCAGCGTGGAAATCAAGAAGGTGGATGGCGTTACGTTGAACATCCGGGTCCCGAATGTCATTCTTTATCAGAAGCCGAAGGAGGAATTGGTGTGATACGGATCGTATTAGCTGAAGATCAACGCATGATGCTCGGTGCGCTCGGGTCGCTGTTGGACCTTGAAGAAGATATGGAAGTCGTGGGAAAAGCGACGAACGGCGAAGAAACGATTGAACTGGTCAAAAAGCTGCAGCCTGACATCGTCGTCACGGACATTGAAATGCCCGTCAAAAGCGGGTTGGATGCCGCCGAGGCGCTGAAGGATGAGCCGTGTAAAATCATCATCCTGACGACTTTTGCACGCTCCGGCTATTTCGAACGGGCGCGGAAAGCGGGGGTCAGCGGCTATTTGCTGAAAGACAGCCCGAGCGAAGACTTGGCTGCCTCGATCCGGACCATCATGGAAGGGCGCCGCATCTACGCGCCCGAACTGGTCGACCTTGCATACGCGGATGCGAACCCGCTGACTGAAAGGGAAAATCAGGTCATGGAATTGATTGCCGAAGGCAAGAGTACGAAAGAGATTGCAAAAGAATTATTCATCACGACGGGCACTGTCCGGAACTACATTTCAACGATTTTGGATAAGCTGGAAGTAGGAAACCGCATCGAAGCCATTTCCCGTTTCAAGGAAAAGGGCTGGTTTAAATAAGAAATCCGCTGCCTTCACTGGCAGCGGATTTCTTGAATTTGTCGAGAAAGGTAAATACTTTTTCTGATGGAGCCGATATTCCGCAAAACAGCTACGCTTGCCGCGGGCGAGCGCCAAGCCCATAGCTGTCAACTTAAGCGATAAATGCTGTTTTACGATTCGGGCTTTCTAACATTTTTCTGGTTTTTTTCTCTCATCAAAGGGGTTTCATTTCCACGAACTATGGCAATGGAAATAGTGAGAACGCCAAATAAACCTCCCGGTTTGGAGAGGTGTGAATGGGGTTCTGCTACGCGATTTGAAGGCGCTCTAGGGCGGTCCCCTTGATGGAATTCGGCTTCCGTGCGGTTGTGATGAGTAACCGCGTGATCATTGGGACATACTCTTGAAGCGTCTTCTTTTTGTGCCGAAAAGACTCGTAGAGTTTCGGCAACACATCACAGGCGATGCTGCGGATGGCAGTCATTTCACTGATTTCTTTTTCTTCCTGTTCCCAGATGCGATTCCGGAACTGGTAGGCGATCAGTTGGCTTAACAGGAAAACCAGTAAGATGCCATATAGATGGCACAACCAGCGTTCCTACTTGACCAACTTGAAATGATCGATCTTCAGAAACGATTTCAACGCCTTGAAATTCAGTTCGATTTGCCACCGCAACCGATACAATTCGACTACCTGCTCGGCAGAAACGTGTTCGGGCAAGTTGGTCATATACCCCGTGATGCCTGCCAAATCACGCACCTGCGGTTTTGGCTTCTTGCCCGATTTGGTTGCTCGCCGGTCGATTCGGCCCAAGCGTTGCTCCTTCTGTTCCGCGTTTCGGCTATAGAGGATGCACCGGGCGGGAAAATGCGCTTTATCGCCAAAATAGACATTTTCCAGTTCCAAGACTTCGCCTGGAGGCAAGTTCCGGCAAAGTCCTACCAGGTCAATCTTTTGGTAACGACTGTTCTGTACCACTCGCCCATCCGGGTGATGCGCAGGAAAAGGATTCTGGTAGCCAAGATACGCATCGCTTCGGAACTTGGTGAGGAAATAGCTGTCATGATTGTGGATATTTTTCAAGGTCTCATACGAAAAATAACCCATATCCTGAAGACATAATTCATGCTCTTCCAGAAACGGCACCCGTTTCTTACCGATGACGGCATCATTGGTATTGGTAAGGTCGAGATAAAAAAACGTGAACCTTCCGGTCAAATAGTCGAATTCATACTGTATTTTCACAGAGGTTTGATGCGTCTTTTGGGCGCGGGGTTTCAAATAATCGGGCACGCTAGCTTTCGTGGCATCTAGAAGCCGCAGGCTTGTGAATGGCCACTCGGTTGCCAGAATATGCCGCACAGGTTCAAGTTCTTGTTCGCTAAGGAATAACTCATCCACCAATCGATGGAGAAAATCCACGGCGTTCATTGTGAACTTCTTATCGAGTGCCGATCGAGTGATTCCGATGTCTTGTTCGAACAACAACTTGGTGCACAGTTCCTGCAGGGTAGCGTCCGTCAAATTTCCGTGAACCTGTAGAAGCAAGGACAGAAAATCACTGGCCGTAAGGAGCCTTTTTCGTTGGATGAATCCCGTCTCTTTCGCGAGGGCATCCAGTTTCTCCGGCTCCAAAAAAGAAAATAACGAATCAAGCAGTTGGGCAGTCGCTGGAGGCGACATAAGAAAAACTCCTCTCGTTTGAATGGTTAGTTATCTATACCATCTTTCAAGAGGAGTTAGGCTATTTTCTTAAGTTGACAGCTATGGAGCGCCAAGCCTCCTCAGTCGCTTCGCGCCTTGCGGGGTCTCGGCTGCCTCGCTTTCCCGCAGGCGTCTCCGCTGTTTTGCTCCATATCTGGAGAACAGGAAAGAAAGTGCAGAAGTGTATCTTTAGTGTTCTTGAGTAAAAGAAATAACTTACTAATAAGAAATACCTTTGAATGAAGCGGAAGGCGGCGACTCCAGCGGGACTAGCCTGAGCTGAAGGCCCCGCAGGAGCGCTAGCGACGAGGAGACTGAAGCCAGGCCCGCGGAACGCGTCCGCCTGAAGCGAAATGCATAACAAACATCTAAGTTTCTCGACAGTCTGAAGAAATCCGCTGCCTTTACTGGCAGCGGATTTCTTATTAGCTTTCGTATAATTTTTCTTCAAGGGAACCGTCTTTTGTGTAAATATGCAGTTCGCCGTGATGCTTGTTGGCGTAGCGTTTCGCTTCGCCCATCAGCTCTTCTTTGGTGTCTTCAATCAAAAGGGCTTTTTTACTGTCTTTTTTCTTGAGCTGCCAGCCTTCGTCATGAGCCCTGATCTCAAAAATAATCTTTTCTTCGCCGCCTTCGACGTTTTTCCGCGCCTGGTCCATGGCAATCGGAATCGCGCGGCCTTCTTCATAGCCGTCTCTTAAAAGGGCGTTCGCTATTTCAATGGCTTTGTTCCGCACATCGGCATTCAAGTTTTTGAATGAATCCGGGTAATCGTTTTTATCCCACGGCATGGCTATCGCCTCCTTGCGTATCATTTCCCCACTTTGCTCAAAGGTAAAACAAAATTCTGCTGTTAAAAAATTTAGAAAATGCTAAACTATAGACGAAAGGAGAGATGGAAGATGTCAGATACTACGTATCAAATCATTGCTTTGGCTATTTACATGGCTCTTATGCTTTGGATCGGTTATTATTCTTACAAAAAGACAGTGAACTTGACAGATTACATGCTTGGCGGACGCGGCCTTGGTGCAGCAGTCGGCGCTTTGAGCGCAGGCGCGGCAGACATGTCCGGATGGCTTTTGATGGGCTTGCCCGGTGCCATCTACGTCAGCGGTCTTGTGGAAGGATGGATTGCCATAGGCCTCGTAATAGGCGCTTACTTAAACTGGTTTTTCGTTGCTCCGCGACTGCGTATTTATTCATTCGTGACGAGCGATTCCATCACAATTCCAAGCTTTCTTGAAAACCGCCTGAAAGACACTTCGCGTTTGCTGCGGATTGTTTCAGGTATCATCATTCTGGTATTCTTCACGTTTTACGTATCATCCGGAATGGTTGCAGGAGGCGTTTTCTTTGAGAGTTCTTTCGGCCTTGACTACCATCTTGGCTTATTGATCGTCTCAGGCGTTGTTGTTGCCTATACGTTGTTCGGCGGATTTCTCGCGGTCAGCTATACCGACTTTGTCCAAGGCCTGATGATGTTCTTGGCCTTGATTGCGGTGCCGATCATCGGCGTCTTTAAAACAGGCGGCTTTGCGGAAACTGCGGATACCATCCGTTCAGTGGACCCCGCGATGCTCAGCCTGACAGGCGCGTCGCTTATCGGAATCATTTCCGCTGCAGCGTGGGGGCTCGGTTATTTCGGCCAGCCGCACATCATTGTTCGCTTTATGGCAATCGGTTCGTTAAAAGAAGTTCGCCAGGCTCGCCGCATCGGTATCAGCTGGATGATCTTAAGTCTGCTCGGTGCTGTATCGACAGCTTTGGTCGGGATTGCGTATTTCCAGCAAAATCCGGATGCGACATTGGCTGATCCGGAAGGTGTATTCATCGTCCTTGGCCAAATTTTCTTCCATCCATTGATTGCCGGCTTTATGTTGGCTGCCGTTCTTGCGGCAATCATGAGCACGATTTCTTCCCAGTTGATTGTAACTTCTTCTGCATTGGTAGAGGATTTATACAAAATCGCTTTTAAGAAAGTCGCTTCTGATAAACAATATGTCACATTAGGCCGTCTTGCGGTCTTAGCCATCTCTTTAATCGCCGGCTTTCTTGCTTGGGAGCAGAACAATACGATTTTGGATTTGGTCGCTTATGCTTGGGCCGGCTTCGGAGCCGCTTTCGGCCCGATCATCCTGTTGTCATTGTTCTGGCGTAAGTTGACTACGTGGGGCGCACTTTCCGGTATGATTGTCGGAGCTGTGACGGTTATTATTTGGGATATGCTGGATGCAGAGTTTGCTGTCAATCTTTATGAAATCATTCCAGGGTTCTTCTTGTGTGCGATTGTTGCAGTCGCTGTAAGTTTGGCGACATACAAGCAAAATGCTGAAATCGACGAAGAATTTAACGAAACAGAACGCCTTATTAAAGAAAAACCTGCTAAATAATGATCTTTGACAAGCTCCAGCCTGGAATTCAAAAGGCTGGAGCTTTTGTTTTGCACCGCCTTTTGGCTATTATCTTGAAGAAGGACAATTTAAAAATGAGGTGGAACCATGTTTTTAGACCATATTGTGCATTTTACAAAGAGTGAGCCTGCAAAAGCTGTTGAAGCATGGGAGTCGTACGGTTTCCATGCGGCTGTTGGCGGACAGCATATCCAATGGGGCACCCACAACGCGCTGCTTTACATGAAAGACTGCTACATCGAATGGCTTTCGCTTGCGGATCGTTCGGTTGCCGAAAGCGCAGAACATCCGCTGACGAAACTGCTGCTGCACGATGAAGAAGGGTTCGGTACGGTGTGCCTGCGGACTGCGGATATTGGCAGCCTGGACAAGCGGCTGCGGGAAGAAGGATTTGAAACGACAGGCGTATTGGACGCTGAACGCAAAACCAGAAACGGAGAAACCATCCGCTGGAAAATGCTCTTTATCGAACAAGAAGTTACGGATGCTTTGCCGGCACCGTTTTTCATCGAATGGCAGCAAAGCGACAGCGAGCGGTACAGCGCGTTGCGGGAAAGAGATGCCATCAAGCCTGACAATGAAAAACTCAGCGTCGAAGCTTGTGTGTTCGGCGTCCATGATATCCCGGCAAGTGAAGCACTATTCCGCAAAATCCTGCAAGGCAAGTTGGAGACAGAAAATTGCCGATTTGAGTTCCGCGAGACAACAAGCCGCAAAGAACGCTTGGAAGAAGTGCGCCTTGCTGGCGGCTCAAAACGCATCGTTTTTGAAGAAGGGGTTTATTGCCTTCCAGGGGACGGGAATATATGATAAGAGAAGCACAGCAAAAGTGGACGGAATGTATGGCAGCGAAAGAAGAGTGCAAACTCTTCTTTTTGTCATAATCGGAAAAGAGTTCCGCTGGCTGAGGAGGAAAACGAATGGATGTATTAATGGAAAAAGCAATTCTTGTGGGAGTTCAGTTGCAGCAGGACCTCCATTTTGAGTACGAAATGGAAGAGCTGCGCAATTTAGCGGAAGCCTGCGAGGTGGAAGTGGTGGGCGAAGTGATGCAGAACTTGGATCGCATCCATCCCGCTACCTATGTGGGAAAAGGCAAAGTCGAAGAAATCAAAGCGTTCTACGAAGAAGCGGAAGCGAACCTCATCATTTTTAACGATGAACTGTCGCCATCGCAAATCCGCAACCTGGAAGAAGAACTGGAATGCAAAGTCATTGACCGGACGATGCTCATCCTGGATATTTTCTCGCGCCGGGCCAAAACGCGAGAAGCACAGGTGCAGGTTGAATTGGCGCAGCTGCAATACATGCTTCCGCGCCTTGTCGGCTTGCGTGCTTCGCTGGGTCGCCAAGGAGGCGGCAGCAGCGGCGGCTTTTCAAACAGAGGTGCCGGTGAAACGAAATTGGAGCTTGACCGCCGTAAAATCGAAGACCAGTTATCGAAACTCCATAAAGAATTGGAGCATATCCGCGCACAGCGCGAAACGCAGCGCAAACAGCGGACACGTACAGGTACGCCGGTCGTTTCGCTTGTCGGCTACACCAATGCCGGGAAATCGACAATCATGAATGGTTTATTGGCCAAAACGGGCCAGGGCGAGGAGAAAAAAGTATTTGAAAAAGATATGCTGTTCGCGACGCTTGATACGTCGGTACGGAAAATCGTACTGGAAGACAATAAGCATTTCTTGTTGTCGGATACCGTCGGCTTTGTCAGCAAACTGCCGCATCACTTGGTGAAAGCTTTTCGCTCGACGCTCGAAGAAGCGCGCAACTCTGATCTGCTCTTGCACGTCGTCGATGTGTCGAATGATGAATATCGCCACATGATGGATGTCACGAACGCGACGCTTCATGAAGTCGGCGTCGAAAACATCCCGACTTTGTTCGTCTACAATAAATCGGATTTGGCAGGCGTCCCTTACCCGAAAGTGAGCGGCGACGGTCTTTGGATGTCCGCTAAAGAAGGCAAAGGGCTGGATGAACTGCTGGAGAAGATCAAAGGGCATATTTTCGCCGGACATGTCACGTGCCGGATGCTCATCCCTTTTGACAGAGGGGACATTGTCGCTTACTTGAACGATTCAGCAACCATAATGGACACGGAATACGAAGAAAACGGCACCCTCATCAAAGTGGAGCTCGGAAGCGTGGATTACGACCGCTTCCAGGAATTCGTCATCGGTAAATAAATGAAAAAGAGCACCTGCCATTTCTGGCGGGTGCTCTTTTTGCTTTGGGGCGGTAAAGATTAATTTTGGAATTGGATGCGGTGGAGATTGGCGAAAATGCCATCTTGCTCGAGCAATTCGCTATAGCCGCCTTGTTCCGCGATGCCGTCTTCGGTGACAACGATGACACGGTCTGCGTCACGGATGGTAGCCAGGCGGTGCGCGATGATGAGCGTCGTACGGTTTTCCGCAAGTTCGGCAAGCGCTTCTTGGATGATGCGTTCCGTCTCCGTGTCGAGTGCAGACGTCGCTTCATCCAAAATCAGGATCGGCGGATTTTTCAGGAACATGCGTGCAATGGCCAGGCGCTGCTTTTGGCCGCCTGACAATTTCAAGCCGCGTTCACCGATCTGCGTTTCATAGCCGTCCGGCAATTTGCTGACGAAGTCTTCCAAGTGGGCTTTTCTCGCAGCAGCCAGAATTTCTTCTTCGCTGGCATTGCGTTTTCCGTAAGCGATGTTTTCGCGGATCGTGCCGGTGAACAGGAAGACATCCTGCTGCACAATGCCGATATGTGAACGCAGCGAATGCATTGTCATGTCGCGGATATCGATATTGTCGATGGTGATGCTGCCTTCTTGGATGTCGTAGAAACGTGGGATCAACGAACAGATTGTTGTCTTGCCGGCACCGGATGGTCCGACAAATGCGACCGTTTCGCCGGATCGCACCGACAAATCAATGCCGTTCAATACGCTTTTATGGCCATCGTAAGCGAAGTGGACATCTTCGAAAAGGATATTGCCTTTCAATCCGCTGACTTCAATAGCGTCAGGGCGGTCCAAAATCTCAGGTTCTTGTTCCATCAACTCCTGGAAGCGTCCAAAGCCCGCCATCCCTTTCGGATAAAGCTCCAGCAATGCGCTGATTTTATCGATCGGTTTGATCAAGACATTGAGGAACAGCACGAAACTGACCAATTCCCCATAAGACAATTCATTTTGGTAATTAAGCCAAGCGCCATAGACAAGAACCAGCAGCGTCAACATGCGGGTCATCATATAGATGCTTGAATGTGTTGCGGCCATGACTTTATAGGCGACAATCTTTGCCACCCGGAAGCGGCCATTGTCTTTTTTGAAGCGGCTGATTTCAAATTCTTCATTGGTGAACGATTGGACGACGCGAGCGCCGGAAACACTGTCTTCGACGCGTCCGTTGACGTCGGCGATTTTCCCGTACATGCTGCTCCAGGCGCCGTTCATCTTGATATTGCAGTAGGTGATAAGCCAAATCAGGAACGGAATGACGATCAGCGTCACCAAGGCAAGTTTCGGATTGATCCAGAACATGATGCCGAATGCGCCGAAAAACGTCATGATGGCAATGAAAAAATCTTCAGGGCCATGATGGGCGAGTTCGCCGATATCGAACAAATCGTTGGTGATGCGGCTCATGACATGGCCGGTCTTGATGTTATCGAAAAAGCGGAAAGACTGCCGCTGCACGTGCGTGAATAATTCCTCGCGCATATCGGTTTCGATATTGATGCCAAGCACATGGCCGAGGTAACTGACCACGAATTGGAGGAACGTGCTGAGCAGGAACACGGCGAGCAGCAGGACGCTGACCGTTACAATCGTATTCCATTCGCCGCTTGGCAGCAAGTCGTCGATGAACCATTGGACAGCGACGGGAAATGCCAATTCAAGGATAGCGACAATGACTGCGCTTGTGAAATCGACGATAAAAAGCCGTCTATGCGGTTTATAATACTTGAAAAATTGTTTCAATCTCATTAGATGGACCACCTCGGTATTTTTGTCATAAGGAAAAGTATAAGCCAATTCAAGTGAATACACGACAATTATTTCGATTTCTGAAGTAATTGTCGTTTTTTGCATATAGTATGTTGAACTAATAATTCGTCATATGGGTACTCCATACCTACAAAATAGCAGATCCAAGTATGCTATTTGTTTCTCAAAGAGCTTACCCAGCGAAGGCGCGGCAAAGGGCTAGACGGAGCAATGAGACGGGTGTTCTTCCCGGCTTATTGCGGGAGTCAAGGAGGTGCCAAATACTTTTGGCACCTCCTTTGCGACGAGCTTGCGCAGGAGCAATCGTCTTTGCTCTGCCCAAAGCGACCGAAGCGGTTTTTAACAAATTACTTTTTGATAAAGTTTAAATGAAAATAATTCTCAATTAACTATTGAATGTTCCTATCCTCATGATATACTAAAAAAGTTGGTAAGTGATAATGATTATCATTCTTACTGAGAATTTAATTAGTTAAAGATGAGGGACAGCTATGAAGAAACGCATTTTAATACCCATATTGGTCATACTGTCATTCGTCTCTTTGTTTGTCGGAGTCAGTTCAATCAGCCCGATTGATTTGCTGGACTTTCAGTCGGAGGAAACGCAGATATTCCTGATCAGCCGCCTGCCGCGGCTGGTTGCGATTTTATTGGCGGGCGCTGGAATGAGCATGGCAGGGCTCATCATGCAGCAATTGAGCCGCAATAAATTCGTTTCACCGACAACGGCCGGTACGCTCGACGCCACACGGCTGGGGATTCTGGTGTCGATGCTGTTGTTCGCCAATGCCAGCATGATTGAAAAGATGGCCGTGGCGTTTGCTTTTGCGCTTGCCGGAACCTTCCTGTTCATGCAGATTTTGGACCGCATCAAGTTCAAGGATGCGATTTTCATCCCGCTTGTCGGATTGATGTTCGGCAACATCCTGTCTTCGATCACCACCTTTTTCGCGTACCGGGCGGATGTCATCCAGAACATGTCGGCTTGGCTCCAAGGGGATTTTTCGATGATCATGAAAGGCAGCTACGAATTGCTCTACATCAGTGTGCCTGTTTTCATCATCGCCTATATTTACGCCAACCGCTTTACAGTCGCAGGTATGGGGGAGGACTTTTCCAAGAACCTCGGCTTGAAATACCGCAGCGTCGTCAACATCGGTCTGGTGCTCGTAGCGTTGATTACCGCAACAGTCGTGCTGACGGTCGGCATGATCCCGTTCCTCGGGCTCATCATCCCGAATATCGTCTCCATTTTCAAAGGGGACCATTTGCAAAAGACATTGCCCCATACTGCGATGCTCGGTGCGATTTTCTTGTTGCTCTGTGACATTTTAGGCAGGGTGCTCATTTATCCGTACGAAATCTCGATCAGCTTGATGGTTGGCGTCATCGGCAGCGCCATCTTCCTGTTCCTGTTGTTTAGGAGGAGGGCATATGCGTAATGTACATAAAATGATGTTATTGGCCGGTTTGGCAGTGGCGGCATGCGCACTGTATTTATTCCACGATTTGAATGGCAGTTTCGATTATGCGCTGCCGCGCCGCGGAGTCAAGGTCTTTGCGATGGTGTTGACGGGCGTGGCGATCGCTTATGCGACGGTCGTGTTCCAGACCATCACGCATAACCGCATTTTGACGCCGAGTGTCATGGGCCTCGATTCGCTGTATATGCTGCTGCAGACCTTGCTGATTTTCTTTCTAGGTTCCGACCACGTGACGATTCTCAATAAACAAGTGAATTTCCTGTTGTCGATTGCGGTCATGGTGGTCTTCGCATTGCTGTTTTACCGCTTGCTGTTTAAAAAAGGCAACCAGCCGATCTATTTCCTGCTGTTGATCGGCATCATCTTCGGGACGTTCTTTTCGAGCATTTCCACGTTTCTGCAAGTGCTGATCGACCCCAATGAATTCCAGATGGTCCAGGATCGGATGTTCGCCAGCTTCAATAACGTCAACGCGGACCTTGTTTGGACATCGCTCGCGTTCGTTGCCGTACTGATTGCGGTTGCTTGGCGGCATAATGCGTCTTTGGATGTCTTGTCGCTCGGCCGCGATGCGGCAGTCAACTTGGGTGTCAATTACGATTCCTTGGTGAAAGGGATGCTCGTGCTGTCGGCGGTGCTTATTGCCATCGCGACCGCGCTAGTCGGGCCGATAACATTTTTTGGGCTGATTGTAGCGAACCTGTCTTATCAATTTTTCAAATCGTATAAGCATTCGGTGCACCTTACAGGCGCAATCGTCATCAGCATCATTGCTTTGGTTGGTGGGCAATGGGTAGTTGAACGGGTTTTCACGTTCAATGCAACGCTTAGCGTCATCATCAATTTCATCGGTGGAGTTTACTTCATCTATCTATTATTGAAGGAGAGTCGATCCAAATGATTCAAGTCCGTGAATTGACGAAGTTCTATGGGAAAAAGCAAGTCGTCGAGAATGTTTCTGTCGATATCCAGCGCGGCAAGATCACGTCATTTATCGGGCCGAACGGTGCCGGGAAGTCGACACTCCTTTCTATGGTCAGCCGGCTTCTTGATGCGGACACGGGAGAAGTGCTCATCGATTCCACCAATACGAAGAAAATGAAAGCCAATGATTTATCGAAGCGCGTATCGATATTAAAACAATCGAATTACATGGACGTGCGCTTGACCGTGCGCGAACTGGTGTCGTTCGGCCGCTTTCCTTATTCCAAAGGGCGCTTGAATGGCGAGGACGAGAAAATGGTCGACCAGGCAATCGGCTACATGGATTTGGAAAGCATGGAGCAGAGTTATTTGGATGAATTGTCTGGCGGCCAGCGCCAGCGCGCATTTATTGCCATGGTCATTGCACAGGATACCGATTACGTTCTGCTCGACGAGCCGCTCAATAATTTGGACATGAAGCATTCTGTGCAAATCATGAAAATCCTGCGCCGCCTCGTCGACGACCTTGGCAAAACGGTTGTCATCGTGCTGCACGACATCAATTTCGCATCGGTCTATTCCGACCGCATTGTCGCGATGAAAAATGGCCGTGTCGTCAAAGACGGGACGACTGAGGAAATCATCCAATCGGCGGCGCTGAAGGAAATCTACGACATGGACATCCCGATTCAGCAGATGGACAATTGCCGGATCTGTGTTTATTTCAATTCGTAAATTGCATTAAAAAACTACATAAAAAGGGAGTTTGATTGAGATGAAAAAATGGCTATTGATTGCAATGGCGTTATTGGTGGCTGGCGTGCTTGCAGCATGCGGCGCTGGAGAAACAGAAGAGGGGACTTCAGCGGAGGCGCAGGAAAAAGAAACGATGACCGTAACGCACGAATTGGGCGAAACCACATTTGAAAAAAATCCGAAGAAAGTCGTCGTCTTTGATTTCGGCGTTCTTGATACGATGGACAAATTAGGCATCGAAGCAGCAGGTGTACCACAGGAATCACTGCCGGCGTACCTTGATAAATACGCGGACACGGAAAAGTATGAGAATGTTGGTACGTTGAAAGAAGCAGATTTCGAAGCGATCAATGCACTGAAGCCGGACTTGATCATCATTTCCGGACGCCAAGCGGACATGTATGAAGAATACGCAGCGATTGCACCAACTGTCCATATCGCGGTTGACACGGATAATTACATGGAATCTTTTACGGGCAACATGGAATTGATCGGGGAAATCTTCGATAAAGAAGAGCAAGTGAAAGAAGAGCTGTCAGCGATTACAGAACAGATTGAACAAGTAAAAGAAACGGTCAGCAGTTCCCAAGCGCAAGCGTTGATCGTTTTGGCGAATGAAGGGAAAGTCAGTGCGTACGGCCCGTCTTCACGTTTTGGCATCATCCATGATGTCTTTGGCGTAAAAGCGGTAGATGAAGGGTTGGAAGTATCGACGCACGGCCAAAGCATTTCGTTCGAATACATTTTGGAGAAAAATCCTGGCATGATTTTCGTTGTGGACCGCAATGCCGCAGTGGGCAATGAAGCCAGCGCGAAAGATTCACTTGAAAACGAATTGGTGCAAAAAACGGATGCATATAAAGATGGGAAGATCGTTTACTTAGATCCGGATTATTGGTACCTGTCAGGCGGTGGGCTGCAATCGGTCAGCCAAATGGTCACTGACGTGGAAACGGCATTCAAGGAATAAAAAAAGTGTATTGCACAGGCTGCAGGCGAGTCCGGGAATCCGGTTGGCCTGCAGCTTTTTATTCGCCAAACCAGAGAGTGGAGAAATGCTGGAAGCCTTCTGGTATTTTTTGAATAGACAGATAAATTGGGCTATAATAGATGGAAGCAACAGGGAGAGGGTGGGGTCATGCGACGTATTTTTTATCCGCTGGGAATGGCTACATTAATCGGTTTCTTTGCAATCCTTATGGCATACTCGACACCGGAATTCAAAGAAATTGATGCTTGGGCGGCGGACAAGTTATATGGTTTAGCTTGGCTGGACAGCCTGTCGGTCCTTGGGGAAGATCCGGTGCTGTTCGTAGTGGGAATGGGCATGATCTTATACTTATGGTTCCACCACCGGAATTACCGGGCGATGCTTTTTGTTTTCCTGACCGTGGGAGCTGGAAAAGCGTTGAACGTCTTGTTGAAAGAGGCATTAATGCGCGGCCGGCCACCGGTTCCGCAAGAGCTGGAAAGCTATAGTTTCCCTTCCGAGCATGCGATGGGCGGACTCTTGTATATTTTCACAGCCGCTTACTTCATAACGACGTATATGGCTTCTGAAATAGGGAAATGGCTGGTGTGGCTGGCTGCGGTTGGACTGGTTGCGGGAATCGGGCTTTCCCGTGTGGCTGGGGGCGAGCATTATTTTTCGGACGTGCTGGCCGGCTGGTGCGCAGGGTATACATTATTCGTGGCAGTCGCCATCTGGTACGAGTTCCGGGAACACCGTTTTGAAAAGCTGCAGAATAGATGAAAAAGCAGCGCTTCCATTATCGGAAGCCCTGCTTTTTGTATTGGATTAAGGTTTGGATGTGCTTGGCCGTTCACCCATGCGGTTCAAGCGTGTAGCAAATGATTCCGCGGAAGGAGTTGAACCGCGAAGCACGTCCTGCATAGCGTATGCTTGTGAACCGTGTTCGGAAAAGTCCAAGCCGTTTTCTTCTTCTTCAGCTGAGACGCGGATCGGCGAAATGGCATTGACGGCGTATACAACGATTCCGGATGCTAGTGTAGTCCATCCGATGACAGCCAGGATGCCGACTGTCTGAATGCCGAGGATTTCTGCACCGCCGCCATAAAGCAAGCCGCCTGTTGTATCGAAGAAGCCCAGTGCAATCGTTCCCCAAATGCCTGCTACACCATGGACTGCGATGGCGCCGACCGGATCGTCAATACGGATCTTGGAGTCGAGGATGCGAACAGCTTCGGTCATGATGATGCCTGCCAGAAGGCCGATTGCCATGGCCCCGAGAAATGAAACGTTTGCAGCGCCGGCAGTTATGCCTACTAATCCTGCAAGAGCTCCGTTCATCGTTAACGAAGGGTCGATTCGGCCGTAGCGGAAACGGGTATAAAGAGCTGTAGAAATAACTGCTGCTGATGCAGCAAGCAATGTATTTAAAATGACTGGGGGCACGAGTTCCGGATCGGCGGCAAGTGTGCTCCCGCCGTTGAAGCCGAACCAGCCGAGCCAAAGGATGAAGACGCCAAGGGCGCCGAGCGGCAAGTTATGGCCAGGAATCGAGTTGACGATTTTGCCGCTGTATTTGCCAAGGCGCGGCCCTAATTTCCAGGCCGTCACGAACGCTGCAGTGGCACCAGTCAAATGCACAACCGTCGAACCGGCAAAGTCGATAAAGCCGATTTGGGAAAGCCAGCCGCCGCCCCACACCCAATGTCCGACGATCGGGTAAATAACGGCGGTCATAGCGACAGTGAGCATAATATAAGAAGACAGTTTCATGCGTTCTGCAACTGCACCGGAGATGATGGTGGCGCAAGTGGCGGCGAATACTGCCTGGAAAACGAAGAAGGAGATGTCTTCGCGCCCTGCGAGCAAGAATCCGTCAGTGCCGATCATTCCGAAAGCCGAGGTGCCGAACATCAAGGCGAATCCGACAAAAAAGTAAAGGATCGAACCGAGTCCGACGGTGATCAAGTTTTTCATTAAAATATTCAAGGTGTTCTTGGAGCGGGTAAAGCCGGTTTCCAACATAGCGAATCCTGCGTGCATAAAAAAGACCAAAATCGTGCCAATCATTACCCATAACATATCTACTGAACTTTGGACTGCTTCCATTTGGTTTCCTCCTTATCCTACGGCGACTGCGCCGCGTTCTTTAGTTCGGATGCGAATAGCTTCTTCAACCGGAAGGATGAAAATCTTGCCGTCTCCGACTTCTCCAGTGGCAGCGTATTCAAGCAGCGCTTGGACGATATCTTCGACCTTGGAATCATCGACCACCATTTCCAGTTTTATTTTTGGTGAAAATTCCATGGTATAGGCATTTCCTCGGAACAAGCCAGTGCGCCCTTCCTGTTTGCCGATGCCGGCGATTTCCGTGACGGTCAATCCATCTATGCCTTCAAGCGCTAATGCTTGGCGGACGTCAGCGAAAACCGAGGGGCGGATAATGGTTTCGATCTTTTTCATGTGTTTCTCCTCCTTGGTGTTAGGTTTGTTAACATCATAATCATTATTTTCTGACAATGCAAGCTTTATTTTTATGAAATGTAAGGAAACCTTACATAATGGAACGAATAATAAAAAATCGGGGTGTTTATCATGTATGAATTATCAGATGAATTGGTCCAGTTAGGGCTGCAACGCATAAAAGGATTTCCGGTCGATGGCTTTGTCCGAAGCCGAGGTGCACAAAACCCGGCGTTGATGCTGGTGGGGGAAGCGCCTGGCGAAAACGAGATTGAAACCGGGGTTCCGTTTACAGGGAGAGCGGGAAAGGAATTAATGGCTTCGCTTGGCAGCATCGGTTTGGAGCGCGAAGACGTTTACATCACAAGCGCTGTGCGCAGCCGCCCTTATAAATGGGGAAGCAAAAAAGAGCGGGATGGCTCTTTAACCGAAAGAAAATACAACCGTGCGCCTACAAAAAAAGAGATTATTGCCCATGCGCCTATTTTGGACGCTGAAATCAATGACCTCAATCCGCCGCTGATTGTCACGCTCGGCAATATCGGCCTGCAGCGGTTGATCGGTCCCCAGGCAAAAGTGACTCAATTGCATGGCGTGCTATTGGAAACGCCGATTTTGAAATGGGATGAGGAAAATCAACGGTTTATGGAGACGGAGCAGCATTATCATTTATTTCCGACATTCCATCCGGCGAGCGTGTTTTACAATCCCCCGGTTCGGGCGTTGAAGGATGAGGATTGGCTGAAACTTGGGGAACTGCTGCGCACGAGGGGATAAGTAAGAATAATGGAAAATTTTTCTTCGTCAAAAAAAGTTGTGCGCAGGAAACTTCTATCGTACAATAACCTTAATCATCAGAACGGAAGGACGTCGGGATTATGGACAGTACGGTATTATTTGCGCTTGGCTTGACGTTATTTGCGGGATTGGCCACAGGGATCGGCAGTTTGCTCGCCTTTTTTGCATCCCGGACCAACACGAAATTCCTGTCGGTATCTCTTGGTTTTTCGGCAGGGGTCATGATATATGTATCCATGATTGAGATTTTCGTAAAAGCGAAAGATTCTTTGACAGGTGCCCATGGCGACTCGGCTGGGTACTGGCTGACGATTGCTGGATTTTTTGGCGGCATGATTTTCATGGCCATACTTGATCGGATTTTGCCGCAGCTCGGCAACCCGCATGAAGTGCGTACGGTAGAGGATATGGATGAAGGCCCGAGCAATGACGAATATGCCCGGCTGCGAAAAATGGGTATTTTTACTGCGTTGGCAATCGGGATCCACAATTTTCCGGAAGGCATTGCGACGTTCATGTCGGCCATCCAGGATCCGGGACTCGGGATTGCCATCGCTATCGCGGTAGCGATCCACAACATACCGGAAGGCATTGCCGTATCAGTGCCGATTTATTACGCGACAGGAAGCCGGCGCAAAGCGTTAAAGTATAGTTTCTTGTCCGGCATCGCGGAGCCGATTGGAGCAATTGCCGCATGGCTGATTTTGATGCCGTTTTTGAGCGATACGCTTTTCGGCATCATATTCGCTGGTGTGGCGGGATTAATGGTTTTCATTTCGCTGGATGAACTGCTGCCTGCAGCTAAACGCTATGACGAAGCACATTTATCGATTTATGGGTTGATTGCTGGTATGGCAGTGATGGCGTTGAGCCTGGTGCTGCTGGCATAATTGGAAATGAAAGTGTAAGCCTCTTTATCCATGGGTATTGGATAAGGAGGTTTTTTCTATTTCAAGCCATCATCCGAATTGATTTTTCCGAAAAATTAAACATTTTCAATGTTATTGCAGTGCATAAATTCTAGGAGTATAGTAGTGGTGTAAAGACACTGTGTTACACGTGTAAAGACAAGGGGGATTAGAATGGCTACACTAGCTGAAAAAAATACCACTGGCATTTCGCGCAATAAATTATTGGGCGTTGCGGGATTAGGTTGGCTATTTGACGCGATGGATGTCGGTATTTTATCGTTCGTCATCGCTGCGCTTAAAGTGGATTGGAATTTGTCGGTTCAGCAGATGGGCTGGATTGGCAGTGTGAACTCGATCGGGATGGCGGTCGGAGCATTCGTTTTCGGCATCTATGCGGATCGGGTGGGAAGAAAAAAGATTTTCATCATTACGCTCTTATTATTCTCAATAGCAAGCGGGCTTTCCGCTTTCACCACCACGCTCGCAGCATTCATGGTTCTGCGTTTCTTCGTGGGGATGGGCCTTGGGGGAGAACTTCCTGTTGCGGCAACGTTAGTTTCTGAAAGCGTCCCGGCGAAAGAGCGTGGGCGCGTCGTCGTGCTGCTCGAAAGTTTTTGGGCAGCAGGCTGGCTGTTGGCGGCCATCATTTCCTATTTCATCATCCCTTCATACGGCTGGCAAGTAGCTTTGCTGCTGACAGCATTGCCTGCATTCTATGCATTGTATTTGCGCATCAATTTGCCGGACTCGCCCCAATTCACGGCGAAAAAGAATGTGCTGCGTTCTGTATCGACCAATATTAAAGAAGTATGGTCTAAAAAATACCTGCGGCCGACGATTATGCTGTGGATTGTCTGGTTCACAGTCGTGTTCTCGTATTACGGCATGTTCCTGTGGCTGCCCAGCGTAATGATATTGAAAGGATTCACGTTGATCCAAAGTTTCAAATACGTTTTGATTATGACTTTGGCACAGCTGCCGGGCTATTTCTCCGCAGCGTGGCTGATTGAACGCATGGGAAGAAAATTCGTGCTCGTCACGTATCTGCTCGGAACGGCAGCCAGTGCGTTGGTATTTGGCAACGCGGAAACGCTTGGCATGCTTATAGGGGCGGGTATCTTCCTTTCCTTCTTCAATCTCGGGGCATGGGGCGCGCTTTATGCTTATTCACCTGAACAATATCCGACAGTCATACGGGCTACCGGGACGGGCATGGCGGCATCGTTCGGGCGCCTCGGGGGCATTCTCGGACCGCTTTTGGTCGGAACGATGTTGGCGGCTGATTACGGCGTAGGCTGGATTTTTGCGATATTCTGTGGCGCCATCGTCATCGGCGCTATGGCAGTAGCGTTTCTCGGCACTGAAACGAAACAATTGGAATTGGAATAGAAGCATTGGAACTGCCCTTTTAGCTGGCTAAGCTGAAGGGCAGTTTTTTATGCACTTGAATCGGGCAACGCGGCGAGTTCAAACCCTAAAACTTTGCATCGTCCCATTAAAATACAAGAGAAAGAAGGAAATTTCCTTTTTCTAGCCAATAAGATGGTATAGAAAGATTTTAGAGAAATGAGTGAGCGGGATGGAATGGGAAATGTACAGCGATGCCATGGTTTTTGCAGAGCAGGTTGAAGCGCTGCTTTATAAACGGGAAGACGAATATAGCTTGTTCATCGGAATCCTGGAGCAGATCAAAGAAGGGCGATACGAAGAATATTATTTGGGGATTGCGAAAATGGACGGCGAAATTGCGGCAGTGTGCTTGATGACGCCTCCTCATCCGTTGCAGCTGATCTCTTTTAATGGATATGCTGGACTTGAGAAAAGCATTGCCGAAAAATTGATGGATTCAGGGATTTTGGTGGATTCCATTATCGGCGACCGGCAGACGGCGGACGCCTTTGCCCGGGCTTGGTCCGCGAAAAAAGGGACAGTGCCCAAAGAAGTGATGAACCAAGGCTTGTACCGCGCTGATTCAGTAAACCGGAAGCTGGTGAAAAGCCCGGGCACGTGGCGCGTTGCAAGCGGCAAGGACGCGCAGCTATTGGAAGAGTGGATGCTGCTGTTCGAGCGGGATACCGGCATCGCCGCTTCAACGCCGGCGGAAGCGGCCCGGAAAATAGATGATTTTTTGGAACGCAAAGAAGTGTTCGTTTGGGAGGATCGGGGGGAAGTGGTGTCGTGCATGAAGAAGGCACGTCCTTCAAAGCATGGCATCACGGTGTCGTTTGTTTTTACGCCTGCCAAATATCGCCGCAGGGGCTACGCGAGGACGCTGGTCGCCGAAGTGACGGAGGAGTTGCTGGAGGAATATGATTTCGTCATGCTGTATACAGACCTTGCCAACCCGACCTCCAATAAAATTTATCGGGAAATTGGTTATGAGCAGATTGCGAACCCGGTGCATCTGAAGTTTGAAGAGAAATAGAAAGAATAATGTGATAGTATGGACTTATTAAACCGAAGGGAAGATGGGTGGCCGATGGATAACTGATCCTTTTTCTAAAAAACCAAAAATCTTGGTAAAACAGAAATTGGATTCGTCTGCCCATTTTTAAAAAAGGTTTTCCGCCGTTTAACGGCTTATTTGGGCATGCGAATCCTTCCGACTAAGAAATCGGAGGGATTTTTTAATTCCTCTATATAAGGGGGCATTACGCTATGGCCATACGTGGTAGATTAAATAAATTATCCATTCAATACGGCGACCGAACGGTATTGAAAGACATTCGTGCGGAAATTCCAGAAGGTGCGCGCATCGGCATTGTGGGGCCGAATGGTGCAGGGAAATCGTCGCTTCTGAAAGGAGTGGCTGAAGGAGGAGCTGGCGTCCGATGGCTGGGTGCGGAACCATCAATCGCTTATATGGAACAAGAAAATGTCGGATTGGAATACGCCGCCGCCACTATAGACAGCCGGAAACTTGAAATGCAATGGAAGGTTCCGGAAAAGCGCGTTCAGCTTAGTGGAGGAGAAGCGATCAAGCTGCGTTTGGTGCGGACGCTGGCACAAAAAGCGGAGATCCTGCTGCTGGATGAACCGACGAACCACCTTGATGCCGAGAGCATTCAGCTTGTTACAGACCAATTAAAAAAATATGAAGGCACCCAGCTTATCGTGTCGCATGACCGATATTTTTTGGATGAAGTTGCTACGCACATCTGGGAATTAGAAGCTGGGAATCTGATCGTCAGCGAAGGGAATTACAGCGATTCCCGAAAGGCGAAAGAACATCGGAAGTTAACGCAACAGCGGAAATACGACAAGCAGCAAGCCCGGATTGCAAGTGTCGGACAACAAATCTCCGAACTCCGGTCATGGTCCGGCAAAGCGCATGCGGAATCCACAAAGCAGGACGGATTTAAGGAATTTTACCGGTCAAAAGCAAAGCGGATGGATGTCCAGATCCGCAGCAAGCGAAAGCGGCTGGAAGCGGAGCTGGAAAAAGAGCACGTAGAACAGCCTGAAGATGATGCGGCAGTGAAATTTGAAATCAGCGGCGCTGCCAAAAAAGGCCGGCGTGTAATGGAATTGAAAAATGTCGAAAAAACTTTTGGGAGCCGGGTGTTGTTCAGTGGTGTATCCTTTACTGTGCAGCATGGAGAACGGGTCGGGCTGGTCGGCCCGAACGGCAGCGGGAAATCCACTTTTTTCCGTATGCTGATGGATGAAACGGAATATATGGGTGAATTTTGGCGGACAGAAGGCATGAAGGTGGGGTATTTGAGCCAGGATGTTTTGGATTTGCCTGAAGATGAAACACCAGCCCAATTGTTCAAAACCGTGAGTTTTGAACGGCAAGGCGAGGTACGTACTTTGATGGCTAATTTGGGCTTTGGGAAACAGCATTGGAACGAACCAGTCCGCCATATGAGCATGGGCGAGCGGGTGAAATTGAAGTTGATGGAGTTCATGCTCGCTGAATGCAATGTACTTGTGCTTGACGAGCCGACAAACCATTTGGATCTCCCTTCGAGAGAGCAATTGGAGAAGACCCTAGCTGCATTTCCGGGGACGCTTTTAATTGCCACGCATGATCGCTTTTTCATGGAAAGGCTGGCAGACAGGCTATTGGTGTTCGAAAGCGGCAAACTGACGAAATACGAAAGCGGCTATGCCCGATGGTCGGGCAAGAAAGCTGAACACGTTGAAAGCGATTTTCTGCAATTGGAGACAGAGCGTCAAGCGGTTCTCGGCAAACTGAGTTTTATGAAGCCGGGAGGCGAAGAATATGCCGCGCTCGACAGCCGTTTTACCGAATTGACCCAAAAAATAAAATCGCTTCAAGCGCCGCCGAAATAAGTTTCGCGCAGGAGTAGCGCGCCTTGAATAAGGGTAAAGAAATAAGCATCAAGAAATCGGGTGGAAAGGGGCGGATGCAGTGATTCGCTTTGACAATGTTACGAAAAGGTTTCCGGACGGCACGGAAGCGCTGAAAGAGGTATCCCTTACCTTGCCGGCTCATCGGTTGACTGCCATCATCGGCCCCAGCGGCTGCGGCAAAACCACGTTGATGAAGATGATCAACAAACTGGAAAAGCCAAGTGAAGGGGAAATCTATATTGACGAAAAGCCGATAACGGATTTAGAGGAAGTTGAGCTGCGCAGATCGATCGGTTATGTCATCCAGCGCATCGGGCTGTTTCCGCACATGACGATTGCGGACAATGTTTCCCTTGTTCCCAGGCTTCGAGGCTGGGCAAAAGACAAGACGGACCAGCGCGTTCGCGAATTGCTGGCGCTTACCGGACTGGATCCGGAAGTGTATTTGGAGCGCTATCCGCTTGAATTGAGCGGCGGCCAGCAGCAACGCGTCGGAGTCGTGCGCGCGCTTGCGGGTGACCCGAACATCATTCTGATGGATGAACCGTTCTCTGCGCTTGACCCGATCAGCCGGGAACAGCTGCAGGGCGAACTGCAGAATTTGCAGCGGGAAATCCAAAAAACCATCGTCTTCGTCACGCATGACATGGACGAAGCATTGAAAATCGCGGATACCATCGTGGTCATGCGTGCCGGGCAAGTGGAGCAGATTGGCACACCGGACGAGCTGGTAGCTGAACCCGCAAATGATTTTGTCCGGAATTTTATCGGTACGGAACGGATCGAGCGCCAACGAGTATTCGGCGAGAAGAAATTGAAAGAGTTTGCCGGCTTGTTTGCGCTTGAATGGAGCGGCGACGCCCAGAAGATTTCTTCTGGTGCAACTATCGAAGAAGCGGTGCTCGAGCTTGAAAAGAGCCAGCATAGCCGGCTTGCAGTTGTGGATGAAGACCGCGTAATCGGCTACGTTTCAGAACATGATCTGCTAAGGGCAGCGCTCCGCAAGGAAGAAGGTGCTGTCGGATGAATAATTTCCTTAATACATTATCGACTCGGCAAGACATGATCCAAAGTGCGTTTTTAGA
The DNA here is from genome assembly GCF_004761975.1 of Planococcus koreensis. Taxonomy (GTDB): domain Bacteria; phylum Bacillota; class Bacilli; order Bacillales_A; family Planococcaceae; genus Planococcus; species Planococcus koreensis. The sequence goes on along the minus strand of NZ_RQII01000053.1, from coordinate 13,485 downwards.
GCATATTTATTTGTCTTTCGTAGCTGTGGCAGTCGGCGTGGCGTTAGCTTTGCCAACAGGCATCCTCATTGCGCGCTACCGGAAATACGCCGAACCTATCATCGGAGTGACAGCGGTTTTTCAGACGATTCCAAGTTTGGCGCTGTTCGGATTTCTGGTGCCGATTCTCGGCATCGGCTCGCCGACGGCATTGATTGCGTTGATCATTTATGCGCTGCTGCCGATTTTGCGCAACACGTATACGGGGATTACTGGTGTCGACGGCTCAATTATTGAAGCAGGGAGAGGCATGGGCATGACGCGCACGCAGATTCTGCGGCAGATCGAATTGCCGCTCGCGCTGCCTTTTATTATGGCGGGAATCCGGACCGCAACCGTGTTGACAGTCGGAATTGCCACACTTGCGACATTCGTCGGTGCCGGCGGCCTTGGCGACATCATTTACCGCGGGCTGCAATCGTATAATAATTCCTTGGTGCTGGCAGGAGCCTTGCCGGTTGCGTTGCTTGCCATCGGCTTTGACCTCATTCTAAAATGGATTGAGAAGCGTGCGACGCCTAAAGGATTGAAACTTTAAAGGGGGAAAAGAAATGAAGAAATCAGCTGCAGTGATTTTATTGGCGGCATCAGCGGTTTTAGCGGGATGCGGCGGAGATTCGGGCGGAAGCGCGTCGGATCCGATTGTCATCGGCGGTAAGCCGTGGACAGAGCAATACATTTTGCCTCATATTCTCGGCCAGTATATTGAAGCGAATTCGGACTATACAGTAGAGTACGAAGATGGCCTTGGTGAAGTTGCCATACTGACCCCTGCCTTGGAAAAAGGGGACATCGATATGTACGTTGAATACACAGGCACAGGCTTGAAAGACGTATTGAAAGAAGAGTCGAAACCTGGCCAGTCTTCAGAAGAGGTGCTGGAACGCGTGCGTGCCGGCTATGAAGAAACCTTAGGTGCGACATGGCTTGAGCCTCTTGGATTCGAAAACGGCTATACGCTGGCGTATTCAAAAGACAGCGGCTATGACGCGAAAACATATTCTGAGCTTGCTGAGATCTCCAAAACGGAAGATATGTCATTCGGCGCTCCGCATCCATTCTACGAACGCCAAGGCGATGGGTTTGATGACATGATCAAAACATATCCGTTCAATTTCTCCGCAACTGAAAGCTTCGATCCGGCAATCATGTACGAAGCTGTGAAAAATGGCGATGTGGATGTCATCCCAGCCTTTACAACAGACAGCCGAATCGGATTATTCGATTTGGAAACGACCGAAGACGATAAATCATTCTTCCCGAAATACGATGCGGCGCCAGTCGTTCGCATGGATACGCTTGAAGAGTATCCGGAACTTGAGGAAGTGCTGAAAGGTTTGGCAGGGCAGATCTCTGAAGAGGAAATGCTCGCGATGAATGCGAAAGTGGACGTCGATCAGGAAGTGGCAAGCGATGTTGCACGCGAGTTCCTTTTGGAAAAAGGATTAATTGAAGAATAACGCACAAATCCCGCAGAAGTTTCTGCGGGATTTTTTGTATGGCATTTGCCAATGAACTCTTGTACAATAATTTTAATGAGTGAATAGTCATTCAATTCAGGGAATTGGAAACGCTTGCAGAAGAATAAATATAGATGGGGTGTAAAAATGAGAGAAGTGGTCATTATTGAAGGGGTGCGTTCGGCAGTCGGACGCCGCAAAGGCATGTTTGCAGAAACACGGCCGGATGAATTGGCAGCACTCGTGCTGGAGGAATTGGTAGCACGAGCCGGCGTGCAAAAAGGCATGGTGGAAGATGTGATTTTAGGCTGTGTTTCGCAAGTGGGCGAACAAGGCGGCAATGTTGCGCGGACCGCGGCTTTAATCGCTGGATTCCCGGATTATGTGCCGGGTGTGACAATCGACCGGCAATGCGGCTCGAGCCAGCAGGCGGTCCATTTCGGTGCGCAAGCAATATTGGCAGGTGATATGGAAATCGTCATCGCCGGTGGAGTGGAAAGCATGACGCGCGTACCGATGTTCTCGAATATGCAAGGCGCGAAGCCGAGCGGAAAATTAACTGCGCAATACGAAATCATCAACCAGGGGCTGTCGGCTGAACGCATCTCAGAAAAATGGGGTTTTACGCGGGAGCAATTGGATGCTTACGCGGTCGAAAGCCACAAGCGTGCGCAGCGGGCCATCGATAACGGTTTCTACGAAAAGGAGATTGCGGCTATCCCGGTAGAAAGCGAGAACGGGGAAAAGCGCTTAGTATCTGTTGACGAAGGGCCGCGACCGGGAACGACAATGGAGGTTTTGGCTGGCCTGAAGACGGTGTTCCAGGAAAATGGCGTCATTACAGCAGGCAATGCCAGCCAAATGAGCGACGGCGCATCGGCGGTATTGTTGATGTCCCGTGAAAAAGCGGACGAACTCGGCTTGCAGCCGAAAGCCCGTATCATTGCCCGGTCAGTCGTCGGTTCTGATCCGACGTTGATGCTGACGGGGCCGATTGCCGCAACGAAGAAAGTGCTTGAAAAAGCGAAGCTGGAAATCGGCGATATGGACCGCTACGAAGTGAACGAAGCTTTTGCCCCAGTGCCATTGGCGTGGCTGGTGGAAACGGGCGGCGACCCGGAAAAATTGAATGTCAATGGCGGTGCCATCGCACTTGGGCATCCACTCGGTGCAACCGGCACAAAACTTATGGTGTCGCTGCTGCACGAGCTTGAACGCAGCGGCGGGCGCTACGGCTTGCTGGCAATCTGCGAAGGGATGGGCATGGCGAACGCGACAATTATTGAACGTTTATAGAAGAAAGGGGCAGCATAGATGAAATTTTCAGATGTCAAAGCAGTTGTGACTGGAGGGGCTTCTGGCCTCGGGGAGGCGACAGTCCGCCGTATTGCAGCAGGTGGCGGCAAAGCGGCCATCTTTGATTTGAACAAAGAACGGGCACTTGCGCTTGTTGCGGAGCTCGGGGAAGAAACAGCCGCTTATTTTGAGACGAATGTGGCCGATGCGGCACAAGTGGAAAAGAATTTTGCGGAAGCGGTTGGACGCTTCGGTTCAATCAATGCAGTTGTCAATTGTGCAGGTATAGGGACGCCTGGCAAAGTCGTTTCGAAAGGCGCGCCGATCGACCTCAGCCAATTTGAAAAAGTCATCCAAGTGAACTTGGTCGGTACATTCAACGTCATCCGCGTGGCAGCTGCAGCGATGCAGCAAAATACGCCGAATGACGAAGGGGAGCGTGGCGTCATCATTTCGACGGCTTCAGTGGCTGCGTATGAAGGGCAGATCGGACAAGCTGCCTATAGCGCTTCGAAAGGCGGCGTCGTGTCAATGACGCTGCCGATTGCACGTGAACTTGCGCGCGATGGCATCCGCGTCCTGGCAATTGCGCCAGGACTGATGCAGACGCCGATGGTTGACGGCTTGCCGGATGCGGCAATCGAGTCGCTGTCCCGTGCTGTGCCATTTCCGGCGCGCCTCGGCCGGCCGGCAGAATATGCCCAATTGGTGCAGAGCATGTTGGAAAATACTATGCTGAACGGTGAAGTGATCCGCCTTGACGGAGCAATCCGCATGCAGCCGAAATAAACGATAGGGGGAACTGGAAATGGCGAAATATCGTTTTGAAGAACAAGAGCATGAAATGTTCCGCAAATCACTCCGCAAATTTCTGGAGAAAGAAGCGGTTCCGCAATACGACCAATGGGAGAAAGACCACCTGATACCGAAATCGTTCTGGAAGCGCTTGGGCGATATGGGCTTTTTATGCCCGCAAGTTGAAGAACAATACGGCGGCCTCGGCCTTGATTTCCGTTACGCGGTGATTATCGGGGAAGAAATGGAACGGGTAGGCGCCAGTTTGACGGGTGTCGGCCTCCACAATGACATTACGGTGCCTTATATTGAAGCATACGGTACGGAAGAACAGAAGCAGCGCTGGCTGCCGGGCTGTGTGTCGGGTGAGTTTATCACTGCAATCGCTATGACTGAACCGGGTGCAGGGTCCGACTTGGCCAATATTTCGGCTACTGCCGTGCGCGATGGCAGCAATTACATCGTCAATGGCCAGAAGACCTTCATTACCAACGGCATCAATTCCACGCATGTGGTGGTCGTAGTCAAAACCGACCCGAAAGCGGAGCCGAAGCATCGCGGGATTTCACTGCTTATGGTCGAAGAAGGCATGCCTGGCTTCACGAAAGGGCGCAAGCTCGATAAAGTTGGGCTTCATGCGCAAGACACGTCTGAGCTGTATTTTGAGGATTGTGTCGTGCCGGTCGAAAACCTCATCGGCGAGGAAAATAAAGGCTTTACATATTTAATGGAAAAATTGCAGCAAGAACGTCTGGTAGTGGCGCTTGCTGCCCAGACGGCTTCGGAAGATATGCTTGAAATGACTTTGGATTACGTCAAATCAAGAAAAGTGTTCGGCAAACCGATCGGCTCATTCCAGAATTCGCAGTTTAAGCTAGTTGAAATGGCCACTGAAATCGAATTGGGCCATTCCTTCCTGGAATCGCTCATCGAAGACCATATGGCGGGCAAAGACATCGTTTCGAAAGTGTCGATGGCGAAATACTGGCTGACGGACACCGCCAAAAAGATTGCGGGCGAATGCATGCAGCTTCACGGCGGCTACGGCTATATGGAGGAATACAAAATTGCGCGCCGTTATCGGGATATCCCGGTGGCTGCGATTTACGCCGGCTCCAACGAAATCATGAAGACGATCATTGCCAAACGGATGGGCTTGTAAATGGAGGGGGCGCTGAAGGGGATCCGTGTGCTGGATGTGACCTATTATGTTCCTGGTCCGTATGCGGGCATGCGCCTCGCGCGGATGGGAGCGGAAGTGATCAAAATCGAACCGCCAGCAGGCGATCCCGCCAGGTATATGGGCGGTGGATTGGTGCATGAAGCCAATAATGCCGGCAAAACCATTGTCGCCATCGATTTGAAGTCGGAAGAAGGCCTCCAGGAAATGCGTGCTTTGGTGGGAACGGCGGATGTCCTTTTGGAAACCTTCCGTCCAGGGGTCATGGAAAAGCTCGGGCTAGGCTATGAAACGTTGAAGCGCATCAAACCCGATTTGGTGTACTGCTCGCTTTCGGGCTATGGCCAAAAAGGTCCGCTCGCATTGCTTGGCAGCCACGATTTGAATTATATGGCGTTGTCCGGTGCGCTCGAACAGATGTCGGACACCGTCGGACGCCCTGTGCATCCCACCAATACATTTGCCGATTATACGGGTGGGCTATTGGCTGCAGAACAGATTTTGTCAGCGCTGCTGCGAAAATACCGTACAGGCAAAGGGGTGCATTTGGATATTGCTTTGGCAGAAGCAATGGCTGAGTTTCAAGGCAATCACGATATTTACCAAAACCGGGGAGTTTCCGAAAGCGGCATTCCTGAAATTGGCGGCTCCCGGATCAGCTACGCAATTTATGAAACAAAAGACGGACGTTACGTTACCCTTGGAGCGCTGGAAGAGAAATTTTGGCATAATTTCTGTGAATGGGCTGGCCGTACCGAATGGCGGAGCTGGGGCGCAAAGGCCTTAGGAAGCCTGGAGCATGCGCAAGTTGCCGCTTTTTTCAAAGAGCGGATGTGGCAAGAATGGTATGAGGCGTCGTTAACAGTTGATTGCTGCCTTGCCCCGGTGCTGAAAGCGCATGAACGCTTTCAGCATCCTCAATTCAAGGCGCGTGAAAATTTCAAACAGCAGGTACAGGATGAAAAATGATGAAAAGGAGCTGGTTGTTTTATGATGGACGCACCGTTGTTATTGTCTTCATTCGTCAAAAGGGCTGAACGTTATTTTCCGGAGAAATTAATCATTTCGCGCACGGGGGAAAATACGATCCACCGCATCCCGTATAAAGATTTTGCCAAACGCACGCGCCAATTGGCTGCGGCGTTGGAGAAAATCGGCATGGGCCGGGGTGTGAAAGTCGGCAGTTTCGCCTGGAATCATCATCGCCATTTGGAATTGTATTTCGGCGTGCCTGGCGCAGGTGCGATTTTGCATATGGTCAATATCCGTTTGTCTCCCGAACACATCATTTATGTCATCAACCACGCAGAAGATGACATCCTGCTAGTGGACCATGATTTGTTTCCACTGATTGAAAAAATTGCCCCTCACCTCAAAACGGTCAAGCATTTCGTCATCATGAAAGATGGCTTGGACTTGCCTGAAACGCAGCTCGAGAATGTCCATTCTTATGAACAATTGATGGCGGCTGAAGACGGCAGCTACGAGTTCCCGGAAGACCTGGACGAAAATACGCCGGCTGGCATGTGCTATACATCGGCTACGACTGGCAATCCAAAAGGCGTCGTCTATACGCATCGCGGGCTGGTGCTGCACAGCTATGCACTCGGCATGGCAGACTCCATGGCGCTTTCAGAGCGGGACATCGCATTGTCAATCGTGCCGATGTTCCACGCCAATGCATGGGGGCTGCCGTTTGCGGCGGTATTGTTCGGCACGACGCAAGTGCTGCCTGGGCCGGGCTTCGCGCCAGGCATGCTGCTGGATTTGATCGAACAGGAAAAAGTTACATTGACCGCCGGCGTGCCAACAATCTGGCTCGGCGTGCTGAAAGAACTGGAAGCCAATCCACGCAATATCGACACGCTGCGCATGATCATCTGCGGCGGTTCGGCATCGCCGAAAGGCCTGATCCGCGCATTTGAGGAAAAATACCATGTGCCGTTCGTCACCGGCTACGGCATGACTGAAACGTCGCCGCTTGTCAGCTTGGCCGTAACCACTTCCGCGATGGAGGGCTTATCGATGGATGAGCGGATCGAGCGCCGGTCAATGGCCGGTCTCCCGATGCCTGGCCTGGAAGTGCGCATTGTCAATGAAAACGGCGAAGCGCCGTGGGACGGCGAGACGATGGGTGAACTGAACGTCAAAGGCGCCTGGATTGCAGATGAATACTACAAGGATGAACGGACGGCAGATGCCTTCCGTGACGGCTGGCTGTATACCGGCGATATCGCGGTCATCGAGTCGGACGGCTATATCAAATTGACGGACCGCACAAAAGATCTGATCAAGAGCGGCGGCGAATGGATTTCCTCCGTCGACCTCGAAAACGCGTTGATGACCCATGAAGCGGTTTTTGAAGCCGCGGTCATCGCCATCCCTCATGAAAAATGGCTCGAGCGCCCCTTGGCATGTATCGTGCTGAAAGAAGGCTACCGGGAAGACGATGCCATGAAGGCGGAGTTGTTGGCGTACCTGGAAAGCCAGTTCGCCAAATGGTGGGTTCCGGACGATGTGGTGTTCCTGAAGGAAGTGCCGAAGACGTCCGTCGGGAAATTCTTGAAAGCCGCGCTGCGCAAAGAAATGGCAGGCCATTATGGGTGAAAAATTTGTTTCCCGAACACATATGACTTGACAGAATAAACAAAACCTTTTAACATGAGGGACAACTTGTTGAACGAGCGGCAAGTCTATTTGAGAGAAGAGCCTAGAAAAGTTAAGAATAGAAGAGTGTACAAATCGAGGATTGAGACGAGTAGGCAAGGGGATCCATTTTAGAGAGTCAGCGGCTGGTGGAAGCTGATTGGATCACTTGCGCGAATGGACTTAGGAGAGCTGGCCAGAAAGCGGAAGCGAGTAAGGCAGACGTAAGCCCTGCGTTAAAGGGAAAGGCGAAGAGCCTGTTTTAAGTGAGTGCAAAATTTGCATTAATGCGTGGTGGTACCGCGGTTTAACCCGTCCCCGCAACCGGATATCTGTCCGGTTGCGGGGATTTTTGCATTTAAAAACGAGTTGAGGAGAGCTGAAAAATGAGCAGAGCAGAGAATATGACAGAACAGCAGATGCTGGAAAAATCACGCAGTTTATTGAACGGAGATATGGAAGACGCACAAATCAAGGAGTTTTTGATCGGTCTGCATGAAAAAGGCGAGACGGCTGATGAACTAGTGGGATTGGTGAAGGCGATGCGGGAGAAAGCCATCGCACTGCCGGAAGTGTCGGGAGAACTGGTTGATGTTTGTGGAACCGGCGGGGACCGGTCTTACAGTTTCAACATCAGCACTTTGACCGCATTTGTTTTAGCAGGAACCGGAATGACGGTGGCAAAACACGGCAATCGCAGCGTCTCGAGCAAAACAGGCAGCTCGGATGTGCTGGAAGCACTCGGCATCGCTGTTGATTCGGATACGGAGAAAATTCCCGGGATGCTCGAGGGGACAGGAATCGCTTTCTTGTTCGCCCCGGTGATCCATCCGGCACTCGGCAAATTGCGGGACATCCGCAAAAACATCGGTACGCCGACCATCTTCAATCTGGCAGGGCCGCTCGCGAACCCGCTGCCTGTCACGGTTCAAATGACCGGCGTCTACCGCCGCGATATGATGGAGCCAATGGCTGACGCATTGATGCGTCTAGGCCGCAAGCGTGGAGTGATCGTCCACGGTGCAGGCGGCTTGGATGAATTGTCGCTTGCGGGAACCAATGAATTGATCTTTTTTGATGAAACTGGCAAGCACGCGTCGACGTTCCATCCGCATGAAGCGGGTCTTGAAGTGGCACCAATCGAAGCGATCCGCGGCGGGGAACCGGAACGCAACGCGGAAATTTTCATGGATGTATTGAATGGCAATGAAAGCCCCTACCTCGATACGGTCGCTTTGAACGCAGGTGCCTGCCTTTACGCAAGCGGCCGCGCGGCAAGCATTGCGGAAGGCGTGCACCAGGCGCGAAAATCGATTTTGTCAGGAGAAACCGCTCGGGTTTTCGAACTGCATAGATTAACTTCGGAGGTGTGTGTATGACAATCTTGGACCAAATCATTGAAACAAAACGCATAGAGATACAAGGGTATAGCGAAGCAGCAGAGGTTCAGGAACAATTTCCGGCAAAAACCTTGTTGATTTCCCATCTGCAGGAACGGCGGGGGGTCGTTGCGGAGATCAAACGCGCTTCTCCTTCGAAAGGCGACATTTCCACGGATGTGGATGTTGTTGCACAAGCTAAGAAATACGAAGCGGCCGGAGCAGCAGCGATTTCGGTATTGACCGATGAAAGTTATTTCAAAGGATCGATCGAAGACTTGCGCCAAGTGGCGAGGGCGGTATCGATCCCGGTCCTGTGCAAAGATTTCATCGTCAGCGAAATCCAGGTCGACCGGGCGAAAGCGGCAGGGGCGACCATTATCCTGCTTATTGTAGCGGCACTTGAAAAAGAGGAGCTTCACCGGCTATTCGCTTACGCGGAGTCTGCGGGCCTTGAAGTGCTCGTTGAAGTGCACGACAGCGAGGAACTGGCAAGTGCACTCGAATTAGACGCGCAATTGATCGGTATCAATAATCGTGATTTGAAGACGTTTGAGGTGTCGCTCGAACGGACGGCCGAATTGGCAAAAGAATTCCCGGGCGACGGCAAGCGTGTATTGATAAGCGAAAGCGGCCTTGCGACAAAGCAGGATGCCGCGTTTGTATTCGGTCACGGGGCGTCAGGCGTGCTGGTCGGCGAAGCGCTGATGCGTGCGGCTGACCCGGGCTCATGGATTCAAGAAGCGACTTCAGAGGAGGCGGCGAAATGACGAAAGTGAAAATTTGCGGCCTCATGGAAGTCCAGCACGTAAAAGCTGCTGGACAAGCGGATGCCATCGGTTTTGTCTTTGCGCCAAGCAAGCGGCGGATCAGTGTGGAAAAAGCGGCAGAACTTGCGAAGCATGTGCCCGCAGGCGTCGATAAAATTGGTGTTTTCGTCAATGCAGCACTTGAAGAAATTGAGAGGACTGTCCGCGAAGTGCCGTTGACAATGGTCCAATTGCACGGCGATGAACCGGATGAGCTCGTGCAGGCGATTTCGGTGCCAGTCGTGCAGGCTTTCTCAATTCGCACCACAGCAGATGCCGAAAAGCTCGGCCGGTCAGTTGCTGATTTCGTTTTGGTGGACGCCCCGGGAACGGATTACCGCGGGGGCAGCGGCCATGTATTTGACTGGACGTTATTGGCAGGGGCTGGAATAGACACTTCCCGGCTGATTGTTGCCGGTGGATTGAATCCGGACAATGTGGCCGCGGCAATTGGGCAGACACAGCCGTTCATGGTGGATGTCTCGAGTGGAGTCGAAACAGAAGGCGTCAAAGACGCCGTGAAAATAAAGCATTTTATTCAGAAAGCGAAGGGTGATTCGATGCAGGAGACAATAGAGAAAGTTGGGTTTTTCGGTAAATACGGTGGACAATTTGTTCCGGAAACCTTGATGAAGGCGGTCAAGGAACTGGAAGATTCATATACGGAAGCAAAAGATGACCCCGAATTTCAGAAAGAATATCACCATTACCTGAAAGAATATGTCGGGCGCGAACAGCCTCTGACGTATGCAAAGCGTTTAACGGAGGCGTGGGGTGGACCGAAAGTCTATTTGAAGCGTGAAGATTTGAACCATACTGGCGCTCATAAGATCAATAACGCGATTGGCCAGGCATTGCTTGCCATGCGCATGGGCAAACGCAAAATTGTTGCGGAAACAGGAGCAGGGCAGCACGGCGTCGCAACAGCGACAGTGTGCGCATTATTTGACCTCGATTGCGTCATTTTCATGGGCGAAGAAGACATCAAGCGCCAGCAGCTCAATGTGTTCCGCATGAAATTATTGGGCGCGCGCGTTGAAAGCGTCACAAAAGGCAGTGCAACATTAAAAGATGCGGTCAATGAAGCGCTGCGCTACTGGGTCACGAATGTGGAAGATACACATTACTTGATCGGCTCTGCGCTGGGGCCGCATCCGTTCCCGACGATGGTGCGGGATTTCCAGAGTGTCATCGGCGAAGAAACGAAGCGCCAAATTGTGGAGCACGAAGGGCGTTTGCCAGATACCATCTTGGCGTGCGTCGGCGGCGGCAGCAACGCCATCGGCATGTTCTACCCGTTCTTGAAAGACGAGTCGGTGCGGTTGATCGGTGTTGAAGCGGCCGGAGAAGGAACAGAAACTGAAAAGCATGCGGCAACGATGACGAAAGGTACCGAAGGCGTCTTGCACGGCGCATTCATGAAGCTGTTGCAATCGGATTCGGGCCAAGTGCTGGAAGCCCATTCGGTTTCCGCTGGCTTGGATTATCCTGGAATCGGACCTGAGCACGCGTATCTTGCGGATATCGGGCGTGTTGAATACAAAGCGATCACTGATGCTGAAGCACTTGAGGCGGTCATTTCCTTTTCACGTTTGGAAGGCATCATCCCGGCGCTCGAAACGGCTCATGCAATTTCGCAGGCGGAGAAGACGGCCAAAGAGATGAACAAGGATGAAATTCTGGTTATCTGCGTTTCGGGGCGCGGCGATAAAGACATGGCGACTTACGCCGAGAAATTGGAGGGGTTGGCATGAACAGGCTTTCGGTATTGAAAGAAAACGGCGAGAAAGCTTTTGTGGCTTATATCATGGCTGGAGACGGAGGGCTGGATCGGCTGAAAGAGCAGGTCCAATACCTTCAGGAAGCCGGCGTTACTGCTATTGAGGTCGGCATCCCCTTTTCGGATCCTGTAGCGGATGGGCCAACGATTGAAGCGGCGGGTGACCGTGCGCTGAAAGAAGGCGTGACGCTGGAAAAGGTATTGAATGAGATGGCGGGCTGGACATTCGAAGTGAAAGTGCCGCTGCTGATTATGACGTACCTGAACCCGGTCATCAAATTCGGAGTGGAGCGCTTCGCCAAACAAGCGAAAAGCGCAGGCGTCTCCGCTGTCATCATTCCGGATCTTCCTTACGAACATCGGCAGCTGGCTGAGACATATTTGAAGAAAGAAGATATGGCGCTTGTCCAATTGGTCACGTTGACAACGACTGAGAAGCGTTTGGACGCGATTTTGCAGGAAGCGGAAGGCTTTGTCTACGCGGTCACAGTAACCGGCATCACTGGCGCACGGGATGAAATGTCCAACGATGTCCGGACGTTCATGCGGCGTGTGCGCGAAAAGAGCCCGGTACCTGTCTACGCAGGCTTCGGAATTTCGAAAACCCATCACGTCGACCTGCTGCGCGATGATGTCGACGGATTTATTGTCGGGAGCGCCATTGTCCAAGCCTTTTATGAAGATAAAATCGAAGACATCAAACCCCTCATAGAAGCGGTGACTGCCCCTAATCCGGTATAATTCCGGATAGGAGGGATCAATTCATGTTTAAACCAGTCTCTGCACAATTTTTTGATGCACCGACCCTCGAATTGGCGCGTTCTCTGCTGGGCCAGCTATTGGTCCACGAAACGCCAGCCGGAACGGTCGCAGGGCGCATCGTTGAAACGGAAGCTTATATGGGAGCGGAAGACCGTGCTGCCCATAGTTTCGGCAACCGCCGCACAAAGCGCACAGAAATCATGTTCGGCAAAGCCGGCAGTGTTTATACGTACCAAATGCATACCCATACTTTGGTCAATGTCGTCAGCGGACCTGTGGATACGCCGCGTGCAATTTTAATCCGCGCAGTCGAGCCTGTCGAAGGCATCGATTTGATGGCGGAATTGCGCGGCAAGCACCTGCCGATCAAGCAGTGGACGAGCGGCCCTGGAAAGTTGACCAAAGCGATGGGCATCACAATGGATTATTACGGCCATTATTTTACAGAGCGCCCGCTGTATATCGCAGAAGGCGATCCGGTCCACGCAATTGTGGAAGGCCCACGGGTCGGCATCGCCAATTCGCAGGAAGCTGTCCATTATCCGTACCGTTTTTGGGAGCAGGACAATCCGTTCGTTTCCAAATTCCGCTAATCTTAGTGTTTAAATTAGTTTTCTCGTGGAATACTAAGGGAGACTAAATAAACGAGGAGTGGAAGATGATGGCGAAAATTGCAACGTTAATTACTGACATGTTTGAAGATGTGGAATATACAGACCCGACGAAAGCGTTCAACGAAGCGGGCCATGAAGTCTTTACGATTGAAAAGGAAGCCGGCAAAGAAGTCACAGGCAAGCAAGGCGAAGCCACGGTGACGATCGACAAGGGCATCGACGAAGTCAGCCCGGATGATTTCGATGCATTATTCCTGCCAGGCGGATTTTCGCCGGATCAATTGCGCGCGGACGACCGTTTCGTGAAATTTACGAAAGCATTCATGGATGCGCAAAAACCGGTCTTTGCCATTTGCCACGGACCGCAATTGCTGATTTCAGCTAAAGCCCTGGAAGGACGCGACGCTACCGGCTTCAAATCGATTCAGACGGACATGGAATATGCCGGCGCGAAAGTGGTCGACAAAGAAGTGGTTGTCTGCCAGAACCAATTGGTGACAAGCCGCCAACCCGACGACCTGCCGGCGTTCAACCGCGAAGCGTTGAAGCTGCTTGAAAACTTGGGATAATGAAACACAGTGAGGCCCCGTGGACTGACCCGTTAATTTGAGACACCAGAAAAAACACCTAGGCTGCCATTGTCCGATATTCAATCGGAGAGTGGCAGTTTAATTTTTGGAACGGTCGTATATAGTTGTAATAATACATGTAATCTTCGACTTTTT